>NZ_QOVX01000029.1:0-40063 GCF_008365395.1 Neorhizobium sp. P12A | reverse complement strand
TCAAGGATTATGGCCCGCTGGTCGAGACCGATCGCGGTTTGATGCCGGATGCTGAGCGCAAGGGCGAGACCTTCCAGAAATGGTGCAAGGCGCTGCGCAAGCTCGGCGGCAAGATCAAATACAAGGAACTGCGAGCCTGTGACTACGGCGCACCGACGATCCGCAAGCGCTTGTTCGTTATCATCCGCTTCGACGGCCAGCCGATAGTTTGGCCCGAGCCGACGCATGCAAAGCCAGATGACCCCGACGTCATCGCAGGCCGCAAGCAGCCTTGGCGCACCGCGGCAGAAATCA
Source organism: Neorhizobium sp. P12A (assembly GCF_008365395.1). Taxonomy (NCBI): domain Bacteria; kingdom Pseudomonadati; phylum Pseudomonadota; class Alphaproteobacteria; order Hyphomicrobiales; family Rhizobiaceae; genus Neorhizobium; species Neorhizobium sp. P12A. The sequence goes on along the minus strand of NZ_QOVX01000029.1, from coordinate 39,769 downwards.
TCGACTGGTCTCTTCCTTGCCCGTCGATCTTCGATACCTCGGAAGAGGTGATGGAGAAGCATGGCCTGCGAGCCGTTCGGCCGCTCGCCAACAATACCATGGCCCGCGTCGCCCGCGGGATGAAGCGCTATGTCCTAGACGCCGAACGCCCATTCATCGTTCAGACTGGATATGGCGAGCGTGCCGGGCAACAGCCTCGAATTCTGGATATCGACGCTCCTCTCGGGACTGTCGTTGCCGGCGGCGTCAAGCACGGGTTGATCTCGCCGTCGGTCATCCGCTTCAATACCGGTGCAACCGGACAAGATCTCCGCGAACCCTTGTCGACGGTCACTGCCAACAGCTTCATCAAGCGCCCGGGCGGCGCTGCGCCGCTGGGCATGATCGCCCCGCATCTAATGACGATGCGAAATTCGGGAAAGCCGTTCAACGGCGCTGATGAGCCGACACATACGATCACGGCCGGCAGCGCTGGCCTGTCCGTCGTCGCCCCGGTCCTGACCTATGCCCAGCAGGGCGGCGGGAACCGATCTGTCGAAGAGCCACACCATACGATCTGTGCCAGCAAGAAAGATCAGAACTCGGTCATCATTCCGCATCTGTCAGCGTTCTACGGGCAGGGGAATGGTGGAGAAGATCGCTCGGCCGACGTTTCAGAGCCGGTGCGCACGATCACTACGGAAAATCGGCATGCGGTCGCCGCGGTATTTGTTGCCCAGCACAACAACGACAGTCGACGTATCGGTGGAGTCAACCCAGGTCGCGAAGTGGACGAGCCTCTTTCGACCGTCACCGCGACCGGCGCGCAGCAGGGGATTATATCGGCCTTCATCTCCCGACAGTTCGGGGCGTCAATCGGTCATGGGGTTGATGAGCCGTCGGCCACTGTAACGGCAGGCGTTAACAAGTCGGTGCTCGTCGCGCCGCACCTTCATGCCTATTATGGGTCTGACCAGGACACTCCTGAAGACGAACCTTTCCACACCATCACCACAAAGCCGCGGTTCAGCCACGTCGAGGCCGGCATATCAGCGCCACCGTTCACGCCTGATCAAGAGGATCGCGCTCGCCGGGTCGCTGACTTCATGCGTTCGCACGGCTTCTGGGATGACCGCGAGTTCGTCACGCTGATAATCGGTGGCGAGACGTTCATTGTCGTCGACATCGGTATGCGCATGCTCATGCCTCGCGAACTGTATGGCGCGCAGGGGTTTCCACCAGAATACATTATCGATGGCGTCTACGCACAGCCGGCTGGCGGCGGTGACGCTGTGTGGGTGCCGTTCTCGAAATCAGTTCAGGTCTCATGTGTCGGCAATTCCGTATCTCCGCCGGTCGCATGCGCGCTTGTGTGGGCGAATTGCTCGCATCTTGCCCTCCAAATGGAGGCGGCATGAACGCTCTCGAACTCTTCCGCACCGACCTCGATTATATCCAGATCGCCGACAGGCTCGATATCGACGTCTCGGAAGTTGAACGCCAGATCCATCGCCTCCGCAACATCGAGCGCGGCGACACAACCCACGACGATTATTACGAACGTCGGAATGCCGAGGAAATCCGCTTTCGCGACAAGCACCGCGCCTACCAGAGAGAATGGTCTCGCGAGAAGAGAGCGAGGGCCAGAGCATGACGCGCGTCATCTCGTTCGATCTCCCAATGCCACCTTCGCTCTGGAACCTCTACGTCGGTCGCGGCATCAGCCAGAGACGCTCGAAGCAATACAAGGACTGGATCGAGGAAGCCGGCTGGATGCTGATCGCCCAGCGCAATCGCGGCGGCAAGTTCAAGCGGTTCCCTGGCGACGTCATCGTGACGATCGACGCCTACCGAGGCGGAAACAAGGGCAGAGATATCGACAACATTTTGAAGGCCGTCTGCGATTTGCTCCAGTCGACCAGCACCATTTCCAATGACAATTGCGTGGTCGATCTTCATGCCCGCTGGGTTGATGAAGGCGTTCCTTGCACTGTGACAGTGAGGGATGCCGCATGAGCCGATGGTTCCGCCACTACGCCGGCATGATGCGTGACGAAAAGCTCGTCCGCGTCGCCGTTAAAACCAAACAGGCGGTTGAGCGCGTCGTCTGGGTGTGGGGGGCAATCCTCGAAAGCGCTGCGGAGATCAACGATGGCGGAAGATATGAGTTTGACGCTGGAGAAGCCGCTTACTTTCTTCGGTGCGATGAGAGTGACATGGTTTGTATTGTCGAGTGCCTTGAAGGTATCGAGCGGCTTCATGGCGGGGTGGTTGCAAGGTGGAGTGACCGTCAGTTCGACAGCGACAGTTCGAAAGAACGACAGCGGCGATATCGGGAACGTCGAAAAGCTGGTGGTGACGTTCAAGAACGTAACGGTGACGTGGGAGAAACGTCACGTGACGGCGAAGTGACGCTGCAAGAAGCAGATACAGATACAGATACAGATACAGAGCTAGATAGTTCCTCACTTCGTTCGGAACAGCCGCGCGCGCTCGACCCGGAATTTCTCGAAAGCAAACTCAGAGAGGCGGCGGGAGACAAAATCCAGCCGCATGGTGGGTTCGTCGTGGGCCCGATCATGGCGCTTATCGCCGCCGGGGCAGATCTTGAGCTCGACGTCTTGCCCACTGTCCGGGCCAGCGCCGCCAAGCTTCCGCGCCCTGCCAAGTCTTGGTCGTACTTCGTTGGCCCTATCCAGGATGCTTTCGACCGACGGAAAGCCGCCGGTACGTGGGACCACGCTCAGCCTCGCCAACAAGCTCCGCCCGGCAAGACGCCATTCCAGCAGAACCATCAAGCCGCAATTGACGCATTCGACCGAAAGCTAGGAATATCCCGAGATGACGAATTTACCGGCACAACTCTCGACCTTGCAGACCGAGATTTCCGTTCTCACTGAAAAACTTGCGCCGGCGCCGGAAACCGCAGTCGCCGAAGCGATCAAGTCGCTGCTTGCCGCAGGTTTTGCGCTGCCGTCGGCGCTGGAAGCCGAGCGAGCGCCGGCCGTATATGCGTTTGCCCTCAAGGGAATTTCCGGTCAGGCATTGAAGCGCGTCGTCGCCAAGATCATCCGCGGCGAATACGAGATCAATCGCCGGTATGTGCCGTCACCGCCGGAATTTGCCATCCTCGCCCGATCGGAAGACAAGCCGCTTATCCAGGAGCTTGCCAACGCGAGAGCAAATCAGCAGGCACTTCAGCAGCCATCGACCCGGTATGTGCATGACCGAGGATTTAAGGATCTTCGCATCACCGCTCGCCACCGCGCCGATGAACTGAAGGCGGCCGGCTATTACTATCATTCGAAGTGCGAAAGCCTAGACAAGTTCAAGAGTGGCGCGAAGAACGGCCAGTATCCGGCTGGTGCAATCCACCTCTGGGCGATCGACGAGGTATGGGCACCAAGACCCGCGCATGTATCTCAGCCACCGATCGCGGATCCCGAATTCCATGAGGAGCAAGCGGCATGAATATCCGGGTCGATGTTCCCCAGCATGCCACAGTTGACATCGCGGCCGCTTCGAAAATGTGGGCGGACGGGAAGAGCGCTACGCAGATCGCGGAAAGATTCGGCGTTACCAGAAACGTCGTGATCGGCATCACGTCAAGAAACAGAGGCTTGTTCCCGAGCAAAACAGCAGAGAAGGAATATAATCCGAAACTGCTGGCAAAGGCGTCGAAGCTCTGGAATGAGGGTTTATCGCTCAGAGCCATAGGCAAGGTGGTCGGTCGTACTCAGCCGACGGTCGGAAGGATTGTCAGGAAGTTCCCTGAACTGTTCCAGCCGCGAGATCCTATCGCTCGGGCCGCGCCCATCGCCCAGCCAGCGCCTAAAAAGCAGCCGAAGCTTTTTGTCGAGAGCGCTCCGGATCTAGACTGGGTTCCGCCGATTGACGGCAAGACTTATGACGCCGACCGGCTGCAGCATGGCAAGACGCTTCTGGACGTCGGGTCCAGTGAATGCAAATGGCCTCTCAATGCCGGCGGCCCATTTCTCTTCTGCGCTGATACGGCGGTTGGTGGCAATTACTGCGCTCATCACCGGATGCGATCGGTGAGGGCGGCGTAATGCTCGAAATCCCTGCCGATGATCTGAAGATCGAAGTCTATCCCGTCCCCGGCATGCACGAGCGCGGCGGCCAGCATTGCGGCTATCACCCCGGCCTGAGGATCACCCACGGTCCGACCGGCGTCATGGCCTATGTCGAGAGCAACCGATCCCAGCACATCAACAAGATGATCGCCATGGACATGATCCTGGCGGCCATCACCCATCCGAAATTCAGGTAGGCATTTTTCAAACGAGGCGAGGGCAACATGGCGGCGAAAGAACAGGTAGACTATTCGAATCTCGGCGACGGCGAGAAGGAAGAACACTTCCGCGCGATGCTGGCGCGCCGACGGGCGCTGCGCGGATCGAGCGAGTGGTATGCGATCCGGGCGGCTCCGGGCACTCAGCGGATGGCAAAGCCGATCGAAGGAGCGGAAACCCACCGTGTCGGCGAGAGCATCATCGAGCGCAGTTTGAGGAACGAAGGTATCGACGTCTTCATGCCCGCCTACTGGTATGAGATCGTCCACCATCGGACGAACAAGATCATCGAGCGTCGGCTCCCGTTGCTGGTCGGCTACGCGTTTGTGAATCTGCCCAAAGCCAATTTCGAGGAGGTGCGCGAGGTCGATGGCGTTGTATGCTTCCTCCGTAGCCCCGACTATGGCCCACAGGTTTTCCACACCGATGATCTGGAGGCGATCGCGTTCGAGGAACATCGCCGCCGGCAGGAAATCCGTCGCGAAAAAATCACTCGCTTCGAAAAGGAAAAATCCAGCCAAGTCATGCACCTGAGGGGCAATCTTCGCAAGATACTGAAGAAAGGCCGTTCAACCCACATCAATCTCAAGGACCAGGCTCTCCTCGCCATCAAGGACATGGACCAGGAGATGCAATCGAAAATCATGGGGATGATCAAACAACTCGACACATTGGAGGAATATGACGGGCTTGCGCAGATTGATCGCGTCGCCTAATATCCATCGCAAATCAGGTGATTTGCGTGGCTGTTCTGATCGCGGACCTCATGTCCTTATGGGACGAGGGAACACTCGCCGGGCCACCGCTGGGATTTCACCGCCCGGCACCCACGGCGTAATGTGCCGTTTCCACCACATTTCGAGGCGAATGCCGGCTAGACTACACGGATTGGTTGTCTCGCCATTACTTGCCGCCTCAACGAGGTCGGGGTAAAAGCTGGGGTATGTGGCTCGAAAGAGCGGACGCTGAGGCCGGCTGGTGCACACAGCCACCCCGATACCTTACAAGCTAACCTTGGGACCACTCCCAAGGTAGCGATTTTTGGGATGATGCTGCCACTGAACTGTCTTGTGGTTAAACGGTGCGGCGACAATAGCGATCGGGCATAATTCCAAAGCCATCCCTTCTCGATACCCATTCCTCGCAAGAGGATAGAAGATTGGCGGTAAGCTTGTGCGTCGTAACTGACTGCCTTGGACTGCGTAAGCAGCAAGAGCTTTGAGCGGTAATCCTTCCGCCCGCCAGTTCATTCCACAGCCCAGCTCCGGTAACTCGGAGGCTGGGCCTTTTGATTCTCGGAGAGAGTGATGGAAGTTGATGTCCACGAGGCGCTTGAGCTTGCTTCCGGATCGCGCTTGAAGATTGGCGGCGCAGGTCTCAATGGCCGCACGACGGTCAACCACCACGAAATCTCCATCACCCGCAAGACAATCCTTCTATTTCTCGAAAGCCTCGATCCCGAAATGACGGTAGCGGAGCTTAGGGATCATCTGGACCAATAACGGTCCCAAACAAGGAGAAGACGCATGAGCGCACCCGTTGTCAGAGCAAAATTCCGTGTGATGAACATCGACGCGGCCCAGAACGCCGACCCGAACAATGTGTTCGTCACCATCCGCATGATTCCTGTCTGGGAGCATGACGGCGTCAACAAGGCTTGGTCGAAGGCCACCCCGAGCGGCGAACTGAAGATTTCGATCACCAACCCGGCCGCGATCGACAAATTCGATCTCGGCAAGGAATATTTCCTCGACTTCACGCCGGCAGAATGATCGACCTTCAGCCAAAAACTGAAGCAGAGCAGACGGTGGACGATTTAGCCATGCTTGTTCGCAAGCTAGTCCGCCGCCTGCCTAAAGACTTGAAATTGCGTGAAGATGCACTGGACTACCTTCGCCGCAAGGGCTTGATGGGTAGTCCGCTCCGCGGTGACTAACATGCCCAACCACGCTCCTCACATAGCAGCAATCATCATTGCGGCGGCTTTCGCGATCGCAACGCCGTTCATGATCCTACGGTGGCTGTAAGCGTTACGCCCGAACGTACTGCCGGAAAAGAGCCCCGGCATCTTCTTTGACTTGCCGGAAGGCCCAATCACTTCCAGCCGGCACTTGGACGACGATCAAACCGTCATCTGTATCCATGTGAGCCACGAGCAAATCACGGATCGTCGCAGCACCCCCCTTTAAATATCCTACCCAGACAGATTCTAGAGGGCGCACGCATCCCCAATCGCGAAGTGTTTTAATAAGCGGCTCGTAGTTCCGAACCTTACGAAGGTCGTAACTGATCAAATAAACAGATGCCATTCCTTGTCTCCTTTGGTTGCGCAGACAGGGAACGACAGTAATGCGTGAGTCGCAATGTCATCTCGCGCTGAACGCGAGTTGTCCACGTTGTCCCACTCATCCACAAGCAGGATGAAAAAAGTGAACTTCCTCCATAACCGACCCTTCACGGTCATGTGCATCCTCGCAGTAGCCATCGTCTTCGGCTGCCATGCTGTTGTAGGCTGTGCTCGGTACCAGCCTCCTGGCCGGGATCTGTGTCGCTCATTTTGATGTCCCAAGGTTTGTTATGTCTCTGAGTGATAAGCAGAAGCGTTTCGTCGCTGAGTACCTAATAGACCTTAACGCCACGCAGGCGGCTATCAGGGCCGGGTACAGCGCCAAGACAGCGACTGTTCAAGCATCCAGGCTGTTAACGAATGTTAAGGTACAGGAAGAGCTCTCAAAGCAGCAGAGCAAGGTTGCTGAGCGGCTAGAAATCACCAAGGACCGCATCGTCGACGAGCTCGCCAAGATCGGCTTCTCCAACATGCTCGACTATATGCGGGCTGGCCCAGACGGTGATCCTTACCTCGATTTCTCCCGGCTGACACGCGATCAGGCTGCGGCCCTTTCCGAGGTGACGGTCGAAGACTTCAAGGATGGCCGCGGCGAGGATGCCCGCGATGTTCGGCGGGTCAAATTCAAGCTGCACGACAAGAAGGGCGCCCTGGTCGACCTCGCCAAGATGCTTGGCTTCGTGATCGAGAAGCATGAGCACAGCGGCAAGGATGGTGGCCCGCTGCAACTCAACATCCTGCAAGAGGACGCCGAACTGTGACGCATGGAGGTAGCTCGCCTTACTGAGAAGCAGCGGCAGGCCAACCGGCTTCTCGGCGGCCCGGCCCGCAACATCATGCTGCGCGGCGGTTCTCGATCCGGCAAAACCTTCGTGCTGTGCCGGGCGATTATCCAGAGAGCGATCAACGCACCTGGATCGCGCCACGTCATTTTCAGGTTCAGGTTCAACCACGCGAAGACGTCGGTTTGGGCCGACACCTTGCCGAAGGTGCTGAAGCTATGCTTCCCAGCGCTAAGCGTTCGCTTCGACAAGACTGATTTTTATATCGAGCTTCCTAACAAGTCGCAGATATGGATAGCGGGCCTTGACGACAAAGAGCGTGTCGAGAAGATCCTCGGACAAGAATATGTGACGCTCTATTTCAACGAGAGCAGCCAGATACCTTGGGCCTCCGTCGAAACCGCGATGTCGCGCCTGGCGCAGAAATGCGAGTTGGCCCCAGCGATCGCCGCGGCTACCGGCAAGCAATATCTCGCGCTGAAAGCGTACTTCGACTGCAATCCACCATCGAAGCTCCATTGGAGCTATCAGATGTTCCGGGCGAAGATGAAGCCCGGGACGAAGGAAGCGCTGGCAAAGCCCGAAGATTATGTCGAGATGCAGGTCAACCCTGCCGACAATTCCGACAATCTTCCGCCAGAGTATTTCGAAGTTCTGGCTTCAATGTCTGCGGCCAAGCGTCTGCGCTTCGAGGCTGGCGAATGGGCAAGCGAAGTAAACGGCGCACTATGGGCGCTGGAAGACCGAAAGTCGGGCGACGGCAAAGTCATGCCGGGCATCGACAGCCTTCGGGTTTCTGTCGCTCCTGAAATGCAGCGCATCGTCGTCGCTGTTGATCCGTCAGGCACGCGAGGCGATGGCAACGCAGACGATATTGGTATTGTGGTCGCCGGCCTTGGGGTGGACGGTCACGCCTACATCCTAGAAGACGGCACCTGCCAGATGTCACCGGAAGGATGGGGACGCCGGGCAGTCGACCTTTACCATAGGCATGAAGCCGATCGTGTCCTTGGTGAACGCAACTTCGGCGGCGACATGGTCCGGTTCACGATCTCGACGGCCGATAGGAACGTTCCGTACAAGGAAGTCGTCGCCAGCCGCGGCAAAGCCGTACGCGCCGAGCCGATCAGCGCGCTCTATGAGCAGGGCAGAGTGCACCACGTCGGTGATTTCCCTGATCTCGAAGACCAGATGTGCAATTTCACGCCGTCGGGCTACCTCGGGGACGGATCACCGGACCGGGCCGATGCGCTTGTCTGGGCGCTCACCGAATTGATGCTGGATATCGGCGCACCCGGCATGTCGCTGTTCGAACTCATGCGGCGACAGGTAGACGAAAAGGCTGCCGTCGCCACGCCAGAGCCGGAGAAGCCGGAATACGCTCCTGGTTCCGTGGAGCATGCGATGGCCGCTCTCGGCGGCTCTCAATAAGGATACGACCGCCGATGCCGCCACTGACGCCCGGTGCAAGCCTGACGCCCCTGTCATTCAGCACCTATGCGACATTCCAGCCGGCGAACGGCCGCTTCTCGCCTGGCATGCCGCTGGATCCGGTGCAGCCTGTCCAGCCGGTACGCCTCGTCGACTTCCCGACCGGCGTCAACCTGAACCAGACGCCGCGCGCCTATGAGCCATTCGGCTTTCCGGCGCTTCGCAGCTTTGCCAACGTCGAGCTCGTCCGTTTGGCGATCGAGACGCGCAAGGACCAGATTGAGCGACACGAATGGCGCGTGAAGAAGATCGGCGCCCGCAAGAGCGACCCGAGCGATCCCGGCATACAGTCTGTGATGAAATTCCTCCGCAAGCCGGATGGGCAGCATCACTTTGCATCCTGGCTGCGCATGGTGATTGAAGACCTTCTCGTGCTGGATGCGCCTTCGATCGAGAAGCGGCGTAGCCGTGGCGGCCAATTGATCGGCCTTGATGTTGTCGATGGCGCTACGGTGAAGGTTCTTGTCGACGAAACCGGCCGGCGTCCGCTGTTCCCGGAGCCAGCTTATCAGCAGGTAATCAAGGGGACCGTCTGGACCAACCTGACGACCCGAGATCTGATTTATGAACCGCGCAACCGACGTTCGAACCATCTCTATGGCTTCGGCCCGGTCGAGCAGATCATCGTCACCATCAATACGCTGTTGCGTCGCCAGACCGCGCAGCTCGCGCATTTCTCCGCGGGTAATGTCCCAGCAGGCCTTCTTACCACACCTGACAACTGGTCCCCGGAGCAGATCAAGCAGTGGCAGGACTGGATGGACTCTCGCCTCTCTGGAAACGAGATCGAGAAGGCCAAGCTTCTTTGGACCCCGAAAGGGACGGACTACAAGGCCTTCAAGGAAGCGCCGATCAAGGACGAGTTCGACGAGTGGCTCGCCCGTATCGTAGCTTTCGCCTTCAGCCTGCCGCCGACGCCGTTCGTCAAGCAGATGAACCGATCGACAGCCGATTCCGACCAGGACCGTTCCATGATGGAGGGCCTGTCACCGTTGCTGACATGGTCCAAGCGGATGATGGACGACATCATCCAGGAGGACCTTGGCCATCCCGATCTGGAATTTGCATGGGAAGCCCCGGGTGACATCGACCCGAAGACCCAGAGCGAGATCGACGACATCGACCTCAAAAATGGTAGCCGGACGCTGGATGAGGTCCGAGACGGGAAGGGGCTTGATCCTTATCAAGATCCTCTAGCCAGCCAGCCGCTGGTCTACACGGCCAATGGTTTCGTCCCGCTTTCCGCCTACCAGGACATGAGAGACGACAAAGCCGCGAGCGCCAAAGCAGCAGCTGACGCGCTGAAGGCATCGAATGCCGAGAATGACGGCGACCAGAACGAGCCGAACCCACAGGACGAAGGGAACGACGAATGACCTGCCGAATGATGCCCCCGGGCAGTGGCCTGAAAAATACCATCATGGTCAATGGTCGCACCTACACCTGCGCCTTGGGCTCTATGATCGATGTCCCGGATGCTGACGCCTATGTGATGACGGCCAATGGCTGGGTCGACACGACACGGCTTTCCGGGCCGACTGCGAACCGCCCGGCAACTCCGAATGTCAATGCGAAATTCCACGACACGACCCTCAATGTCCTGATCGTCTGGGACGGCGTCAACTGGCGCTCGATCGCCACCGGCGGCGTGGTTTAAGAAGGAAGATCACCATGAAGCTTTTCGCCGCCTTCTCCAAGGTCGAGGACAACGCCGACGGCACGCTCTCGATCGAGGGTATTGCGTCCACCGAGTCTGTCGACAGCGACGGCGAAGTGGTCAAGTCCGCCGCGATCGAGGCTGCCATCCCCGATTTCATGCGCTACGGCTCTGGCGCGATGCGCGAGATGCATCAGCCGATGGCAGCCGGCACGGTGGACAAGGCGGAGGTGGTCGAAGGCAAGACCTTGATCTCCGGCACCGTCGTCGATCCTGTCGCCATCACCAAGGTAAAGACTGGCGTCTACAAGGGATTTTCCATCGGCGGCAAGGTCACGAACCGCGACGACCTGAATAAGAAGCATGTCACCGGGGTGCGACTTGTCGAAATCTCCCTGGTTGACCGGCCGGCCAATCCTGATGCGGTTATCAGCATGTGGAAGGCCGAGACCATCGATGAAGTGGATGAAACCGTCGAAAAGACGGAGGGCGAGATTGAAACGCCCGTGGCCGCCCCGAACAAGGGGGACGACTTCGTGCAGGTCTGGCGCTCCGAGCGCGATCAATCGATCCACCTGAAGAAAGCCGATCTGGTTGCGCACCACAAAGCGCTCGATGATGCCGCTGCACTCGCCGCCATCACCGGCGATGCCATGGGCAAGCTGGGCGAGATCGAGGCAATCACCAAGCGGGACGTCTCGACTGCAGAGCGCAAGGAAGATGCCAAGACCGGCCACGCGCTCCCCGATGGCTCGTTCCCGATCGATACCGTCGCTGATCTCGAAAACGCTGTGAAGGCGTACGGTCGGGCCAAGAACAAGGTGCAGGCGAAGCGGCACATCATCAAGCGTGCCCGCGCACTCGGCGCGACCGAGAAGCTTCCTGACGGCTGGTTGAAGAAGTCCGAAAACGCCGACGACATTTCGAAGGCTCTCTCGCTCGAATCCATCGCCAATATGCTGCAGCTTCTTGCCTGCATCGACCGGGCCGAGGATTCGTACGAGTACGATTATATGTGGTCCGAGGCCATCAACCCGCCGGCGGAACTGAAGACGCGCTTTGGCGCGCTCCTGGTCGAGTTCGGCGACATCATTCGTCAGTCTCTCGACCTCGTTCTCAACTCCATGAGCGAGGAAGAGGCAGAGGAAGCACTCCAGCGCGGCGATATCGCGATCGACATTGCCAAGGCCGGCGCTCGTCATTCCAAGTCTGATATGGCCGACCTGCAGGCTGCCCACGACGCCCTCGTCAAGCTTGGTGCCGACTGTGGCATCGAGAAGCACGAAGGCGAAGGCGATCTCAACAAGGCCGATCATCCGGAAGACCTCGCCAAGGCGCTCGAAGACAATGTTTTGCTTCGCAAGGCGCAGGAACTGGTCAACGCGAAGTTGGATGAAATCCTGCCCATCGTGAAGGGCCTGAAGGACGACAACGAGACGCTGACCAAGCGTATCAAGGAACTCGAAGACCAGCCACTGCCGGCCAAGACCGCCGGCGCCATGGCGATCTCGAAGGAAACCGACACGATCGGCCGAAATGCCGAACCGGTCATTACGAAGGCAGAAGCACAGAAGATGTTGGATGCGCTTTCCCCGGAGGACCGAGCCGTAGCGCTCATCAAGGTCGCTCGCGAGAATCCCATCAATATCAGCCGCTAACGCCTGAATTCAAACAATCCGGTTCAACTCTATTTGCGCCTTTGCGGGCGTGAAAGGACATATCCATGCCTACCGAAACTGAAACGGTCGAAGACCTGATCAAGACCGCGCGGACCACGCCCTCCGAAGACATCGCCCGCCGCATCATGACCGAAGCCGGTGCTGGCGCATCTGCCGACATGATGGGCCAGGTCCTGAAGGGTCTTGGCGTCGCCGACGACATCATCCAGAAGACGATCTCCACCTCCACCGGTCTGGTCGCCTTCGACCTCCAGGCACCGGCGAAGAACCTCTATCCGGTCGCAACCCCGATCCGTAACCGTCTGCCGCGTGTCGGCGGCGGCACTGGCACGGCTACCAACTGGCGCCAGGTCAATGCCATCATCGGCTCTGGCTTCGACGCCATGGGCTGGGTGCCGGAAGGTCAGCGCTCGGGCCAGATGAGCTATTCGACCTCGAGCAAGGCTGCATCTTACGCCACGCTCGGTGAAGAAGACGCGATCACCTACGAAGCAATTCACGCGGCCCGCGGCTTCGAAGATGCTCAGGCTCGCATGACCATGCGCCTCCTGCAGAAGACCTTCCTCAAGGAAGAGTTCGCCGTCATGGGCGGCAACAACTCCTTGCAGCTCGGTACACCGGTGGCAGCCGTCCTTTCGGCTGGCGGCTCTGGGGCAACGCTCCCGGCACTGACATACTCGGTCATCGTCGTCGCTCTGACCCTCGAAGGCTATGCCAACTCGGTCAAACTGGCCGGATCGCTGTCGATCCCAACCACGAAGACCATCACCGGTGCTGACGGCAAGACGTTCACCCTGAACGGCGGTTCTTCGAACAAGTCAGCATCTGCAACGCAGGTAATCACCCTCGGCCAGGTTCTGTCGGCATCCGTCACGCCGATTTCCGGTGCCGTCGGGTATGCATGGTTTGTCGGCGCTGTCGGCTCCGAAACGCTTCAGGCAATCACGACCGTCAACAGTGCGACCTTCTCCGCTCCGCTCACTGGCGGCGCACAGGCGGCAACGACTGTCACGGCCGATTCCTCGACAAACTCCACGGCGTTCGACGGCCTTCTGACTGCTGGTTTCAAGCCCGCCAACGGCGCGCAGGTTATCACTCTTCCCACCGGCACCGCCGGCGTGGGCACCGTCCTTACCGCATCCGGCAAGGGCTCCGTCGTGGAAATCGACAATCTGCTCCTGAGCATGTGGAACGCCTATCAGGTCAGCCCTTCGGTCATCTACGTCAACGCGCAGGAACTGAAGAACATCACCACGAAGGTTCTCCAGGGCAGCTCTGCTCCGCTCCTGCAGTACTTCGCTGATCCGAAGCAGGGCGAGTATCGTCTGGCGGCCGGTGGCACGATCGAGTTCTACTTCAACCCGTTCATGCTGGACGGCGGCATGAAGATCCCGATCAAAATCCATCCGAACCTGCCGCCGGGCACGATCCTCGCATGGGCCGAAAACCTGCCGGTGCAGTACCAGTCGAACGAAGTTCCGAACGTCGCAGAAATCAAGACGCGCCAGGATTTCTATCAGATCGATTGGCCGATCGTCACCCGTCAGCGCCAGGTCGGTGTTTATGTGGAAGAGGTCCTGGCTTTGTACGCCCCCTTTGCAATTGGTATTATTACGAATATTGCCAATGGATAACAATGACTTAAGTGTCATTGTGTGATATTGTTTGCCCCGTGGAAACATGGGGCAAACGTATGCAAATGAAGGTCTGCAACAGGTGCTCGGTTGAGAAGCATCTAGGCGAATTTCACACTAGAAGAGAGACCGGCAGACCGAGAGCGGAATGCAAGGAATGCTACCGGAAAGCGGTGACCGATCGTCGCGACCCCATTGCTAACAGAGCTCGGGTAAAAGCATGGCAGGCGGCCAATCCTGAGAAGCGAAAGGCCTTATACAAGAAGATTTACGAAGGGATGAGAACTGACATCTCCAGATGGGCAGCCTCAAATCTTCGAACATCCCGAGCGTACTGCAGGAAGCGTGGCATCCCTTGTGAAATAACCGGGGCGGACGTCGCAAGCCTGTTCGATCAGCAGCAAGGGAAATGCGCGTTAACCGGTAGGCCGATGGTCTTTGGATCGAAGGGCCAGCAGCGCGACAGCCTGTCAATAGATCGGATTGATGCAGAACAAGGGTACATAATCGGCAATGTCCGGCTAGTGACATATCAAGCCAACATGGCCCGAGGAATGTTCTCTGATGACGAGCTCGTGAGCTTTTGCCGAGCCGTTCTTGAAACGAAAGGACAACGATCATGAAGAAGCTAAAGGCCCCGTCCGGTTCTGAAGGTGCTAACATTGGTACGCGCCTGTTCGTGCCCGATAGCGAAGGCAATGTCATGGTGCCGGATGATGCCGTTCCCGGCCTCGTCGGCGTCGGCGGCTTCCAGATCATGCCGATCCCTGACGGTTATGTCGTCATGCGCTCCCTTATCGGAGCTCAGTCGGTCACGACCCACGGAGAGACCTATGAGACTGATGGCGATAACATGATTGCTGTCCCGCGCGATCTGGCGGACGATCTCCTGTCGCACAATTTCGAGTACATCGGCATCAAGGAAACGGAAGCCGAGCCCGTCGCTGAACAGCAGACGGATGAGGAGCATGTCAAAGACGGCGTGAAGGACGACGAAGTCCCGATGGTGCCGCTCGGCACGAAGCCGCCAGAAGCTGCGGAGCAGGTAGAAGCCTCCGAAGAGGTGAAGACTGAAGAACAGCCGGCTGAAACAGCCGAGACCGCAAAGAGCGCCGAGTAACTGCCGATGGCCGCAGGTCAGAATGATCTCGTCACACTCGCGCAGGCTTATGCGTGGCTTGGGATCCCCCCCAATAGTGACGACGCCAACCTGCAGCTTGCCATCAGCGCCTATTCTCAGGCGATTGCCTCATGGTGCAGCCGGAATTTTGTCATGGCCACGTACAACGAGGTCTCCGACGGACACGGTGGCGGACGGCTGATGACGAAGAACTGGCCGATCACGGCTGTTTCGTCGCTTTCCGTCAACGGGCAGCCGGTCAACGCAGCGACCGGGGTTCCTGGTATCGGATATGCCTTCAGCGATCGGTCTGTCGTCCTGGGAGGCTGTGAGCAGTTCTGGCGTGGCCTTCAGAATATCCTCATCACCTACACCGCCGGCTTCGACCCGATCCCGGCTGATCTTCAGATGGCGTGCCTCGATTGGCTCAAGGCCGGATATCTGACGAAGGGCGATGTCGGCGTCGTCACATCCCGCCGCGCCGGCGACACGGAAGAGAAATATGCGAGCCCATTTGTTCAATCCGGTGGAAGCGTCGTTCCTATGCCTGCAACGGTCTATGCCATCCTGAGCCAGTACAAAAACACATTGCCGGTCTGAGCCATGAGCTTTCTCTATCCGAGGACAATCTCGGTCACCCGGCCGCAGGGCCAGACAGGCGTCGGCAACGTCGGGTATTCCGCGGTAGAGAAGGGGACTGAGGCTCCTGTTATCTCCGGCATCCCGGCAAGCGTTCAGGCCAAGACGACGATGGCACGCGTTCCGAACGGGTCCCTGCCAGCGCAGCCGCCAGGCCCGATCGTATGGCGCGTCTATATCCCGAACGGGAAAGTTCCAGACGGCATGATCCAGGACCGCGACATCATCACCGATGACCTCGGGCGCCGGTTTCAGGTCGAGGCGGATTATGTGAACAGCATGGGCTGGAATATCCCCTGCATTCGCCTTGAGGCTCGTTGATGGCTGACATTGTTGACGTCGAGAAGGCGATAGCCCAGATCGTGGCGAATTGCCTCTATCCAAACGGGACATCGCAACCATCGGTCATTGGCAACGACTGCAAGGTCATGCGAGGCTGGCCAGTGCCAGCGCAATTGGATTCCGACCTTGCTGCTGGAATTCTCACGGTCTCGGTTTTCCCTATGGCCGGCGTCGAGCGCAATACGACCCGACTGACGACCGACCCGCAAGTGCTCAATATCCCGGCGCCAACGATCACGGCGACGATATCGGGGCAGACGATCACCTTTGCCGGCACGATCCCGACTGCGCAGAACGTCGGCGTCACGCTCGGCGACTGGCTGCCGGCGAACCAGACATATGTCTATCCGGCGACGCCAGCGGACACCATGACGACGATTGCGGCAGGCCTCGCCGCACTTCTAGTAGCGGCCGGCGTCGCTGCGACATCGAGCGGGCCGGTCCTGACACTTCCGGCAACCATCATCGCATCTGCCATCGTCGGCGTCTTCGGCACCATGTGGCAGGAGTTCAAACGCCAGGAACGTGGCGTGATGGTCACGCTCTGGTGCCCGACCCATCAAATGAGAGACATCGCCGCGCCACTGATTGATCTCGCCCTGGTCCAGAACGAGCATCTGTTGCTCGGAGACGGCTCCGGCGCTCGCATGGTCTACCAGCGCACGATGATCTCGGACGAGCGGCAGACCGTCGAAATCTACCGTCGCGACCTGGTCTACATGGTCGAATACGGCACGAATGTCATCACGCAAGTACCGCAGATCATCTCGACGAAAGCCATCGTCACCACCTGAGGACATCCACATGAAAGCGCTGATCGTCACAGCGCCCTTCGGCAAATATGCCAAGGGCGAGCAGATCACTGATGCCGCCGAGATCGAAACCGTTCTCGAAGTGAACCCGAACGAGGTTGTCACGGTTAACCTTCCGGACGAGCCGCAGAAGCCGGGCAAAGACGCCGGTTCTCCGGCCAATACCTGATCCACCACCAGCAACACGAAGGGGCAGCTAGATGCCGATCTTCCCGCAAGGGGCGCTGAACACGACGGCGCTCACGGTCCCGGACGTCTATGTCCAGATCATTCCGCCGCAGTTCCTGATCAATGGCGTTCCGTCCAATATCGAGGGCCTTGTCGGTACCGCGACATGGGGACCGGTCAATCAGCCGAAGATCGCAGGGAACCCAACGGAATGGGCCTCGATCTTCGGCCCCTATCAGAACCGCTTGTTCGACATGGGCACGCATGCGGTGATCGGGTTCCAGCAGGGCGCGACGGCCATCATGGGCGTCCGTATCACGGATGGCACAGACTCCGCCGCCTTGATCCTCGTGCAGACGAGTTGCATCACCTTCACCTCGAAATACACCGGGTCGTTCGGCAACCAGATCCAGGTATCCGTTGGCCCCGGATCGGCAGCCAGCACCTTCCAGGTCAAGATTGCCGCGCCGGGCCTCGCGCCGGAAATCTTCGACAACATCGCCGGCTCGGCGAATGCGCTCTGGGTTGCCATGGCGAATGCCATCAACAACGGCAACGCCGCGCGCGGTCCTTCCCGGATCATCGTCGCGACGGCGGGCGCCGGTACGACCGCCCCCGCCACTGCAAGCTATACCTTGGCCGGCGGTACCGATGGCACCACGACCATCAACGCGACAGCCATGCTCGGCGTAGATACCAACCCGCGAAAGGGCATGTATGCGCTGCGCGGGCAGGGCGTCTCAGTCGCCACCCTC
Source organism: Neorhizobium sp. P12A (assembly GCF_008365395.1). Lineage (NCBI taxonomy): Bacteria > Pseudomonadati > Pseudomonadota > Alphaproteobacteria > Hyphomicrobiales > Rhizobiaceae > Neorhizobium > Neorhizobium sp. P12A. Next base: position 22,051 of record NZ_QOVX01000029.1, on the reverse strand, counting down.
TGCGACCTGACCGACAGCACGAGTTGGGCAACGCAGATCACCTTCGGCCTGTCGGAAGGCATTTACATGGTCTCGGCCATGGCCTCTGGCAGCTACGACCCGCAGACCGCCGCGACCGCAAAGGCCACCGCTGGCATCGACAGCTATGCCATGAAGCTCATGCTGGGCGATTGGGTATACTGGAACGATACGTTGAATGGCGTGCCTCAGCGCCTCGTCTCGCCGGCTGCGTTCGTTGCTGGCGAACTGGCTGCGCTGTCGCCCGAGCAGTCGACGCTGAACAAGCAGCTCAACAGCATCGTCGGAACGCAGAAATCCTACACCGGGGTCCCCTATACCTCAGCGGATATCCAGATCCTCGCGGCGGCAGGCATCGATGTCATTTCGAACCCGGTACCGGGCGGAAACTACTTCGGTTGCCGTCTCGGCCACAACACATCGTCCAACGCCGTCATCCATGGCGACAACTACACTCGACTGACGAACTACATCGCGACGACGCTCAACCAGGCCATGGGCATCTATGTCGGCAAGCTCAATTCGCCGACGACCCAGCGGCAGGCGAAGATCACGCTCGATAGCTTCCTTCAGAACCTGACGGAACAGGGACTGATCGGGTCGAGCGACGGCAGCCTTCCTTATTCGGTCGAGATCGACGCCGCCAACAATCCGCAATCGCGGGTCGCTCTCGGCTACCTGCAGGCGAACGTGCAGGTCAAGTACTTCTCGATCGTCGAATTCTTCCTCATCAACCTCGAAGCGGGCCAGTCGGTGCAGGTCAACAGCACCCAGGTCAGTTTTGCCATCTAAGGAGCCCTGACCCATGCCCGTGAATACCGGTTTCGGCGCCATGTCGATCGGGAAGGACGCGACGCTTGATATCGTCCTTCCCGACAACACCATCCTGCCGTTGGCGATCCTGACGAGCTTCAGCGCCAAGCAAAACACCAAGGAACTCGACAGCAAGGGGCTGGACGGCATCAACCGTCTGGCCTCGATCCCTGATACATGGTCGGGCGATCTGTCTGTGGACCGCGCCTCGTCCGAGCTCGATGATTATTTCGCCGCGGTTGAGGCCGGGTATTTCGCCAATGGCACGCTCAACGCGCTGCGCATCACCGAGACCATCACGGAAACGGATGGCACGATCAGTCAGTATCGCTTCGACGGCGTGGCGCTGGCTTATGCCGACGCCGGAACCTTCACTGGCGATTCATACGTCAAGCAGAAGCTCAACTGGAAGGCCTCGCGCCGGATTAAGGTTCAATAATGGCTACCGTGACTGTGAAAAAGGGCGCTACGCCCTCTGAAGAGATCGTCGATGATGCCAACCGCGTCGTCTTTGAGACAGATAAGCGTGGTCGAAGGATCGGCTTCCGCAAAATGAGCATGTCCATGCGGCGCCGGCTGTTCAAGATCCTTTCGGCGGAGGCAGGTTCGAAGGTGCAGTATGTCGGGCTTGCTGCCGTCGCAGTATGCGTGACACAAATCAACGATGATCCCATAAGCTTCCCGCAGACTGAAAGCGAAATCGATTTCCTCATTGACCGTCTTGATGACGATGGTTTCGAGGCGGTCGGCGCCGGCATGAAGAAGCACTTCAAGATCGGCGAGACATCTGGGAAGGTTGCGGACGAAGCAAAAAACTAGCCGACGACCCAGATTTCAGGAGCTCAATGTTCCTGGTGAAGAACGGCGTCCCCTATGATGTCGCCTTCAGTCTCGGGTCGGCTGAAAAACTGGCTCACTGCGTTGCCCTCGGCGAGGACGCCTACAATCGCTTCGACTGGAACAGCATGAGTTGGGTGGAGAAGAAATAATGGATTTCACCCTCGACAGCATGGCGGCGTTCCTGACCGAGATGGCGGTCCATATGCCGATGGCAGAGCACAACGCGCTCGCGGCTGCCGCACAGGTCGTCGAGACCGAAGCAAAAGCCGAGATCGGCCACTATCAGGGTGCGGCTGGTCCGTTCGCCGCTTGGGCGCCGCTCAAACCGGAAACCATCGCGCAGAAAGCCAACGGCGATACCCCGCTTCTGGAAACCGGCGAGATGCGTGACAGTATCGGAACCGTGATCCAGGAGCATGAGGCGTATGTCGGCTCCGACGACGACAAGGCCGTTTGGCAGGAACTCGGAACCTCTCGCGGTATTCCTCCTCGCTCATTCCTCGGCGGCGCGGCGGCGCGCAAGTCGGGTGAGGTGAGGGATATCATCGGCCGCGAGATGCATGCTGCGCTGGTGAAGGCCGAGGCGCCTCAGTTCGCCAATGGCGCGAGGCAGGTGATCGACATTCCGTAACGTGATAATGATGGGTATGCGCGCTGCTCTTACCTTCCTGATTCTATCCGCCATCCCAGCTTTCGCCGACCAGGCAGACGTCACGGTCTGCTTCACGCCGGCGCAGCAATGCGAGCCGAAGATCGTTGAGGCGATCGATGGCGCCCACGACACGATAAAGGTTCAGGCTTACGGTTTCACATCGCAGCCGATCATCCATGCCCTTCAGCGGGCCGCGCAGCGCGGCGTCGAAGTGCTGGCGATCCTGGATAAGACGAACGAGAAGCGATATTCCGGCGCCACACTGCTCGAAGCCTACGGCATCCCGGTTTGGATCGACTACGAGCCGGCCATCGCCCATAACAAGGTCATCATAGTCGACGGCCACCTGACAATCGGCGGATCATTCAATTACTCTGCAAATGCCGAGAAGCGGAACGCTGAGAATGTGACGTTTACGGAATCGAAGCCGATCGCCGCGAGGTTCATCGAAAACTGGAAATCGCGGCTGACCGCGTCGCGAGAATTTGAGCCGCCAGCCAGTCAGTAGTTTTAGCGCTTATTCCTCTTTAGGGTCGCTGCCGAGATCCAGTGCTCGGGGGGGATCCTTCAAAGCGGGGGCACCGGTTGATCGGCGACGCAGCCAATCTACAGCGATCTTGTCGAGGAGCGCGACATCTCTGCGGGGGTCGTCTTGAACGCCCAGTAGAAAGGTCTTGTTGGTTACTTCCTCTACCAAGCGCTTTGCGACCTTGACGTCTAGGTGTGAGGGGTCATCGAGGTTGAGAGCAAGTTGAGGTGTACCCAGAGCTTCACTTTTCGCGTCTGCGTGTGATGGATCTGTAACGCTGCGCATTCGCTGTAGCCCAGCGACGACATCCTTTAGCTTCCTTTCGAGAGAGGCTATTTCATCCGCGATGGACAGGTCATCATGGAAAAAAGGGACGTCTCCAGAGGGGACGTGTTCTGTGTGGCCCGGCATTAGAGCCCTCTTTTTCATCGCCAAGCGGGCTTCTTCGACCATGCGCAATTCGTCGGGTGTAGCCTCTCGTAACGGTAACAACCCTGACTGAATTCGAGACATGTCAGCATCCCAGATCGCGAGTTCAAGGAGAGACGTTATTTCACCGTTGACCGATCTCTCGTTGAAATCTGCGTGCGCTGCGATCCGAATATAGAGTTCGGACGGAATGCGGATCGTGTACCGTGTGTAATCGTCTTGTTTAGCCATGCTCTCCTTTAACACCAAAATAGTGAAAAAACCAAGAACGCGTCTTGCGCACTAATTTGGTGAATGGTAAGTTCGTTCACCAAAATGGTGAAAGGAGCGATATGAGGATTATCCAATACAAATTAAACCTACCCTTGGAACTGGATCTTTGGGTGACGAGTGAGGCTAAGCGGATGCTCCGTTCAAAAAGCGCTCAAATCGTTTCCATCCTCTCCGAAAGGATGGCGGCAGCGACAGGGGAAGAGATTGGCGTCAAAGCCCCTGCCGCTGCTTCAATCAACAACGTCGCTTTGGCGAGCGGCGCGTCTATCACCAACGGTTAAGGAACAACCGAGATGAATGAATTGATCAATACCACGGTCGGCCAGCCGGCGACAATGTCCAGCATCGAAATTGCCGATCTCTGCGGCAAGCGCCACGACCACGTTATGCGCGACATTCGCGTCATGCTGGAAGCGCTTGATGAGGGTCTCCCCAAGTTTGGGGGCACCTATTCGGATAGCCAAGGGAAGCAGCAGAAGTGCTTTCATTTGCCGCGCGATCTGACGATGACGCTGATAACCGGCTACAGCATCCCGCTGCGCAAGAAGGTGATCGATCGTCTTGATGAACTTGAACGTCGCCAACCGGTGACGATCGACCTCAACGATCCGGCCAATCTTCGCGCGCTCCTGCTCGACAATGTGAACAAGGTCATTGACCTGCAGCATCAGCTCGAAGAAATGCAGCCGGCCGTTGCCGCCCTGGAACAGATTGCCGAAGCGCATGGCAGCTTCAATCGTACAGAGGCCGCAAAGCACCTCGGCATCCCGCCGCACACTCTGATGCGATGGATGACGACGAACGGCTGGACCTATCGCCGGCCCGGGTCGAAGGAAGACATCGCGTATCAGTCCAAGATTGTGGCCGGATATCTCGAACATAAGGTCAACACCGGCCCGCGACCGGATGGGACGGAATGGGTTTCGACGCAGGTTCGCGTGACGCCGAAAGGCCTTACGGTTCTCGCTAAGGCATTTCCGCGATCGGCGAGTGCTGCGTGATGAGGGCTCCTAAACTCACAGCAGCGAACGATGTCGCCGCCCAGGTCCGAAACCAGTTTGTGAACCCGGATGAAGATATCCAGGCCCAGCTTCACGAACTTGCTCAAAAGTTCGGGAATGCGGCCAGACTGATCGATCCCACCATCACCAAGGCGTGGTGTTTCCGGGACGGCGACGGGCTCGATCGTGTCTCTGGCGTTTTCTTCGAACGCGGAGACGGTCAGAGGGTAGCGTGATGCCATTGGACTAGGGGATAACAATTCCCTAGTCTTTTTGATAGGAAACCGTCACAACAACTGCTGATCCAGGCAAGATAGCAATATTCTGCATTGTTCCGCGATATGGATCTGTCGCTGAATTCCCAGAGGATTTTGCCTCGGATATTTCGTCCTGAAGGAATGAAGTAGCGTCTTCCAGCGAGATATCATTTGAGCCGATAAGGCTGCTGACGACCGAGTAGCTCGCTAGCGCCAGAGGCGTATGTTCGACTGACATAGGTACTGAAAAGTGGTCGACCGAAGCGCCCTTTGCCGTTGATACGGCGAGAAATTTGAACGAATGGTTGCCGCTGCTTGCTTTCACATCACAGACATATGCGGCACCGGTTTCGCAATTCGGTATATTGAAGGAAACATGATACCCGAGGCTACGTGCTTGAGCATTCAGGGCATTTTCCAAGTTGCGATTTTTGGAAGGCGATAAGGAATAGGGCGATTGGTCGGCGCGAGCTGGCGGACAGAGCCATAGTCCGACCGCCAAACCTACGAGACAAGCAGCGGTGAAAAAGGCGCCCCAGAGAGTGAACATAAGCGCTGTGACATTGGCCTTGTAAAGCCATGAACCGCGACCCCGCATCTGCTGCCGGTACCAACGCCAAGCTGTCTTCGGTTTTGGCTGAACGTGGTCAACGACCCGCTCAAATCGAGGCCGGATGCTCGGCCTTGCAAAAGTCTCCTCCTGCCATCCACGGCGAGGAGGGAAATCCCATTCTTGGCTCATTCGAGCGCTCCGTTGAAAAGTGGAGCGAATATGAGTCCTTTTCTCGCAAAAGTCGAGGTGGCCCTTGGACGTTTGGAAGATTGGTGTTGCGATCAGCCTGACGAACGGCATGTCGCCCGTTCTCGCGATCATCGCCAAGGATCTGTTGGGCATCAAGGCGGGTGTCGGAGAGGTTGAAGCCGCTTTCAATCGCTGGAACCTCGCAATTGCAGGCGCGGGCGCGGCACTCGCCGGTTCGGCAATCCTCGCCGGTATGGCAAAGCTGGTCGATCATGGTAACGAGCTCGTCCACGTCCAGCAGCAGCTTGCAGCGGCCGGCGTCGATCAGGTCGGGGTTGCCAAGGCCACGGCTGACGCGTGGCAGGTAGCGTCGCAATATGGCCTGAAGGTCTCCGATGTCCTTTCGGATATCAAAGAAGCCAGAATGGTTTTCGGCTCGACCGAGCATGCGATGGACTTCATCGGCCCGCTCGAGCAGATGCGCGTCGTGCTGAATGCAGTGACCGAAGGCTCCGGCAACAGTGCGGCTGATGCGGTCTACGAAATGGCGCGGGCCGGTGAACTGAAAGGCCTTCAGGGGCCAGACCAGTTCATGTCGTACTTCGACCAGATGACGAAGGCGATCACGGCTTCCGGCGGCAAGGTTGACCCTCGCTCGTTCCTTCAGGCCACTCAATATGGCCGCCTGGCATCGAAGGGATGGGACGAGGACTTCTATACGAAGTACCTGCCGTCACTTATTCAGGAAATGGGACCGTCGCAGACCGGTACCGCGCTGATGTCACTGTTCGGTACGGCAGTGCAGGGGAAGGTCACCAAGCGGTCACTCGGGCAGATGATAGACCTCGGTCTCATCGAGGATCCAAGCAAGATCATCTATGACGGCAAGGGCGACCCTGTCGGCTTTAATCCCGGTGCTGTCAAAGGCACCGACCTGATGACCAAAGACCCGTATCGCTGGGCGCAGGAGATTTTCCGGCCGCTCGTCGAGCAGAAGCTCGGGCATGCGGTCGCGCCGGGGGACGAAAGCGCTATCTCGTTGCTCGGCGGCATGTTCGGCAACCGGACGTCGGCGCAGGCCATTGCAACGCTGCTTCTCGAAAGCACCCGCATCAACAAAGATGCCGGCATTATCGGGACGGCTCAAGGGCTTGGCGCATCGGGTGCAATGCTTGCGAACGATCCAAACACGGCGGCTGCGAACTTCCACAATTCGTTCGACAACCTGCTGACGGCTCTCGGGTCGCCGCTGGTGCCGATCGCGGTGCAGGCGATGAATTCGATTGCTGATGTCGTGAAGTCCCTCACCAGCTTTGCCTCGGGCCATCCTGAGACGATCAAGATCATCGGGGAGGCGTTGATCGGGCTTGGTGTCGGTCTGGCAGCCCTCGGCGTTGCTGCGGTCGGTGTTGCGGCGGCTGCACTCGTGCCCGGTGGCGCAATTGCTATTGCAGTTGTCGGCATAGGTTCGATCATCGCGACAATTGCCGCATTCCATTGGCAGGCGGTCGTTGACGTGTTCAACGGCATCTATCAGGCCATCGTGAACTTCGTGAACCAAATCCGGAACCTGCCATCGATGATCATGGGCGGTCCCGGTGTTGGTGCGCCAGGCTCTGCAAATGCTCCCGGCACCCCTCAGTTCAGCTTTCCGACACCCGGTGTTCATCCGGGCAAGGACGAGATGGGCGCGACCCCGGCGAGCTGGGTTCCTCCGGCAGGCGCCGGCAGGCAGACAGTGATCCACACGGCACTGAATGTTGATGGTCGCCGTCTGGCCCAGGCCGTCAGCACGCACATGGCGCGGAATTCGTTCTGGTCGGGTTCGTCGTCGTCCTTCGACGGGCAGGCTATGCCGGCTCCGACCGACGTCTCTTATATCTGAGGTCCAGATGGCGAGCTTGATCCTCGGCAACATCACGTTTCAGGGGTTTGAAATCCCTGAGGCGATCAACTTCGGCGGTCGGCAGGAGACGAAGGTCCACAAGCTGCTCGGCGGCCAGCGTGTCGTTGACACCATGGGGCCAGACCCCGATCCGGTGCGTTGGTCAGGGCAGTTTCGCGGTCCGGATGCCATGGAACGCGCACAGTCTCTGGACGCTCTCCGGGCGTCCGGCGCGCAGATACCGCTCTACTATCTGAGCACGTTCGTCACGGTCGTTATTTCCGAGTTTCAGGCGAATCCGAACAGGCCATATGAAATCCCGTATCGGATCACGTGCACTGTCGTCGACGACAACGTCAACGGTCCGCTCGGTGTCATTGTCAACGGAATTGACGCGATCGTTTCATCTGCCCTCAGCGTCGCGGCATCATTCTCGGCTGGCGGGACGGATGATGCGGCGTTGCAGACGGCCTCCGCCGTGGCTTCGGTCAGCACGGCGGTCGGCAATGTGGGATCGCTCGCGGACGCACCGGCGACGGCCTTGCAGGGTATCTCGACCGCTGTCTATGCGTCCTCGACGACGCTCGGCAATCTGTCGACCAGTCTCGATGCGACACTCGGGGTAGGGGTCGGAACCGACGCTGGCGTGGATCCGGATCAAATGGCGGCGTTCGTCACCGGTCAGGTCCAGAATTGCGCCGATGAGGTGATGACGCTGTCCTCGAAGGACTACATCGATCTTGTCGGCAAGAATGTCGCGTTGGCGGCGGGGTAAGCCATGGCCGATCAATCCTCTATACCGACCGTCGCCACCAATCGCGTCGTCACTGTCGCCGGCGGCGATCTCTTCACGCTGGCGGCCAAATATTTGGGCGACGCCACGAAATGGTATCAGATCGCGCAAGCGAACGGCTTGACCGATCCGATGATCGTCGGGCTGCAAACGCTGGTTATCCCGCAGTCCACGACAGCCTCGAACGGCGGGATATTGGGAGCATGACATGCCGGTGAGGGAACCGCGGGCGTTCATCATCGTGAACGGAACCTCGCTGAACTGCGAAACCTGTGACGTGAACCTGTCCAAGACCCACAAGTCGGACACGTTCCATTGCGAAATCCCCTTCGGGGCTCTTCCTCCCGAGATGGATGAGAACTGGTGGTCTGTGCAGGGTGATATCAGCGTACAGGTTCAGTTTCAGATCGATGCCATCAGCGGCCCGGTCCAGATGTTCGATGGGAAAGTCGATCAGGTCGGCCACGATTTCTATAACCGTATCCTTACGGTGCAGGGCAGGGACAAGGCGGCCGCGCTGATCGACAGCAAGTCAACCGAGAAGTTCAACAACGAGCCACCGGATCAGGTGGTCAAGACGATCGCCGGGCGCCATTCGATCCAGGTTGATGCTGACGCGGTATCGGCAAAGGCCGGCAAGACGTTCCAGATCGACTATGCGAAGCTCACGCACCGCCTGTCGGAATGGACCGTCATCACCAAGCTTGCGGATCATTTCGGCATGACCGCCTACATGACGGGCGGCATCCTCTACTTCAAGCCGATGGACGAGGAACTCCCGGTTCTCGATGTCACCTATGTGCCGCCGACAGACGCGACCTATGCCCAAGGCAATTTCATGAGCCTGAAGACGTCGAGAAACGTGATCCTCGGACGCCCGGTCCATGTGAAGGTCCAGAGTTGGAACCACAAGGAAGGAAAGGCGTACGAGACCGAGAAGACGGAGCCAGGTGCCGGCGATCCGCTGCAATACACCTATATCGAACCGGGATTGACCGGCGATCAGGTGGAAAAGCTCGCCGAAAAGCGCCTGTCCGAGAACACGAGCCACGAACTGAACTTCAGCCTCGAGATGCCCGGCGATCCGACCGTCACACCGCGCTTCCTGATGCAGTTGAGCGGGACGGGAACCGCTTACGATCAACAGCACGACATTCAAACGGTGGAGCACCGGATGGCCCAGGGCGACGGCTACCGGATGACTATCTCAGCCAAGTCGAAATCGAAGAAACGGGGCAAGTCGTGACCGGAGATATTGAAGACGTGGTCCGCCGCATCGTGGATCAGGTTTTGAGCCGGCGCCCGCGTGAACGAGTTGCGACCGTCTCCTCGTACGATCCGAACCGTCACGCGGTCAAAGCCCAGCTTCAGCCCGAGGGCGTAGAAACTGGATGGATACCGATCAGCACGGCGCATGTCGGGGAGAATTTCGGTATCGCGATCGGCCCCCAAATCGGGGACCAGATCGTCGTCGGCTTCCACGAGGGTGATATCGATAGCCCGTACATGATCGGGCGTCTCCATTCCGATCAGGAGCGGCCGCCAATTGCACAGGCGGGTGAGATCGTCATCCAGACGAAAGAGGGCTTCATTTTCAAAGTGACATCCTCGTCAGCCTCGATTGTAACGGGTGGCCTTCCGCTCACCATCGATGCAGGCGGTGGCGAGATCCACCTGACGTCTTCGAAGCTCACCCACAACGGACTGAACGTCGGCTCGACCCATACCCACGGCGGCATCACACCCGGCGGCGCGGACACTGACGTCCCGAATCCATAAAGGCTTTCATGGCAGACCTGGCGCACTTCTGGGGCAACGACCTGACGGTCTCTGCCACCGGCGACATTCTCATGGCCGACGGTGACGATCTGACAACCCAGCGGATCATCCGTCGACTAATGACGGCCGAGGGCGATTATATCTGGAGCCTGAACTATGGCGGTGGCCTGCCCGGCCGTATCGGGACGGTTCTCAACCTCGATCTGATCAAGAGCGTCATTCGTTCGCAGATCGCACTTGAGGCGACAGTTGCTCGATCGCCGGCGCCAACCATCAATGTGACCGAAATCCTCAACGGCGTCTCGGTCTATATCCTCTTCTATAGCGCCAAGACCGGCCAGCAGGCCACGTTGTCATTCGACATTAATCAGTAGAGATAAATCATTGGCAACGTTGAACATCAAGACGTTCGCGACGCTTGTTCGCGATCAGGCGACGGCTATCCAAGCGAAGGCAAACGCCCTTGTCGACTTCACCGTCGGCTCGATCCTTCGCTCGGTCGCCGAATCCAATGCTGGCGTGGCTCTGTGGCTGGAAAGCCTGATCCTGAAGGTTCTTGCGCTCACCCGCGCCGCGACCTCGAACGGGTCCGATCTCGATAGCTGGGTCGGTGATTACGGACTGACACGCCTCAGTTCGACAGCGGCTGCGGGGTCGGTCACCTATTCCCGGTTCACGCCAACGACCTCGGCTCTGGTGCCGATCGGTGCACGGGTACAGACGGCTGATTTCACGCAGACGTTTGTCGTCACGGTCGATACCACCAACCCAGCCTATGACGCAGGGCTTGGCGGTTATCTGATCCCGGCGACGGTATCGAGCGTCACAGTCCCGGTTGCGGCTCAAACCGCTTCCGCTGGCAGCAACGTGCAGGCAAATACCGTCTCCGTCATCCTGGATGCGATCCTCGGCGTCGATACGGTCAACAACTCCGCTGCCTTCACCGGCGGCACGGATGGGGAAAGCGACGCGGCGCTGCGGACCCGCTTCGTTGCCTACCTCGCCTCTCTGGCCCGCGGCACGCTCGCTGCGATCGGCTATGCAATCACGAGCGTTCAACTCGGGCTCAAGTACAGCATTATTGAGAACGTCAATCACGCGCTTGTCGCCCAGCCGGGCAATCTGACGATCATCGTCGATGACGGGACTGGCTCGCCTTCGAGTGATCTGTTGAACAGCGTCTATCTCGCGGTAGATGCCTATCGCGCCGCAGGCATCACCTTCGCTGTCTTCGCGCCCAACGTCGTCTCCGTCAGCTTCAGCGCCATCGTGGCGGTCAAGACCGGATATGACGCTGCTTCGGTCAAGGGAGCCGTAGGGCAGGTGGTAACGAACTATCTGAGCTCCATCCCGATTGGCACAAGTGTTTCCTATAATCGCATGATCCAGGTTGCGTTCGATGCGTCGCCCGGCGTAGGGGCCCTGACCAGTGTGCTTTTGAACGGGGGAACCTCTGACGTTGCGATCACTGCGGTCCAGGTCGGGAAGGCCGGCACGGTGGCTATATCATGACGGGCGATCAGAACGATTTCATCGCGCGCATCAAGGCGACGATCCCGAAATGGTATCCCAGCGAGTCCCCGATCTTCGACGGGCTCATAACAGGGTTCGCCAACGTCGCAGCCTTCATCTACGGCCTGATCGCCTATGCAAAGCTCCAGACGCGGATCACGACCGCAACCGACGGCTGGCTTGATCTGATTGCATTCGATTTCTTCGGCCGTCGCATGCTGCGCGGGACGAGGTCCGATAGCCTATTCCGTTCCGCCATCCTAGCCGAGCTCTTCCGTCCGCGGCAGACCCGGCAGGCAATCATCGACATCCTGACTGGACTGACGGGCAGAGCGCCAATCATCTTCGAGCCAGGCCGGCCGCAGGATACGGGCGCTTACGCGCCTGGACTGTCGGGAGATGGAAAAGGCTATGGGCTCGCATACGGTCTAGCCGGCGGCTACGGCTCGCTGCTAATGCCATATCAGATCCTGGTACATGCATTTCGCCCCGCGCTTGCTGGCATCCCGAACGTGATCGGCTATGGCGGCCCGGCCGGCGGCTATTCGACTGCTTCTACCTTTGAATACGGCAATCTCGACATGATCGAGGGGGCCGTGACCGACGCCGACATCTATGGCGCCGTCGACAACGTGCGCGCCGCCGGCATCACGGCGTGGGTCGCCATCACCGATTGAACCACCTGACATCAACTGCCTCCGGCCGCCTCACGGTGTGCCTTTCCATGGAGTGATCCCTTGCATCGCCATATCGTCTACCCCGGTCAAATCCCGCTCGATACCGACATTCTGAACGCTATCAAAGACGCCTATTATGGGGTCGGGTGGCTGGCTGAATCCCTGATCGGGACTTCGATAGCGACTGTCGGTCTTGCCGTCACGCCGACGGTGCCTGCATCGCTTCAGGTGAATGTCGCCCCCGGCGCGATCTATAGCCTTCAGACGGTCGACAGCTCGGCCTACGGCTCTCTCGGCACGGACACAAATCAGTTCGTCAAGCAGGGGATATTTTCTTCCTCTACGACGCTGCCGGCTATCACGCCGCCTGGCACGGTCGGCCAGTCGCAGAACTTCCTCGTGCAGGTCGCCTTCTCAGAGACGGATAGCAATCCCGTCGTTCTGCCCTACTACAATGCCTCGAACCCGAGCGTGGCGTGGTCCGGTCCGAACAACAGCGGTACCGCGCAGAACACGGTCCGCAAGGATAGCTGTGTCGTTCAGTTGAAGGCAGGCACGCCTGCAACTACTGGCTCCCAGACGACCCCTGCACCAGATGCGGGATTCGTCGGCATCTATGTGATTACGGTCGCCAATGGCGCGACGACTATCACGAGCGGCAACATCTCGTTGCTTGCAACGGCCCCGTTTTTCCCTACGCTCCCGCAAATACCAGGAGCGGTGCAGGCAAACACCTGGGTAGGTTTCGATGATACGGGAGCAGCGAACGCCCTCGTAATATCCCCCAATCCTCCGATCAAGGCATATGCTAAATACCAGGAATTCGCTGTTAAACTGGCTAATTCCATCACTGGATCCTCAACGATTAACGTCAGTGGCTTAGGAGCTGTGGCGCTCGTTGATAGTTCTGGGGCGCCGACAATCCCTGGCATCGCGCAAGCCGGTGACATTCTAAGAATCATCAATGATGGCACCAATTTCCGGATCGCTGGTGGCAATACGATTTCGAGCACGGCCTTTGTCTCGTCAAACTTGACCACCCAGACGTTGAACAACAACAATCCGACAGTATTGGCGTTCGCAACATCTGGCGGCACCCTGAATTTTGCGACCTACACAACAACCATACTGACATTCTCTCGGGCAGGTATCTATGTAATCTCCGGCTCGGTGATCGAGGGTTTGACCTTTACGGGGACTCCGGGAACGTCGGGTTCAATTGAAATTCGGAAAAATGGCGTGGCAATCATAGGAAGCCATCAGGGACAGCAATCGAACCAGGCATCTCCGGTTTCTTTCTTCCAATCGGCGTCAGTTGTAATAAGTGCCGTGGCCGGTGACCAAATAGCGGTTGTCGGGGCGATCATTGCGGCTTCTGGCTTCACCGCGGGTTCCGCAACGTCGGTATCTCTGTCAGTCACACCTATCTCTTAACGTGTTCGTTGAACGATCGGAGTTAATCTGGTACCGGCTGAAAAATGTTTGAGAAATTCGACGTCGAAGGGGAAGCGATAATCATAGACGCGCTGCGAGGGCTTGCGGCGCTTCTCGTCCTCGTGTCTCACGCCGACGCCTACTATCTCATCCGAATAGCCCCGATCGTTCCCTATTCTGGCTATCTGGGTGCGATCGGCGTCTGCATCTTTTTCATTCTATCGGGATACCTGATTTGGAGGTCCGCAGGACGCACGCTGGCGCAAGCTAACGGCCTCAGAACCTACGCCTTGCACAGGGCAGCACGGATCATGCCGCTGTACTACGTGGCACTGGCGTTTGCTTTCGTCGTGTTCCCGCACATTTCCGATCATCGGGCGGACGTGACCACCTACACAGTCATTCGGCATGTCACGTTCACTCAGGCGCTCCTTCCGGACGTGAGTACGGCAGTAAATCCAGTGCTTTGGACGCTGACTTATGAAATGCTGTTTTATTTAGTGGTACCTTTTCTTTATGCTTTGCGTCGATATTTTTCATTTCTATTGATTGTCTCGATTTTTACTTTCGTATTAGGTCATATTTTCCCGTCACCTTATTTCAAGTTCTTCAATCTTCTGCCGCTTTTCGTTTTGGGTATGTGGTTAGCAGAGTATCGGATTGCCCTGACTTGGCGTTTTGCACTGGTTTCAATGGGTGCCGCAATAATTCTGGGTTTGATCGGATCTAGGGCGTATTTGATATCTGCTCTATGGGCTGTTGCAGTTTTGTCGGCAGCCATCTCTCTTCGTGGCTACCGAGCGTCGCTGATCTTCAAGGTGTTCGCGTGGGTGGGCGTCTGCTCATATTCTCTCTACATCTGGCATTACATGATGATCGAAAGCATTGGCCCGGGCCTCATGCGCTTCGATCATTTCCCTGAGCGTTACCCTCTGATAACTGCGGTTTGTTTCACCACGCTTGCAATTGGCGCCGCATGGGCGAGCTACAAACTGATAGAGCGCCCAGCCCAGATATGGATACGCAAGTCATTTTCGCGGCCATCCGGCGGAAATAGGCAGGAAGCCGCCGAGCAGCCACAGAATTAAACTTCTGAGCCATCTGTTTTGTCGTGAGGCGTCCTTTGGGGCGCCTTTTTCCATTATCAAAGGACATCGCTATGAGACTTTCGCCTCAGGGCGCCGCTGACGTGCGGCTCCATGAAGGATTCGTCGATCACGCCTACGGAGATCCTGGCGGCGTGCTCACGATCGGTACGGGGTTCACCTGGGCCTCGGCCGCTTTCCGCCAGTGGTGGGCGAAGAACCGACCCGGTAAGACGTTCGGCCCCGGCTCGACCATGACCCGAGCCGAATCCGACGAGTGCCTGATGCTGGCCAGCGACATCGAGTATGGCGCGGCGGTCAACAAGTTCCTCGGCGGCAAGTCGGTTCCGCAAAATGTCTTCGATGCCTCGGACAGCGTCGTGTTCAACTGCGGAGCGGGGGCGCTTGCGTGGAAGTGGGCGATCGAGATGAAAGCCGGCGACTATCACGACGCCGCTTCACTCCTTCGCAACACCGCGACGACGCAGAACGGCAAGACTTTGGCTGGACTGATCGCCCGCCGCAAAGATGAAGCGATCCTGCTCGAGACGGGCAAGTATGCCAGCGGCGGGCAGGTGACCATGCCGACGGCCGAAGAGGTCAACGCTCTCTCGGACGGCGTTCTTGAACGCGGAGAGCGCGGCAGCCCGGTCATGCAGTTGCAGCAACGTCTCGCGGCCCTTGGCTATAAGCCTGGCGCGGTCGATGGCATCTTCGGCTACGGCACGGAATCCGCGGTCATCGCCTTCCAGAAGGCGTCAAAGCTTACCACAGACGGCAAGGCGGGGCCGATAACACTCGCCGCTCTCGCAGCATAACTTTCTTCATCCCCACAATAAGGACCATACCCATGCGATCCATCGGATTTGCTGCCGTAGCTCTGTGCGTTGCGCTGAGCTCGTGCAGTTCACTCACTAATGCTTGGAGCGCTGTCACCGAAGCCAAGGTGCCTGCCAAGACCATCCTCGTAGCCGAGAACGCCTTCAACATCGCGAAGAGCACGGCGACCAACTACATTGCCTACTGCACGCCGAATCCGGCGCCTGCCGGCTGCAACGACGTTGCGATCAAGACGCAGCTCATCCCGGCGATCAAGTCTGGAACGACGGCCCGCGACCAGCTTCAGGCCTTCCTCCGCGCCCATCCCGATCAGGTAGGCGACAAGGGTGTCTATGACGCCCTGGTAGCCGCAACGACCACGATCGGCTCCGTCACCGCAAACTTCAAGGGAAACTGACATGAACGCCACCGTTATCACTGCCCTTCTGCAGGGTATCCTTCAGCTACTTCAGAACTTCGGCGTCAATTCGCAGGCGGTGGACACCGTCATTTCGACGCTAATCGCCATCGTTCCTTTCCTCACGAAGGAACTGGAGGACGTGAAGCCTGCCATCCAGGAAATCATCTCGATCGTCACCGGCAGCTCAGACGTCACCGATGACCAGCTTACCCAGATCGAGGATCTCAGCGCCAAGGTGGATAAGGCATTCAACGATGCCGAGGCCGCCTACGAAGCCAGCCATCCAGACGCCGGCTGAAAGGACAAGGCCATGAACCAGCAGCAAATCCTCAGCCTCGTCCGCATGCTCCTGATGGCGATCGGCAGCATCCTCGCCACCTATGGCGTCATCGACAGCACGGCGGTGTCCGCTGATGTCGACGTCATCATGACCGCTGTCGGCGGTGTGATCGCGGCCGGCGGTATCGTCTGGGGCATCTGGCAGAACACCCACAAAAACACGATCGCCGCGGCGGCTGCGCTTCCCAAGGTTCAGACGATCGTGACGACTGACCAGACGACCGCCGACAAGGTGCCCAGCACGAAGGTCATAGGCCCTTCCGGTTCGTGATCGACCGCCTCTGCCTCATCGGCTTCCTCACATCATCCGCCACGCTGGCCGGCCTTATCTGGCTGGCGTGGCTCCCTTTCGTTTGACCTTGGAGAATTGCCATGCACGTTTCGCCCCCGGCAGACGGATCAAACAACCCCATCACCGTGAACGGTCGATCCTATAGCTGCACAATAGGGCAGGCACTTACCGTCCCGGATCAGGATGGCTTCGTCATGCGCGCCAACGGCTGGAGCAAGGTTCCGGATACTGTCGCGGTTGGTATTTCGCAGGCGGCCTACAACGCCCTTCCCAATCCCGATCCGAACACCCTCTATGTGATTACAGGCTGACCCGATGACGACAGCTTATCTCGGAGGCGTTTCGACCTCTACATTCAAGCTCGGCGCTGCAGCCGTCTCCTCCATATTGCAGGGTGGGGGTGGGCCTACTACCGTTCGACGCATGATCGGTGGTGGCGGAATTGGTGCCGCACAGAACCGCAAGTCGAATGGGACGAACAACAGCTTCAACGTCTCGCATCGTATCTGGTCGCCTATTCCGATCACCAATCCGGAACTGAGCGCGCAGGGATTCTGCTATAATAGCGGTGCAGAATTCAATCTCGACAACACCGTTACCCTGCATGGGGCTATCAAGGGCTCTGATAGCATTGTGTACGACTGTGGCACGATCACCGTTAACCCCGGCGACATCGATGTCCGTACCTCAAAACTGACTGGCGTGACGATCCCAGCTGGCTTTATCGACATCATCTATCACGGTACAGTCCCCAATGGCGGCTTCTACTACCTGACGGATTACTTCAGGAACGCTGCCAAGTTCTGGCTGATGGAGGAAGGCGTCGATCTCGTCGACAAGACGCTTTCCGGCACAATCGGGCCCGGCTCGAATAACCTACCAGCTGGCTTTGTCGGCATCATTGGTGACGCGCCCCTTGCGCATCGTTTGATTGCCATTGATGGCGACAGCATCTCGGTCGGCGTCGGCGGCTACGGTCACCCAACGATCTACACGGCGATCGGCATTTGCGCGGGTTACATCGTGGATCGAGGCACGGCCTCCTACTTCCACACAGGATTTGCCGGAGCGGCGGCGGCGCAGAACAAGAGCAATTACGCCAAGCGAGCCGCCTACATGGCTTCGGTTGGTGTGACCGATACCTATTGCGATCTTGGCGTCAACGATCTGAACGCGGCCTCGAACGCCGCCACGCTGAAGGCCGACTTGATCGTCCTTCACGATTATATTCGTTCTATCGTTCCCGGCGTCAAAGTCTGGCAATCTACCATTACACCAAGCACGACTGTCACCGGTCCGCCATCGAGCGACACTAATCAGGTGGTGCCTTCGCCTATCAATGACGGCCGCCGCAACACGTTCAACGCTGACCTACGCGCTGGTGGCCTTGGAACACACATCACCGGCTTTGTCGAGCACGCTATTCCGGCGCAGAGCACCACAAATTCTGATTGGTGGGGTATAGGGTATTCTAACGATGGTCTTCACCCGCTGCAAGCTGGCGGCAATGCCATCGTAACAGCCGTCTCCGCTGCTAACCCAATGGGGCTTTAAATGACAGATTTCGAGAACATGGACATCTCTCTTAGCGCTGACCTCATGGTCGGCGAAGGGTCAGACTCAGATATCGAAGGCGCGCAACTAAACTGCATTGTTGAAGAGCGGTATTCTTCTCCTGAGGGTTACGAACACATGCCATTCGAAGAAAAGCTTCGCTTGGCGGATGTGATGATTGCACGCTGGCAGAGATACCGTGATCTAGTCGTGCAGGAGAGATCAGTGCAGGCTATCGAGGGTGACAGTTACGTTTTCGACAGCTTTGCAAATCTGCAGAAAATGCAGCCCGTAGAAATCCGCAATCCTGACGGGCAGGTAATATGGCAGCCGGGAAGGTCCTTCAATCTGAAAGATGCTGACGGGAAAATCATAGGCTTCGGCATCTGATCACCGCCGCCCTAGCCAAGGGTGGGGGTGGCTTTCCTTGCGTGAATCAGTAATCCTGCCGAGATGGAAGATGTTGTTCGAATTCTAAAACGGATCGAGGGTAGCTATCTCCCTTGGCCCCTGTTCGTGGTGCTGTTGGCAATCGTCGCCGCGGCCCTCTTCGGCCTATTCGCGTGAACGCGGCAAACTGACTCGACTCCTTAACCGATGTCTGTTGCAATCTGGAGCATGACAAAGGTTCCGCGTAAGTCATCCCAACCTCTGCTTCGCGACACGGATGCCCCGCTCCGAGGCCAGCCGCGTAAGCCGCGCGATCCCGATCAGCCGCAGTTGCAGTTCGATCCGATGCCAGAACGCATCGAGCCGTGCCTTGCGCTGCTCAAGTCCAAGGTGCCGACCGGCCCAGACTGGCTCTATGAGATCAAGTGGGACGGCTATCGCCTGGCGGTACACGTCGAGCCCGGCCGGGTACGCATCATCACGCGCGGCGGCCATGACTGGACCGATCGCTTTCCGACGATTGCCGAGGAAGCTGCGGCGATCGGCACAACGACCATCCTCGACGGCGAGGCGGTCGTTTTGGATGAGCAGGGCCGATCAGACTTCGGCGCTCTCCAGCAGGCCCTTGGCGGCAGAAGCGGCAAGCGTCATGCCTCGGAAGCGATCTTCTTTGCCTTCGATCTGCTCTATTTCGATGGTCATGACCTCTCGCGGATGGACCTGAGCGACCGCCGGCACATGCTTGAAGATTTGTTGAAGGATCGTGCCGGCGGTATTCGGCTGTCGGAAGAATTCGAAGGCGATGGGCAGGCACTCTTCGATGCGGCCTGCGAGCACGGCCTTGAAGGTATCATCGCAAAGCGCCGAGATGCGCCGTATCGTTCAGGGCGCCTCGGCGATTGGGTCAAGGTCAAGTGCATCCAGAGCGACAGCTTCTTCATCGTCGGCTATGAGCCGTCGACCGCGGCACTCGGTGGCATCGGTCGGCTGCTCCTGGCCGCTTATCGAGGTGACGAGCTCGTCTATGTCGGCGGGGTAGGGACCGGCTTCAAAGAGCGACCGACGATCAAGCTCCGCGCCGACCTAGACCGCCTCAAGACATCGCGTCCGGCCATCGACCTGAAGCGCAAGGGCGTGATCTGGGTTCAGCCGACATTGATCGCCGAGATCGAGTATCGAGCATGGACGGAGGACGGCAAGCTTCGCCACGCCTCCTACAAAGGCCTGCGCGACGAACAGGATAATGCCGCCGTCTACCATCTTGACTAAATGGCCCGGAACGAGTCGCCAAGTGATTCGTTGAGTCGCGAATCAGGGGAGGCGACCATGGCGCAGTTCATTGAACGGACCGGCCCTAAGCCATTTTCCACGCTCACCGTCCACCAACGTGACATGGTGCTGATGGAGATCAGCAAAAGCCTGCACTTCACGGCGCTGGCGTCGAGAGCGAGCAAGGATCGCCGCTGGCGACGACTGGAAGCTTTGGGGAACAAGATCGACCGGGAGCACGAGGCGCTCGCCGCTAGCTATTCTGACGCGTCTTCGAAATTGGTGTTCCGGGCGCTCGATCTGCTGGCGGATTGATCCAGAAATCGCTCGCCATCGGGTTTGTTGCCAGGAAACGCACGATCCGCCGATCGGTGGCTGACGATGCTCTCACCATATCGACCGCATAGGCTACAGCGGAAGCGCTGGTTGATGGCATTTCCGTCCGGTTGCATCTTGTCCAGGTCGATTTCCACCATGCGGTCACAGTGCGTGCAGGCGACGACATAACGGAGCCCCATGGCCTTCATGCCGGCCCATGTCGAGTTATTCACCATGGGATAGGTGCTTAGACCGCACGAGAACCGTTGAGGCGCTTGCTCTGAACTTTGAGCGACGCCGATAGAGCGACCATGCCGAGCGCTTCCGAGAATTCCGCCGTCCCCGGGCCGCGAACGACGCGCCGCTCGATCTGCTCACCGGTTACCGACGTCAATCTGGTTTCGACGCCCTGAAACGCGGCGATCTCCCAGCAGTTCTCCTTCGGCACGAATCGCCAGCGGATCGCGTGTTTGCCGGGTAGGCGGATTTCGTCAAAGCGTCTCATGATCTTGGCTCCGCGCCGGCCTTCGTGTCAGGATGCCGATAGGGATAATGCTTCCAGCACCACCACTGTGTTTCTTGCTGGCGGCCGGGCGGCGTAAAGCCGAATCCAGCCCAGTCGCCGCAGTGGCATTTATGGGCGACCAAAGCTGGCGCGCGCTGAAGGGTAGGGCGATCAACATCGCTCATAGGGCAAAACTCCGAACTAATTTGTTCTTATTATGTTCTGGTTTCAGTCAGAGTCAAATGCGTAACTCGAAATATAATGAACGGTCCGCGCAATATCGCGGGCATCGACAGGCATCGCATGAAAAGGGCATCAGAGGGTGGCAGACGAGGAAAACAATATGCCGGTTAAATTCGAGACGTGGCGAGTGAATGTCTGGAACATGGCGATCATAGGGATCAGCATCGCCGCCAATGCGGCATGGGCCGGCTATATCTGGAACGATACGCAGCGCGATATCCGGCAACTGCAGCAGCGCTTCGACATGGAGGCGGACGCCAGAAAGGACCGGCTGAAGAACTACCAGGATTCGATCACCGGACTTCAACAGCAGGTCGCCCAGATCCCGCCGATCTCGTTTCAGGTGACCAGAGCGATCGAGGCCACGGCAGAGAACAAGAAGGGGATCGACGCTGCAAACGACAGGATCGATCGGGTCGTGGAATCCTTCGGCGGCAAGCTCGACAACGTCATAGACACGATCAACAAAGTTTCCACCCAGGTTCAAGTCTTGAGTTCGAAGCTCGACGACATGCAGGGGAAGGGGGCGGATAAGACCAATTTTCGAATGCCGGTCATCAAGCCCTGAGAATCAACCACGTTACCGCAGCGGAAAGTGCCGCTCCGGCAATAAAGCCCTGCAAGCGAAATCCCCACATCACGATTGCTTCTTGTCGCTTCAAGTACCAATCCAGATCATCATCTAAGGCGTCGAGCGCTGCTTTCCCTTCCAAGACTGCAAGTTGCCGTTTGCGCTTAAACACCCGTTCTCTCCCCGCTATCCTGTAGGGCTGCTTCTAGCATGACGGCATAGATAGTTTCAGCGCGGCCCAATCCCATTCCTTTATCTTCGCACTCTATGTCGCCAGCAGCCTTCATTGCTTCTGACGGCTCAATCATAGCCTCGATAGCTGCCCTTGCGAGATCATAATAGCTTTCGGCAACGAACCACTTTTCTTGGTCAACGGCCGCACGCGTCTCCGGGTCCAAAGCTTCTATCGCAATCGCCTTCGCCACCCGCTCAATCATTGTCTGCTCTGCCATCCATCTCTCCTTGTTGGAACGTCCGTAGAAGGAATCAGGTGTGGCACGGTGTGGCAGCCACCATTGAATTCCCATGACAATTATTCCAGACAGGTGTGGCGGAAATTTCGGGTATCCCGTTGAATAATGGCTCTTGCGAGCTTCCGGGCGAGGCCTCCA
>NZ_QOVX01000028.1:0-52821 GCF_008365395.1 Neorhizobium sp. P12A | reverse complement strand
TCGCTCTTCGGGCCATAATCTGCGCGCTCTCTGCCATCACTCGTCCAAAAAAACGATGGCAGCCGGCAAACAACCTTTCAAAACCGCAGAAAAACAGGCGTTTATGGATGGGCACTAGCTAGTCGGCCGACATCTTTGCGAAGTCTCCGCGGACGATCCCGTGGCGCTGGAGCTTGTCGTAGAATGTCTTGCGTGGAATGCCGAGAATTTCGATCGTTCGACGAACGTCCCCACCATTGGACTCCAAAGTCCTGCGGATGATCTCGGCTTCATACCGTTCTATGCGCAGAGGCAGTGGCAGCTTATCCTC
Organism: Neorhizobium sp. P12A; assembly: GCF_008365395.1. NCBI lineage: Bacteria > Pseudomonadati > Pseudomonadota > Alphaproteobacteria > Hyphomicrobiales > Rhizobiaceae > Neorhizobium > Neorhizobium sp. P12A. The sequence continues at coordinate 52,511 of NZ_QOVX01000028.1, read as the reverse complement.
GACGCTCTGGTTCTCGCCAGGGCCTGTATCTGTCGTGGGCTCGATGCCCAATATGAAGCGTTCCGCGAAATGCGACAGTTCCCGCACGTTGCCCGGCCACGTATGGTTCTGCATATAGAGGTGCAGATCGTGAGAGATCGCGGGGATCGGCCGCTTGAACTTCAATGCGGCGCGTTCGGCGAAATAGCTGAAGAGCAGGGGAATGTCGTCGCGCCGGTCGCGTAGCGGCGGAATTGTGATCGTCACGACATTGAGGCGATAATAGAGATCTTCGCGAAAATCGCCCCGCTGGCGCGGATCGCCGAGGTCTATCTTGGCTGCGGCAACGATCCGCAGATCGACCGGCCGAACCTCGTTGGTGCCGAGCGGCGTGACTTCGCGCATTTCCAGCACCCGTAGCATCTGCACCTGAGTCGACGCCGGCATGCTCTCGATTTCGTCCAGGAAGAGTGTGCCGCCGCTCGAATGCTCGATGCGACCGATACGTTTCTTCTGCGCGCCGGTAAAGGCGCCGGCCTCATGGCCGAAGAGTTCGCTTTCGATCACCGTTTCCGGCAGGGCGCCACAGTTCAGCGCCACGAAATTGCCCTTGGCGCGACGGCTCCAGCGATGCAGCAGGCTCGCAACCACTTCCTTGCCACTGCCGGTCTCGCCGGTCACAAGCACATCGACATCCGTATCGGCGATTTGCTGCAAAGTGCGCCGCAGGCGCTCCATGGCCGGCGTTTGCCCGATCAGCGGCAGTCCACCCTGCGCCTGATCTGCAGCCTCGCGCAGCGATCGGTTGTCGAGAATCAGCCGTCGCTTTTCCGCCGCCCGCCGAACGCTCTGGACCAGACGATCTGCCGCGAATGGCTTGGCGATGAAATCATAGGCCCCATCCTGGATGGCCTTTACCGCCATCGGAATATCGCCGTGCCCCGTGACGAGGATGACCGGCAGGTCCTCGTCGAGTTGGCGCACACGATCGAAAAGCTGCAATCCGTCGATCTGCGGCATGCGGATATCGGAGACGATAACGCCGGCAAAGTCTGCCCGCAGCGCTCGCAGCGCCTCGACCGCGGAATGGAATGGGGACACCGAAAACCCGGCAAGCTCTAGCGTCTGCGTCGTCGCCCTGAGAAGATCCTTGTCGTCATCAATCAGAAAAACGGGAATTGCGTCGCTCATTGAGGTGCCTTCAGGAGATGGATCGTAAAGCGGGTTCCGCTGTTGTCGCTTTCGACATCGATACGGCCGCCGTAATCGGTCACGATGTCCTTCGAGATGACCAGACCGAGGCCCAGCCCCTTTTCCTTCGAGGTATTGAACGGCGTGAAGAGAGAATCGAGGATTTCGTGCGGAATGCCCGGTCCGTTGTCGGCGATCGTGACCGCTACCTCGCTCTTACTCTCCCGGCAAAAGACCCCGACGCGCGCATTCTCGTGACCTTCAAGCGCTTCCAGCGCATTCTGGAAAAGATTGATCAGCACCTGCTCCAGCCGGACGCGGTTTCCTATGACTTCGAGTTCAGGCGGCGGCAGTTCGATTTTCAAGGCATCGAGCCTTCCGGCAAAGCGGCTTCGCAATAGCACGACAGCGCCTTCGAGGACCCCGCGAAAGGCGACCGGCTCGGCGGCGGTCCGGCCCTTGCGCGCAAAAGCTTTCAATTCCTCGGTTATTGTTCCGATCCGCTCTGTGAGCGAGGCGATTGCGCCAAGATTCTCGTCGGCGGAGGTCGGTTGCTGTCGTTGCAGAAAGATCCGGGCATTGTCCGCATAGGCGCGGATGGTCGCGACCGGCTGGTTGATCTCGTGGGCGACGCCGGCCGCGACCTGACCGAGGATCGCCAGCCGATTTGCCTGAACAAGTTCCTGCTGAACGACCTGCAGCCTTGCTTCGGTCGCCTGGTGATCCGCGATCTCGGCCTGGAGGTGGTCGCGGGCACGGCTTAAATCCTCGGTTCGCTCGAGGACACGGCGTTCAAGCTCCGCGCGTGCTGCGCGATCGGTTGCTATTCTCATGACGGCAGACCGCCGACGCCAGAGTAGGAAGCCAACGATTGCCAGGAGCGGCACCAGGACTGCCAGCGTGAGGAACCGCGCTTCACGAACGGCTGAGGCGGTGACCGCTTCGGTCGGGACGAGATATTCGAGTTGCCAGGAGGTTGAGGGAACGGCCGCGCGAAGACGCAGAAACTCCCCCTCCTTTCCGCCGGGCATGATAACGTGGACAACCGATGCATCGGGGCTTCCGGCCTGTTGTTTGATCGGCAAGGGCAGGAGCGGAGCGTCGCCGAATTGCAGGCTTTTTCGAATGGTGGCGAGGCTTTCGGCCGGAATTGGCGCTGCGGCCATGAAACGCCAGGAGGGAATGCTGGTGATCAGCACGACACCGTGCTCGTCGGTGACATAGACCGGGCGTGCCGCATCCCGCCAATCGGATTCCAGCTGCTCGAATTCCATCTTGACGACGACGACGCCAAGCGGCTTTGCCGCATCGCCGACCCGTCGCGAAATATAAAGGCCGGGGCGATTGCTGACATTGCCGAGCGCGAAATGCTCGGCCGTTCCCGTCTCCATCGCGTGCCTGAAATAATCACGGAAGGAATAGTCGTTTCCGACGAAGCTCAGAGGCTCCTGCCAGTTGCTGGAAGCAATCGCAATGCCATTCGTGCCGGTGACATAGAGGACGGAGGCGCGGGTATCGGCCACGAGACCTTCAAGCTTGCGGTCGAGCGCGACGACGGCGTCGTTTCCCGGCGCGAGCAGCGTGTCGCGAACCTGCTGGTCATCCGCCAGCAGAAGCGGCAGAGCGCGAGGACCCTCCAGAACGGCGCGCAGCAAGGCGACCTTAAGGTTCGCGTCCGTGCGTCCCTGGTTTTCGAGCGCTTCCATCGCCAGCAGCCGACCGTAGACACCCGCGCCGTAAAGAGCGATCCCGATGGCAACCGCCGACAGTGCGGCAAAAACGAGCCAGATAAGCCGGGTTCGTCTGCCGAGTTGTTCAGGTGTCCAGAGTTGTTTCTGTCCTGTTCGATCTAGCATTCGCGCATTGTGCATAAACTCGCACATTTAGTAAATCGCTCTGTGCGGAAAACCGCACGTTTGCCGGCGCGATGACTGATGTCCGGACATTATATCGTTTATTTTCAAAGCACTACTGCTCTTCCGAGGAGTTGGCACACCCATTGCAACTCAAGCAGGAGCAGTCGGGGGCTGCCGATATCGTAACTGTCCGCGGCAGCAAGAGCGCCCGGGCGCAGTGGAGGAAATCATGGATATTGCAATCAACGCCGCCGGCGAGCGCGGCAAAACTCCCCTTTACCGGCATCTTTACGTGCAGGTGCTCGTCGCCATCGCCGCCGGCATCCTGCTCGGCCATTTCTATCCTTCGATCGGCGCCTCGATGCAGCCGCTCGGCGATGCCTTCATCAAGCTCGTCCGCATGGTAATCGCTCCGGTCATCTTCCTGACGGTGTCGACTGGCATTGCCGGCATGGCGGACCTCAAGAAGTTCGGTCGCGTCGTTGGCAAGTCGTTGATTTATTTTCTCGTCTTCTCCACGCTGGCGCTCGTGGTCGGCCTTCTCGTTTCGAACATATTGCAGCCGGGCGCCGGCATGCACATCAATCCGGCGACGCTCGATACCAAGGCGGTAAACAACTACGCTGCCCAGGCCCATGACGCCACGGTCGTCGGCTTCCTGATGAATATCATTCCCGACACCATCGTCGGAGCCTTTGCCAAGGGCGATATTCTGCAGGTGCTGTTCTTCTCCGTCGTCTTCGGTATCGCACTCGGTGCCGTCGGCGAGCGCGGCAAGCCGGTGCTGGATTTCCTGCAGGTGCTGACCGCGCCGATTTTCCGACTGGTCTCGATCCTGATGAAGTTCGCGCCCATCGGCGCCTTCGGTGCCATGGCCTTCACCATCGGAAAATACGGTATCGCCACGATCGCCAATCTCGCCTTCCTGATCGGCACTTTCTACCTCACCTCGCTGCTGTTCGTTCTCGTCGTGCTGGGTGCGGTTGCCCGCTATAACGGCTTCTCGATCCTAGCGCTGATCCGTTACATCAAGGAAGAACTGCTGCTCGTGCTCGGTACGTCTTCTTCCGAGGCTGCCCTGCCGGGGCTGATGAACAAGATGGAACGCGCCGGCTGCAAGCGCTCCGTCGTCGGTCTCGTCATTCCGACCGGCTATTCCTTCAACCTCGACGGCACGAACATCTACATGACGCTGGCAGCCCTCTTCATCGCCCAGGCGACGGATACGCCGTTGACGCTTGGCGATCAGGTGCTGCTGCTGCTCGTTGCGATGCTGAGTTCCAAGGGTGCGGCCGGCATTACCGGCGCGGGCTTCATCACGCTTGCCGCCACGCTGTCGGTCATTCCCTCGGTTCCGATTGCGGGGATGGCGCTCATCCTCGGTATCGACCGCTTCATGTCTGAATGCCGTGCGCTGACCAACCTGGTCGGGAATGCCGTTGCGACAGTCGTCGTCGCCCGTTGGGAGAACGAGCTGGATCAGACAAAGTTTGCAGCCGCGATGGCCGGCCAATTGTCCGGCGATCCGGAGGCAATTCAGCCGGCTTTGCAGGCTGCGGAGTAATCACGGGCATTGACTGCCTTGGGCTGCCCCGCGGCGAGAAGCGTGGGGCAGCCATTGCAGCGCTCATCAATCCGAAACTTCCTACTGCTAACATTGGCGCCAACGTTGTCGACATTGTCGTTTGTTTGCGGTCATTGCCTGAAGGTTTGGACGAATGCGCACTTTAAACAATCGTTTTGCAAAAGCTGTTCTTGTGAGTTTTTTATGCGCTGCAGCGCCATTTAGCGCGAATGCCGCGACGGAGTGGCTGGGCTCGGCAAGCCAATGGTCGGTCGGATATGTGACCGAGGGCTCGCAGAATTATTGTTCTCTCGTCTGGGACAGCGAGACCGGAAAGACAGCCGAGTTTCGCGAGGGTATGAAAAACGACGATAGCTGGGTCGTTTCAAACGCCGCTTGGAATCTCCCCGAAAATCTGTCGACGCAAGTGGTCATCAAAGGCCGCAAGAGCTCGATGACCATGCCCGCGGTTGGGGTCAGCAAAACAAGCCTGCGTCTGATGAACCCGAATGGAGAAAACCCCAAAGGAAGCCTTAAGGCGATTATTCGATCGGCTGTGGCGGGAACGGTGGATCTCGATCTTGACTTTGCGGGTACCGAACCGGATTGGGTCCTGCCTACGTCGCGTATCTATCCGCTTCATGCGACATTTACGTCCTGCCTTAGCCGTCTCACCGACCCGAGCGTCGACAAAACCGAGACTGGCGCAACGAAGCCGTTTTAAGGGACGTTTCCGCCTTCCCTGACAGATGGCCTGTGGACAAGGCGGACGCCAACCTTTCGGAAACACTTAGGCGCAATAATCCGGCTCAAAACGAGTCGGGAGTCAGTCACCATGGCGGCGAAGCGCGGAAATCGACGGAAATCGTCTGGCAGAGGCAAGATCAGCGCAAGCGGTAGCCTGATGCCCTGGTATGCCGGAGCCGCTCTCGCGATTGGCGGTATCGTCGCCTATGATCACTGGCCGGCGCTGAAGCCGAAGCTTATCGCCACGGAGCGCGTCGCGACCGCATCAATTGCTCCGCGTGCCCCTGCGGAAAAGCCGGCACTCGCGCCGGTTCACGTTGCCGCCATGCGAGCGCCGTCCTTGCCGGAGCCGCCGGCGCCTATCCCGTCAGCCTCCATCCCTGTCGTGCCGGTTTCCATCCCCAGGCCCTCGCCGACACCGGCCCCTGCGACGGCATCCGAAAGCTTCGGCTTTTGCGGCGATGGCCCGCATTTCAACTGCGTGGTCGACGGCGACACGTTCTGGGTACGCGGCGTGAAGATCCGCATTGCCGATATCGACACGCCCGAGATAAACCCGCCGGCATGTCCGGAAGCCAAGAACAGGGGAACGGCTGCGAAGCTAAGATTGCTCGCGTTGCTGAATGACGGAGCCTTCACTCTGCAGGCAGGCTCTTCCGAAGTCGACAAGGACGGGCTCAAATTCAGAACGATCTACCGGCAAGGCCGCTCGATCGGCATGCAGATGGTCAGCGAAGGTTTGGCGCAGCCGTCGGGTTCGCATAAGCCTTGGTGTACCTAATTCATCTCGACCGCACTCAAGGCATTCACATGGCGTTAGCCGCCTGATATCTAAAACGATCCCTCGACATTCACCTCGATCAGGTCCCGCGGTTTGATGGGTGTGTCGGGCGTGGCTTCGAACCGTTCGGTCTCGCCCTTGTCGTTCTGTCGCGCGATCATGATTTTCGGCGGGCTGTTGGCGTTATTGTCCAGCGCGCTCGATTGTTGCTGGCTCTCCTGATTGGTCTGGTTGAGCAGAGCCTGGGAGACGCGCATCTGCAAATCAGACTTCGCGATCTCGCGGAGGGTCGTGCTGAGTTCGTCCTGAATCTGTGAGTTCATGGAATTGACGACAGTGGCCGCGTCCCGCTTGTTCTCCGCGAGGGATTGGCGGGACTGGACCAGCTGAAATTCCAGATCGAGCAGCTTGCTCTCCGCATCGGAGTGAGCCTGGTCGAGTTCGAACTGGCGCGAACTCACCGTCAGACCCTTGTCCACCAGCGTGGCCACAGTCGCCAGTTGCTTCTCGAACAGCGACACCTGGTGTTCCTGGGCTTGGATCTTGCTTTGCAGAGTATCGATGCTGTTGGAATAGAGCTTGCCGAGATCCTCGGCAGAGGCAATCTTGCTATCGAGCTCAACCCGGCGAAACTTCATAAGGTTGAGTTCCTCCGCATGAAGCTCTTCGGCGCCATCGGTCTTCGTTAGGGTCGCTGGGGTATCGAAGTTGTCCTTTCCGGCCATCTCGGCGCGTAGTCGTGACTCCCGCATCAGCAGGGTATTATAGTCCAGTTCGGCATCGCCCAGCGTGCCGGTTGCTTGGATGCGGTCGCGATTGATCTGTGCGCTACGGCCTTCGCCATCTTTTTCAAAGCCACCCGCCAGGCTGATCGCCTTCATGACGGTCAGATCGGGATTGTAGGGATACTGGCCTGGCGAATGGACTGCGCCAAGCAGGTAGATGGGACCATATTGTGAGATTTCGACTGAAATGAACGGCTTGTTTGCCAGACCGGCGCGCTGCTGGAGGGCATAGGCGATTTTCGCCGCGAGACTTTCCGTCGTCAGGCCGGTCGCCGGCACTTCGCCGACGAGCGGAATTGAGACCGACCCGGACTGGTTGACGACGTACTCGCCGTCCAGAGCCTCCCAGCTCTTGTAATCCCCCTCACCGGAGCGCCATTCAACGACCCGCAGCTTGATCTTGTCCTGCGTCACCAGCTGGTAGCTGTCAGCCAGGGCTTGTCCCGCGCCTGCCGTTAGACCGGCGAAGACGATGAGGCCAAGCATCGCGTTCCAGAGGGACCGTTTGCTGAGGGCGGAAGGCGTCGGCGTCCTCGCCATATCGGGCGTTGCGAACTTGGTAGCGGAGAAATGCGTACTCATCGTCTCACCTATGGTCGTGGCGTTACAATTCGGCCCGGCGCGGAGCTCGGGTCGATAAAGGACAGGAGGATATTTGCCATTGCGGCAAAGCGCGGAGGCAATGCCGCGATCAGCCGATGTGCCACCGCAATGTCCTGCGGGTCGACGGCGCCGAAGAAACGCAGGCACAGTGCGTACACGAAGGCAGCGCCCAGGATGGCCAAGACCAGGCCATGAAATCCCGGAACAAGCGTGACGACCACGAAGGCTGCCAGCGAGGCGACCAAGGCCGCCAGAAGGATGCGCAGAAGTGCCGCAAAGGGATAGGAGAAACGCAGTCGGGTGGTGATGAACCAGAGCCCTATGCCGATCATCGCGAGCTGTGTTGCCGTTCGAGATATGGCAGCACCGAGCAACCCATAATGCGGGATGAGAAGAAAGCCTCCGGCGATCGACAGCGCAGCGCCGATGAGCGAGGTAACGAATATGACGTCGCTGCGGGCAAGCGCATTCACCAGATGTGTGCCGATGACTGTTGTTATCGAGAAGGCTGCTGCCGTCGCGATGATCGTGGCGGCGGGAATTGCCGGTGCAAAAGATGGTCCATAGAGGAGCTGGACGAGGGTTGGAACAATGGCCGCCATTCCGAAGCAGGCAGGGAAAGCTGCTATGGCCAGGAAACGCGTACCGCTGGCGAAAGCCATCTGAAGACCTTGCCTGTCCTTCTGCCCATGCTTCTCCGCGAGCATCGGAAGAAAAGCGCCCGTCAGGAGGAGCGGGCCCTGCGACGCTATCGCCGACAGTGCCAATGCGACGCTGAACAAGCCGACCTCGCGATAGCCCCAGAAGCTCTGAAGGAAGAGGATCTCGATCCTCGACCAGACGAAGGTATTGCAGAGATTGGCTGCCCAGGAATAACGCCCGTATGTGCGGGTTTCGCTGATGAGCTCGGCCGTCACCGTGCCGTTTCGCGTCATCAGCTTAGCGCCAGCGACCGTGAGCAAGATCTGCCCAGCGATATAGCCCGCAATCGCGCCTGGAACATGGAACAAGAAAGCGCCGAGATAGACGCAGACGATTTGAGCGACCATCGAGACGAACGACACAGCCGCGGGCGTTACAAAATCCTGCGAGCCTCGATAATGCGCCATTCCGAATGTCGCAAAGGACTGTGTGAAGGTCAGCAGCGCGACAAAGAAAACGAGATTGGTCGCGGCATCGCCATCCGTTTCGCCAAAGAGCCGACGAAGGGAATCTGTCGCCGTCCCTGGATCTGCAAAGTAGAACACAGCGAATGCCGCGATACCCATGGCATTGTAGAGCAGGAGACGACGGGCGAGCCTGCCGGAAAGCGAATAGGCGGCGGCCTTATCTCCCTGACCATGCAGATCTGCCGTAAAGCGGCCGACGCACAGCGACGTCCCGCCATCGACAACCTGTGACGCTATGAGCGCCAGCCAAACGGCGAATGCGACGAGACCGGTTCCTTCGACACCGAGCAGGTTGGCGGCAATGATTCCGCTAATGAAAGTAGCAAAAACAGTTGCAAAGCCAGATATGGCCGAGTACATCGATCTTTTTGCAAATATAGCCAGCATATTCGTCCTCAATACTTTCTTTTTTTCTTAGATTTCTCGAATAATATGATGGATATATCATGTGATCTGTTATACGATGCGGATGAATGCATGGACGCAGTGAGCGGGGATTGAAAATGAGGTCGGTTCTTGTAAAGAGTGCGATCGCAGCCTTGGTTATATACATTGGCGTCAATTTGATCGTAACCGGACCGGACAGTCCGGCGACTGCGCAATCGGCGCCCATCGATCCGACTTCCCTGACCCCGACTTTTGACGAAAACTTCGATAAGCTTGATGTATCCGCATGGGGACCGGGAACGCGATGGATTGCGCACACCCCCTGGAACGGTGACTTCGGCGATGCGCGCTTTACCGACCCTGGCCCGGATTTCCCCTTCACCACCCGCGACGGGATGCTCCGGATCGAAGCACGAAAGGGCGACGACGGAAAGTGGCGCTCCGGGCTGCTGTCCTCGACCGATCAGAAGGGAAATGGGTTCAAGCAGAAATACGGTTATTTCGAAATGCGTGCCCGCTTTCCTGCGGGCGACGGCATGTGGCCCGCCTTCTGGCTGGTCAGCAATACAGAAAAGAAGGGGATCGAACTTGATGTCGTCGAGTACTACGGCCAGTTTCCGGGACAGTACGTGGCGTCGTTGCACATTTGGGATCACAAGACCCCCTCGCTCAGCCAGAGCTTTCATCAACGCGTCGCGGTGCCGAGCGGAAGCCTGACCACCGACTTTCATACTTACGGCGTTGCCGTCCAGCCGGATAGAATTCGGTTCTACCTCGATCGCAAGCAAATTTGGGCAATCGCGACGCCGCGTGAACTCGATGTTCCCTTCACTGTCCTCGTCGATCTCGGATTGGGCGGCGGATGGCCAATCGACAAGGCGCCGAGCCCATCGGTCATGGAAGTCGACTACGTTCGCTCCTGGGCCTTCCCCGGCACTTAAGGAGCAACCGGCAACTGGCGCACTGAAACCGGGTGCGGGATGGCTGTATTGAAGTCTCATGCCGCGACCCGCTCTGTAATGTCGACAAATTGCTCCATCTGGCGATCGACCATGATCTCCGGTCGATCGGCATAGGCGAAAGCGGCTTCACGTTTTTCCTGATAGACGGTTGGGTCGTTCCATAGGAGGCGTAGATGCTCCGCCCAGATGATCGGCGATGCGTCGGCGTTGACGAGAATGCCGCCGGGGCCGACGGATTCGGATAGACCTCCGAGGTCGCTGGACAGCACTGGAATGCCGCTGAAATGGGCTTCGCTGACGACCCTTCCCCATGTCTCCTGCCACTGGGTAGGAACGAAGAGAATTCTAGTCTGTTTGTAGATGCTTGCCATGTCCGTTGTGCGATCAACCAGCCGGACATTCGCAAGCATTGCCAGACGCCGCTGAAGCTCTGCCTCCTCCTTCTTGGAGAGCGGCCAGGCGCGAACAAAGAGGAAGGGGATATCAGGGCAGAGCGTTGCAACGGCGAGCGCAATGTCCAGCCCCTTTGCCTGGATAGGATTGATGAAGGTGACGTGCCGCCCCTCGCCATAGGTCCGGTAGACATCCGGCCGAAATATGGGGGGAATGACCGCGGTATCGATGCCGTAACGTGCCTTGAACCTGGCCGCGGTGAAAAGTGAATTGCCGATATAGGCTGAGAATGGCAGATCCTCTGCCTTATCAGGCCAATTACCCGACTCTCCGTCGAATTCCAGTCCGTGCAGATAGGCGATACTGGCTATGCCTTTCTCTCGAAAGGCGCGGCCCATCTGCACCATGTTTCCGTTCTGGATCACCACGACTTGCGGCAAGACGAGACCGCGCAAATCCTTCCATGGTCTCAGACAACGATAGACCTCATAGCCCAGCGACCGATCGACGACCACATTCTTGAATTGCGCACAACTCGCGGCAAAACGCATCGCGCCGAAAGAATCCCGGAGCGAGAGTTTCGAGAGTACGCCCGTGCTGCATCCGCGCTCGTTAAGTTCGAGCGCGAGGTGATGCGTGTTGATCTCGAGGCCGCCGATAAGTTGCGGCAAGTGCGGAGTTCCGCTGGCAAGAAGGATGCGCATGGGGGCCATCCTCCTATTGCTTGTCCGTCTCCCCGGTCCGCCGGGGTGTCATGAACAGCCATTCCTGAACACCTGTGCGCCGCTCGTTCATGAGTTCGACTGCCGTGCCCGACATCCATCTTGCCAGGAAAGGCAGTTCCCTGGCGGGGAAGTCAGCCATCGTGCGTGGGCGCGCGTAGACAGACTTTATGTCGTGGGTCGCACTGAAACGCTGGACCAGGCGCTCGGTGCATCCCCGAACGAGGCCGTCATGGGTTTCGACGAGGATATCGGCCCTGTTGAGTTCTGGAATGGCGGAATTGTCGAGCAATTCCTTTTCGCCGCCTTCGATATCACAAAGGATGAAGGGGCGGGGCCCAGCTCTATCCAACGCATCGCGCAGGTCCGGCGCCGTGCAGAACCCCCTGAGAGTAATTCTATCGGCGACGCCGTTTGCACGGGCGGTTTGCCAGAATGGCTCATGATGTTCCGGGAGGCCTTCGAAGCCGATGACAGGCGTAGAGGGCATGCGCCGTGCCAGACCGATCGCATAGTAGCCGTCGGCAACGCCGATGTTGATGACGGTGCTGTAGGGCCGGCTGACGATGTCCTCGATGATGGGAAACAGCTCCAGTTCCTGTGTCCCGAGCAGATATCCTAGGAGCTGCCGCTTCGAAAGCGGGCTGAGGTGGAGTTTCATGCCGCGAAACGGTCCTGAAAGCACCTCGTTGCCTGCAGTCCGCCTGACGATTGCGCAGGCCGCTTGCCAGCGGGGCGTCACCACCCAGCGGGTGGGCGCCCGGACTTCTTCCGGAAGCCGTCGGTAGGATTGATAGATCCGCATGGCAAAGGGATTTGCCTCGATCGCATTCCATGTCGCATGACGCATCTGATTTCCTCCGTTAAAGCCGCGGTGGATGAAATTTTCCGTGCAAGCGTATTCTTCGAATAGACGATGTGGTCATTGCTGCTGCAAAGCGCGCGCCGGCGTCATGCGTTGCAGCACGAGGTCCATCACGGCCATTGCGTTGCCGCGCAGACGTCCTCTGCGATCTATCGCTTTCTCCTGTCTCAACGTGCCGTAGATGTTGGCCGCGAGATTCCTTGCCATTTGCAGGAGGCCCATTTTCCAGGAGCATGTTCCCTTTGCGATCAGGTAGCAGGGATTGGCAATCTGCGAATATCCCAGGCGAGCGCCGGGTTGCCGGCCGGATTTTACGCCGAGGTGCACCCCGCGTGCGCGCTCGACGCGAACGATCCAGCCAAAGGGCGCCATGCTGCGGCTGAAATCGACATCTTCTAGCCAGGCATAGAGAGGCAGTTCCTCATCGAAACGCAGCCGCTGCGTCCGGACGACCGCCATGCGGACGGCCATGTTGCAGCCGTAGCCGTTATAGACAACCGACAGGGGAACGGGTCGCGGAGCGCCGGCCGCCGCAAGTCGTTCCTCGGCTTCGTCAGCTGATAAGCCGGCTCCCGTGACGCCGTCCGCCACGACGCGTCCCGTTGTCATCACGACCTCGGAATGCTCGCGGAAAATAGCTTCCATTTCCGCGAGATAGTCTGGCGCCATGATGAAGTCATCATCGAGGAAAAGGAGGACGTCGATAGCGCTGGCGGCGTCCATCAGGCGATTGCGCTGATGGGGCAGCCCCTTCGGCGCAAGAAGGCAGCTGATTTTCGGATATGCCGATCGTAGCCCGGCTATATCGGCTTCGCTCGGCGCGCATACGAAGATAGCGTCCGGTGCGCGCGTCTGTTGTCCGATGAAAGCTATGGTTTGCAGCAGGACGTCAGCGCGACCTGCCGTCGCTATTGCGATCCCGATCCGCATCTGTTTTGCAGCCGATCGCAGAACCTGGTCAGATATGAACTCAGCACCCATACTCGTTGTTACTCCGTCGGTTCATGCAGGTTTTCGTGCGAAGGCCCACACCATCACAGGAAAGTCCGGCTCGTTTTTCATGGATCCCAGGAAGCCGCCCTTCGGCCAGCGCTTGAAATTTGCTTGAACGCAGCTGCGGTTGCCCCAGGATTTCGTCGTGATCGCATCCTCGGGAAATCCGGCTTCCTGCAGGAGGCAGGAGAGACCGGTTTCGGTCCAGCGGTTGCAGTCGATCGGCGATGCGTGCACCCGAAGCAGGAAGGGTGTCGCGATGATAAAATATCCGCCTGGCCGCAGCATCTCGTAGACATTGCGCGCAGCCCGCATCGGCCATTTCAGATGCTCGAAGACCTGGTCGGCGATGATGAGGTCGAAACGGTCTGGAAGAGTTTCGCTGCAGATGTCGAAGCCGGGATATTCGGTTGCCAGATAGGATTTGAATGTGAACTGGCGCTGCCATTGGACGCCGCCCGATACTTCCATGACATCGAGATTTTCGGGACCAAGTTTGCGAATGAAGGCAAAGGCGTCGCGATAGAGCATGACGCGAACCCAATCATCGGTCTCATAACCGATGGAATGCAATGTCTTGCGAAGGCGATCCTTGAGTTGGGGATGTCTGCGAATGAGCTCGATATTCATATTACCGCCTTCCTGTCTTTCTGGACGAAGTTGCATTGAGAACGATACCCAGGAGTTCGGCGTTGACTTCGCGAAGAGCGTCAACAGCGCGATCGAGCGCATCGAATGGTGTCTGGCCGCTGCGGACCACGATAATCGAGCCGTCGAGATGCGGCGCGACCGCCTTGGCATCGGACGAGCCCGGCATGGAGGGAAGGTCAACGAGGATGAGATCGAAGCGATCCTTCAGGTCGGCGAAGCTGAAGGCGATGCGTTCGGAGCCGATCCGTTCGCCCGGCGTCACATCCTGAAACGCGCCGACGGGAAGTATCGTAAGCCGTCTTTCCACCCGGCTCATGAAATCGATGTAGGCCTGTCTGTCGTCCAGCATTTCCATCAGGCCGATCGACTGCTCCGCCGTGAAGGTTCTGCTCAGCGTCGGGTTGGCTGCGCTCGCGTCGATCAGCAGCGTCTTCGAGCCCGAGGAGGAGGCAAGAATTGCGAGATTGTAGGCGATCGTCGTTGCGCCGGCCTTGGAATCCACGCCGACGACGCCGATCAGATTGGCTTTGCGGCTGCGACGCATTCCCGTGACGGTCGCTTTGAGATTGCGCAGGTCGCGGTTGAAGCCGCGGTTCCAGGCGGCATTTTCCTGGCCTAGTCCCTGAACGCGCGGCAGGCTCAATATGGGGCCGTTCTGGTTGGGTTTGCCTCCCGCCAGCGCTACCGCGCCGATGCAGGGCACTGCGGTCTCAACCGTGATGCGATCCATCGATGTGACGACGCGGCTCGCAAAGTGTCGGATGATGGCAACGATCAGGCCGGTGCTGAGGCCAAGGACGACAGCAAATGCCATCAGAAGAACACGCTTCGGCTGGCTCTTGGACACCGGCACGATCGCGCGCGAGACAAACATCGCGTCGGATACAGGATAGGAAATCTTCTGCTTGGCTTCCGTCCAATTCAGAAGATAGGTCTCGTAAAGGCGCCGGTAGGTGTCCGCGACGCTTTTGAGCTCGGACAGCTTGAATTGGTCACCGGGATTACCCGAGGATTGGAACTGGACCACCGCACGGTCGGCGGTAAACACTTCCTCTCTAAGGGTCGCGACGCGTTGCTCCAGCCATTCGCTCGCCTGCTGGGCGGACTGCGATTTCATCAGCACGTCATGGGCGATATACTGTTCAGCGATCGCATTTGCGAGCTGGGCCGACTTCTTGGGGTCGATGGAGCTTGCAGTTATCTCCATCACATTCGACTGGCCTACCTGGCGCACCCAGAGTTGGCCCCGAAGAGCGGAAATGATGTAGTTTTCGGTGGGATCGTCGAGGTTGAAACCTGTCTTCTCAACCTTCACCTCCGGCGTACCGCCAGAGGATATGGCAGAGGCAAGGGAGCGCAACCCACTTGAAACCGAAGCGCGGCGGGCCGTGAATTCCGGGTCTTCATCCAAGTTCATTTCCCGGATGACGCCTCGCAGGACATCGCTGGATTTTACGATTTCCAACTCGCCTTCGACGAGTGCCTCATCGAGCGAGGGTCGTTGAGAGCCCTCAGCCTGTACGGTTTGCGGGCTGAAAAGAAGCTGCACGCTTGCGACGTAAGTGGCGGGCGTGATGATGACGTAGAGCAGCATTATCAGCGAGAAGAATACGGTGCAGCCCGCAATAAGCATCCAGTTGTCGAACAGGAAGCGAATGAGCCGGCTGATCTGAAGCGGCTTCTCGCGAACGGTTTCCGTCGATGTCGGATAGGCAAGGGTAATGGGCTGATTATACACGGCTCACCTCCCGGGTTCGGGGCGGAATGCCAGAAGGTGCTTCGATGGTTGCCGCAATGGAGGATTGAAGCACGGGATTGGGCGGAGGCCAGGGAAGGCCGTGCCGACGCCGGTCATCACGACCGCCATGTGCCAGGCTTGAAACGGGGCCGAGGCCGTAGCCGGCCGCAAGGCCGGCGGTAATGCCGAAGAGCGGCCCAAGATCGATCGCGCCGGCGGCTATGGACGCGGCGACGAATTGGGAGATGCAGGAAAGGAGAGCGGCAAGGCCTATTATGCCGTCCGGTCCTTCCTTCTGGTCACGCTGGAGGACGAAGCGGATGAGGCTGAGGAAGAAAAATAGGCAGATCACTGTCCCGGGAATGCCGACATTGGCGAGCAGGGCAATGAGAAAGCTTGATGTCCTGATGCTGCCAAGCCCCGCACCCATTCCGCTGGTATCGAAGAAGGACGCGATCGCCTGCTGGTTCCACCGCATCCTCTCCTCGCCGGATTGTGATTCCAGCTTCGTGGTCATCGTAGCGTGGATGAGGTTGCTGACGCTCTCGGAGACGGAGGGGATCAGCATCACGGCCATGACGAGCAGAGGCAAGGCAAGGAGGCATGCTGCAATATAGGTCAGGTGTCGGTAGCTGGCTTTGCGTTGCAAGACGCGGCTAATGCAAAAGGCAAGCACGATCAGCCCTGTCAGCCCGGTCGCCAGATAGGCAGTCGTCGAGGTGCACAGGACGAGAGATACCGCTAGTGCCGCGGTGATCGTCCCAAGAAAGCGGGCTTGAAAGCCCTCGAGCTTGAGAATGAGGAGGAAAGAAAACAGCGCCAGCGCCGCATAACCAAAGGCGCCCGCTTCCGTGTATGAGCCGACAATACGCTTGAATCCCTCGACATCACCATCGTCCAACATGCGATAATTGGCATTGCGGATGGGCGAGAGGAGAAAGCTGGTGCCGGTCAGGTAAGTGGCCATGTCGGCGATTGCGAAAAATATGCAAACGCCGCCCGCGACGATCAGCGCCCGCGCGAAAATGACAAGGCCGCCCAGCCGGCTGATGCCGGCGACGATCGCAAAACAGGCAAGCCCGCCCAGCATGTAAACGGCCTGGGTCAGATTGCTCGCATTCGGTGTCAGCGGGTTCACGACAATGCCGTGCATGCCTTCGCCACGTGCCAACGAATAGACGAGGGTCACGCCGGTGAAGATTCGCGGAAGAAAGAAGGCCGTCAGAACGCCGTAGATGATGAAAAGCGTGTACCAGAAGCCCGGCCCCGGATAGGAAAGAGAGGAAAAGGACGCCGACAGCGTCCTTGGCCGCAACGCGACCGCGAAGGCGAGAAACAGCAGAACGAAGTGAAACGGCTGAATACTGGTGCCGCCTAGCCCCGGCATAAGCAGAGCGGCGGCGGAACCGAGAAGCGCACTGAGGCAAAGTACATAGGCGCCTAAGTTCAGGCCGAGGAAAATCGTAGCTATTCCAAGTATGGCGACAATTATTCCGATCGGCTCAACACTCATGTCCTGACCTGTCGTGAGAATTCAAATGAAGACTGCGTCGGCGGGGCCCTAACGGGCCCAACCATCTCAATAGGAACCACGTCTGAAAAAGAGAACCGGCAAGGTGCGAAGCATGATGTTCATGTCCTTCGCTCCGGACCAGGTCTTGCAATAGTCGGTATCCAGCCGGACGCGCTCCTCATAGGAGACGTCGTTTCGGCCGCTCACCTGCCAAGCTCCTGTCAGACCGGGCCTGACAGCCAGATAATAGACCGCGTCGCGGCCATACCTGCGCAATTCGTCGGCTGTTATGGGGCGTGGGCCGACGAGGCTCATTTCACCTTTGATGACATTGATCAGCTGCGGCAGCTCATCAAAGCTTAGGCGGCGCAGAACGCTGCCCGCCACCGTCACGCGCGGGTCTGTCTTCAGCTTCTGCGTCGTTTTCCATTCAAGAGCGGCTTGCGGATTTGCGTGCAGATATTGATCAAGACGGGCCTCGGCGTTGCAGCACATAGTCCGGAATTTGAGGCATCCGAACATGCGACCTTGGAAGCCTATTCGCTGGTGCACGAATAAGATTGGGCCGCCGTCCTGAAGTTTGACGATGAGTGCAACCATGATGAGAATTGGCAGGATAAAAAATAATGCTAAAGATGCAAGAAAGACATCCATAGTCCTTTTGAATAACCCACCTACCGCAAAGGAAGTATTCATCATACCTTTGCCTGTTATTTTGCTCGTAATATATCCCTCGGAGGGCTTGGATACGGAAGGCTCTCGAAGATTTCTTCTCACGCGAAACCTCCTATTTTCTACACACTTACTATCGGTCACCCCATACATAACGTCATTCCACTTCCCCTGTCTGTGACCAAGGTCATAGTCAACGGCAAGATTCACCTTTATCTTCTACGGGGTTGTGCCAACCGTCATGCCAAATTTATCCCGTTGAACTTCAGAGTCTGCAACTTAGGCGTTTGTGACTCCGCAATATGTTGAGGAGATTGTTATGCAGGATGATGTTCAGAGCACCCAGGATCGGCTCCGTATAAGTCAATGTGGATTCTTTTCTGTAATAGGCTCTGATTTGACGGAGAGGCTGCTCAAGACGCGAACTGTCCGCTGCTATGAAAAAGGCGCGTTAATCTCCCAGCGGGACGAACCTTCGAACCATATCCTGTTTATGCAAAGTGGTGCCGTGAAGGTGCTAACATACCTCCTCGATGGGCGGGAATTCGTGGTCGACACGCTGATGCCCGGCAGCATATTTGGCGAGATCGATGTCCTGCGGCGCACGAAGCCGCTTTTCCAGGTCCACGCTTTGACCTCCTGCGAAATCTGGTCGCTAGATGGAAAGCTCATTCGCGATGCCGTCGAGACGGACCCGAGCCTGTGCGCAAGTCTTTTATATTATGTGGTACGCCGGGTAACTGAACTGGAAGACCGGCTCATCAATCTTGCGAAGCTGAGTGTTTCATCTCGCCTCGCCAATACGCTGCTCCGCTTATCGGCCGGCGAGACGCAGTACGGCACCGGTGAGGCATCATACGGTCCCGAATGCATGACGAGGACGATCAACCTGTCGCAGCACGAACTGGCGTCCATGTTGCCGGCGTCGCGCGAAAAGGTGAACAGGTGTCTGAGAGAGTGGGAGCGTAGTCGGATAGTCGATCTGGCGCCCGGCGCAATCACGATCACAAACCCACGCGCATTGCACGCTTACGCGGTCTGTTGATCCGGCTGGAGATGGCAAAGCCGCGCCAGCACGTAGTCAGCCTCTACAGGAAAGCCATCGTGCCGAAGCACGACATTGGTGGCTTTTCAGTATCGGACGATTCCTCAGCCTGGTTCGCCGGGCGGAGTATTCCAAGTCGAACATCTTCCTGATAGCCACGGATCGCCCGATGTCACAACCAGTGTTGCCCATGGTCGTACAGCGTGAATATCGCCGCACCGGCGAAGCCGCCCGTCCTTCCATGATGCATACCAATTTTCACGGCGTTATCGACGATGAGGTTGGTGCGGACGGTGCTCAAGCGGCAGTTCGCGTGGCTGATATCGACCGGGTCGTCATTATCAACGACTTTTCGGCAACGAATGGCGGCTGCAGCGGCCTGGCGCTGCTTTCACTGCGGCTGTTTAGGCAACTCGGCATTCCGATCACGTATATCTGCGGCGACGAGGGCGATCCACAATTGGCCGGTCCGGCCGTCGAGGTGGTGGCGCTCGGCGGTGAATCCATTCTGACGGCAGATCCGGGCTCGAGCATTGTGAAAGGCATTCACAATGCCGCTGCCAAGGCGATGGTTGCCCGGTGGATCGAGGCACATGATACGCCGCGCACGATCTATCACGTTCACGGTTGGGCAAAGATATTGTCGCCGGCAATTTTCGTCGCGCTGTCGCGGGTGGCGGCTCGAACCGTTATCCACGCGCATGATTTTTTCCTGGCCTGCCCAAATGGCGCTTTCTACGATTATCCTTCCCAGAAGCTATGCGATCTGGAGCCACTGAGCCTCAAGTGCATCACGACCCAGTGCGATAAGCGCAATTACGCCCAAAAGTTGTGGAGGGCGGCCCGTTCGTCGAGATTGCACGCTCTGCTGTCGAATGGGAAAGCGCCTTTTAGCAATATCATTCTGATCCACGAAAAAATGGCGCCGCTCTTCGAGCGTTCGGGGTTTCCCGAAGCTTCGCTTCATACCCTGCGCAATCCGGTCGTTCCCTTCACCAAGGAGCGGGTTCGCGCCGAAGAGAATTCGGAATTCTTCTTCGTCGGCCGGCTCGACACGGAAAAGGGAATCGAGGATGTCGCTGCTGCCGCGGTTGGAGCAGGTATCAGGTTGAATGTCATCGGAAATGGGCCGTTGGCAAAAAACCTTGCTAAATACGGCCCGTCCATCCGTCTCCTCGGTTGGCACACGCACCAGGAAATCGCCGCCCGTATCCGAAAGGCGAGGGCGGTTATCTTGCCGACACGGTATCCGGAGCCTTTCGGTCTCGTGGCGCTGGAGGCGTCGCTCAGCGGAATTCCGGTCATTTTATCCGACAAGGCATATCTGGCGGACGAAATGGTCTCAGCCGGTGTCGCGATAGGCTGCGATACGACCAATTCGGAGGCATTCCAGGCAACGCTACGGCGCGTTGCCTACATGCCTCGCGAGGAGATCCGGGCAATGAGCATCAGGGCCTTTGAAGCAGTCGTGCGACCCGCCACGACCCCAACCGAATGGCGGGATGGACTTATCGGGCACTATCAGAACTTGCTAGAGCAGAAGGATCCGGCATGACTGACAATCCCGGTTTGGCGTCTGTTTCCAATCTGCCATCGGTCACCGGCCGCAAGGAAGACACCTGGGCTGTTCAGACTGATATTGCCGGGTTGCGATATGCGCGGGGTACCGACGAGCCACCACGCCTCAGGCTCCTGAATGTGAAGTATAGTCCCAATCTCGGCGACGGCCTCATCGCGGAATGCCTGGAAAGAGCAGCTATTGCGCTGGGTGCCGGCAATGATACCTGGTCGGTCGACCTCGCCGGACGCAAGCGCTATGGCGAGGCATCCGCAGGTCGCGCGCAGATCCTGCTGGCGCTCGACCGCATGCCGAAAACATTGCGCCATCGGATCATCCGCCCTCTGCTTGCAGCGCAGGCCCGGCGAAAGTGGCGTCCCCACTATGCCGATGGCCTCAAGGGCGCAACGGGCGCCGCGATCGGGGGCGGCAATCTCATATCGGATCTGGATCTCAACTTCCCGACAAAGCTCACCTTCGCCGTAGCGGAACTGGAACGGTTGTCACTGCCATTCGTCATATATGCCACTGGCGTTACTCTGGGGTGGACATCGCAGGGCACGAGCATGTTGAGGGAGGCATTTTCAAGCAGCCTCCTGCGCAAGGTCTTCATGCGGGATCACCAGTCCAAGGTATTGTGGGATCAGAGATTCGGCGAATCTCTTGGTATCGAGGCTCGGATCGTGCGCGATCCCGGCCTGCTGGCGTCGGATTTCTTTCCACGCTCGTCCCAGAGCAGCGAGCGACGGTCGCCTGTGGCGGGCATCGGCGTGACAAGCCATCTTGCTATCCGATACCACACCAACTCCGCGCCGGATCCGGCCTATCTGAGAGATTGGTATATCGAGCTCGTGCGGTCATTCGTCTCCAAGGGGTTCCAGACCGTTGTCTTTACGAATGGCAGCCCGGAGGATGTGTCTTACCTGGAGCAGTTGCGGCCCTACCTGGCTGCCGCTGGCGGGGCCGCTGTCACGTTTCAGCAGCCGCGTACGCCGAAGGAGCTCTGCGCGGTCATTTCCGGCCTTGATGTTCTTATAGCCCACAGGCTGCACGCGATAATTGCAGCATATTCCTACGGCGTACCGGCACTTGGTCTCTCCTGGGACCGAAAATTGCGCTTCTTCCTGATGTCGGTCAGTCGAGAAAATTGGCTTTGCGACCTGGAGAAAACGACGGCGCAATCAGCGGTCGAGCTTGCTTGCCGCACCGCCGCGGAAGGCATTTGCGAGAAGAGGCGCAAGCAGGTGCTTTGGGAGACATGGGAAGGCGTTTCACAGCTCTTGGAGGCAGTCGCCGGACCGTCCTCCCACGCGAAGCAGTTTGAATGGGGAAGGGAAGACGTCGAGACCTCTGCAATGCATTCCTGAGGAAGAGGCATGCGCCTCGATCTTGGAAGCATGAGTAAGGGGGCTTGGTCAAACGGCTTCTGCATTTTGTTTCTAAGCGATAACTTCAATGGAGAATCGAGCATGCGCGTGGCGATCGTTCACTACTGGCTCGTCTCGATGCGGGGCGGAGAAAAAGTCATAGAAGCCCTCTGCGACCTCTATCCCGAGGCCGACATCTTCACGCTCGTCTATGACAAGGAGCGCGTCTCCGAAAAGATCAGAAGCCGCAACGTAAAGACCTCCTTCCTTCAACATATCCCGGGTGCAGTGCGCAATTATCAATCGCTGCTCCCCTTGATGCCCTTTGCTTTGGAAAGCTTCGATCTCAGCGGTTACGACCTGATAATATCGAGCGAATCCGGCCCGGCGAAAGGGATCATTCCGCCGCCGCACGCGCCGCATATATGCTACTGCCACTCGCCGATGCGTTATCTCTGGGATCACTACCAGACATATCGCGCCAATGCCGGGCATCTGCCGCGCATGATGCTGCCGATTGTTGCGCCCATGCTTCGGTCATGGGACGTCAGCACCAGCATGCGTGTGGATCGGTTCGTTGCGAATTCCTATCATGTCGCTGCGCGCATCCAGAAATACTACCGTCGCTCTGCAACGGTCATCTATCCACCCGTTGCCGTCGGCGATTTCAAGCTGTCCAATGAATCGGATGATTTCTATCTCTGCGCCGGGCAGATCGTTCCCTATAAGCGCATCGATCTTGCCGTGGCCGCGTTCACCAAATTAAATCGCAACCTCGTCGTCATCGGCGAGGGCAAGGATATCGACCGCCTCAAGCAGATGGCCGGACCGACAATTCAGTTCTGGGGAAGGGCGCCGTTTCCTGTCCTACAGGACGCGCTTGCGCGTTGCCGCGCTCTCATCTTTCCGGGTGAGGAGGATTTCGGAATGGTGCCGGTCGAGGCGATGGCAAGCGGCAAGCCGGTCATCGCATTCGGACAGGGCGGGGCATTGGAAACCGTCGTTCCCGATCTGAGCGGTGTGCTATTCTACGAGCAATCTGTCGATGCGCTGATGACGGCAGTTCAGGAGTTCGAGGAAAAGGAGGCCGTCTTCCGGCCCCAGCGAATTCGCTTGCATGCTACGCACTTCAACCAGGAGCGGTTCAAGGAGGGAATGCGAGCTGTCGTCGACGAGGAGCTTCATGCCGCAAGAGCCGGTCGCCCCGAAAGAGCGGATGGGGTCTCTCACCACACCGTCACTCTGCCGGTCGGTGCAGTGCAGGCGGTCCGAACAACGGTAGCGTCTTCGCACTAGATCCATTCGGCAGTACGGGTAGAACTGACGACATGTGCCTTCCGCACTGCCGCCGTCTCGGGGGCGGATGGCGCCGGCCGTCTCAACGATGGATAGGGTCTTTCCATAAAACCTCTTCCGGTTTTTCGACCGGATCTATATCGAGGTTTACGACCACGGGCTCCTGACCGGTGCGAACCAGCACGCATTCCAGTGTCTCGTCGCGGCTGGCATTGATTTCCTGATGCGGGACGTAGGGCGGCACATAGATGAAATCGCCGGGACCGGCTTCAGCCACATATTCCAGGCTTTCGCCCCAGCGCATCCGCGCCTTTCCCTTGACGACGTAGATTATGCTTTCCAGATCGCCATGATGATGTGCGCCGGTCTTCGCATTGGCGTGGATGGTTACCGTGCCGGCCCAGATCTTCTCGGCACCGGCCCGGGCGTTGCTGATTGCGGTTGCGCGGTTCATGCCGGGCGTCTGGGCGGTATTCGGATCAAGCGAATTGCCGGGAATGACTTTCACGCCGTTATCACGCCAGTCGATCGGTGCGTGGTGATCGTGGTCATGGTTGTGATCGTCCGTCATTTTGTCCTCCAGATATCAGTAGATATATCGATCGCAGATAGCGCAGGCGAGATGCGAAACATCAGGCTGCCTGCCTATGCTCGGCCACGATCTCTTCGATGATCCGGCGAGCGCTGATTTCCGCCGGGTGTGCCCCGCCACCATTGGCATATGTAATCAAAGCCTTCCATAAGGCCCAGCCACGGGCGCGTGCCCATGTCGCATCATCCGCTGACATGGCCGCACGAAAGGCTTCACGGCTCTGGCCTCTCAGAAATGTCCACGTAATAACGAGGTCGCAGGCAGGATCGCCGATCGCGCAGCTGCCAAAATCGATGACAGCGCTCAGGCGCCCATTCCTGACAAGGAGATTACCGACGCTCACGTCTCCATGCACCCACACGGGCCTATCTCGCCATTCCGCCGACAAGGCGGCATCCCAGACGCTTGTCGCTCCACCCACATCGATTTCGTCGCGCAATCTCTTGATTGCCGCTCTGGTTTCCGCATCGTAGACGCTCAACGGTCCGCCGCGAAAGAAATTCTTCTGACCCGCACGCGGGCCGTCTGTCGCGTCGATCCGCTGAAGAGTAATCAGGAATTCGGCGATATCGACGGCGAATTCCGGGAGATTGCAGATGTGTTCGAGGGAAGCCGTGTCACCATCTATCCATTCATAGATTGACCAGGGCCAGGGATAGCCTTCACCCGGTACGCCTGTTGCCAGAGGGACGGGGATGGGAAGCGGCAGATATGGCGCCAGCTTCGGCAGCCAGCGATGTTCCTTCTCGACTTGGGGAACATAACGCTCAGCGCTTGGCAACCGCACCTTCATGCGGTCGCCGAGATGGAATGTTGCGTTATCCCATCCGTTCCATTTGACTGCCTGTATGGGCAGGTCGGCCCATTGCGGAAATTGCCTTGCCACCAGACTGCGCACGAGCGGAACGTCTATAGAGAGCCTTCCGCTTCCTGCCATCGAATGTCCTTCCCCTCAATTAGCCTGCACTCGATCAGGATTGATCGAGCGCCAACTTGATCTCGGAGACGGCGGCCGAAGCGGGCAGCAAGGGGGTACGGATTCGCTCGCCGAATTGCCGCTTGAAGCCGAACACGTTGGAAATGAGACCCTTGGTAAACAGTCCCGGCCCGCTCGAATAAGTGCGCCAGCCGCCGTCGACGGCGATCGTCCCGCTCTTGACGCGATCCCAGTCGCTTGATGCCTTGTAGCGGTCATGAAAGGCTGCGTCGCTGCTGCTGAAATACGTATTGCGCTGGCGCAACGAGGCATTCGGCAGACGGTCCGTCACGGCGATTGGATTGGCCAGCGCCAACGCGTTCCAGACCTCTTCCGCGTCGCCATCCATCACAAGCGCCTCGCAATAGCGAAGATGTGCGTGGACATACATCAGGCCGATCTCGCGACCGAAGAAGGACGAGGATTCGGCGCGGCGGAATAGCGTTTCCGGGCCGCCGGCATAGGTGGCGGGCTTTTCCATGAGCCGGGTGCCGTCGGGGAAGAGCAGATGCTCCCCGATCAGCTTCAAATGGCTGTGTCGCTGTTCCGGCGTGAACAGGCCGCCGATCATCGCCTGTGTCATCGAGATCAGGGAATAATTCAGGCCCGTGCGCTGATCTTCCGGATGCAGCAGCAGCTCCACGCCGTCATGGCTCGGATCGAACAGGCCATAGCCGGCAACGATGCCGTCGCGGATGAGGTGGCGGTTGAAATCCAGCTTCATCGCCGCCGCCGTCTCGGCGAGCGTCTTTGCCTGTTGGTCGTTGCCGATCCGGTCCATCAGGACGGAGTAGCGAACAACCTGCTCGTAGAGTAGCGACACTGTCCAGCTGCTGACCATCCAGTCGCGCAGATGCGGGTCGGCGGGCTGCAGGGAGTCGTTCCAGTCGCCTTCGCCATATCGGATCAGCGATGTGCCGGGAATGAAGCGGTCGCGGACCGTCGCAAGCAGTTTGTCGATATGGTCCGCGATGGTGGCGGTTTCATCCGTTTTCTGCATGGTGTCGTCGGCGCGCCATGAGACGGCCTCGTCGAGGAAGCCGAGATCGTCCGTCGCTTCGAGATAGTCGCAAAGCGCCTTCAGCGGCCAGACGACGATATCGCCGTGGCTTTCACCTGCGCGGATGTTGGCATAGGGCTCCAGCATGAACCATTGCGGCCAATCTCCGCGGTCGCGGTACTGCTCCGAAAAGGTGGTACGCAGGATGTCCTTGACCTCGGCATCATGTTCATAGGCCAGCAAGAACTCGATCGGTCCCTGGCACACATCGCGGGTGCCCCACGCAGCGCCCGTATATTGCTCAAGACCATGCGGCACGGTGAGATGCACGAGGGCATCATGCGCAAGCCATGGGACCATCGTCGCCTGGGCAGCCGCATGCTCCCCTGTGCCCGTAAGTTGGAAGCCGCGCGTGACATGGTCCCAGAAGCGCATTGCTGGCTCCAGCATAGCTTTGCTGTCCACGCCGGCCGCATAGCGCTGGGCGAGATCTCTGGCTTCTCCGGCATCGGTCATCGAGCCGGTGACTGCGAAGGTCAGCGTCCGCGTCGCGTGGGATCTGAGTGCAACGAAGGGACCGTTGCGAGCGACGCCATCCGTATAGAGAAGCTCGTCGCCACCGATGACCTCGATCGCGTCAGGCGTCGACGTTACCAGCGAGTAGGAGGCCTCGGGGTAACGCTGGCCCCAGAGCCAGTTCGGGTCCGGCGTGAAGGTAACGCTCTTCCGTCCGGCCTCGAATTCGATGCGGCTGCTTGCCTCATATTCGCGCTCGCCAAGCACCAGTTGGCCGAAGACCAGGAAGCGGCAAGGATTACCCTCGACATTGACCGTCCATTGCATCGCCGGATCGTCTCCGGAAGCGATTGCCGTCACGGTGATGGTGCTGTCTGCAAGTTTGTATATCCAGCGGCAATCGCTGAGGCCCATGTCGAAGACGGACGGCACGCCGAGCAGCTGCCAGCCCTGCGCTGTCTCGACGAGGATGCGCAGGCCGCTTGCGCGCGTCAGATTGTAGGGATCGCGCGAAACGGAAAACAGCTTGTGGAATGAGGTATTGCCGATCGTCAGCTGTGCCGCGAAGATGCCTTGCATCCAGCAGGTCGCAGCCAGCGTCTTGTCGTCGAGCAACATGTTGTGGCCGCTGCGCACGATCGAGCCGTGCCGCCGCGCAACGATCAGTTCCTTGTCGCGCAAGACGATATGACGGTTCTGAAGGCCATCGGGGACGAAGAAGGAAAGCAACCGGCCATCGACACGCTCCTCCAGCTGCCGGGCCGGATAGAGCCGCCCAATCGCCGCCTCGTCCAGCGACGATGCCTGCGCCAGCGGTGCGTCCTGCACGAGGCTGCGGACAGTAACTGTCTCGGCGGTGCTTGCAGTTACGGGCGTCTTCGCAGCTTGCGAGATCCCATCGAGACGCGAAAGATCGGCATCGCTGGATGCTTCTGGATGGTCCGCAAGGAACAGCGCGAAAAATGCAGTGGAGACGGCTTTGCCGGGCGCAAGCGTCAGCGTCTTCGACTGTATCGTGGGGCAGGCGACTTCATGCTGGCGGCGCTCGCTCGGCAGGCTGGTGCCGAAAGCCGGAACCATCTCACCGTCGTTGCTGCCCGCCGGAAAAACCAGCTGGATCGCATCGGTCGCATAGGCTGCCGATCCGTCGATGCAGCCCTGGGCCAACCAGGGACTGCGTCCGCCGCCTTGCTTCAGGTTCTGGCGGTTCATGATGACGGCGCCGAAGGTCGGATGCACGGCAATATGATGATCGACATACTGCGAGGCATAGGCCTCGCTGTTCATCAGGAAGCCGCGGTCGCCGAGGCCGACATCCTGTACGAGGATGAGATCGGCCGGTACAGCCGTCTTGCCCTGGTTTTCAAGTGAAACGCGCCAGAACCAGGTCGCCTCCTTCGGAAGCAGCTCCAGCCGGACGGTGTGGCGAACGCCGCTGGTCTCGCCGGTCCAGGAAAAACCACCTGCATCCTTGCTGAACTGGACCGCCGCCTTTGGGCCGACGATTTGCGCAACGCGGGGTTCAGCCCCGCCAATCCGCAGATAGAGCCGTCCGATACCACCATAGATCGGCGAGCCGAGCACCTGGTTTATCATGACGGATCCCTTGGGATCGCCATAATCGATCGAAAACAGGGTGCCATTCGGCAATGCTGATACCGACAGGCCGGCTTCGTTGTTCAGCGTGAAGAGACCAAGCTCTTCACGGCGGGGCGTTTGAAAGCTGCGACTGGATTCGGAGGACATGATCAAGGTCTCGCTGATTCAGGATGGGGGAGACTAAACCATAGGCACTCATGCCATAATAGAAGGAAACGCACGTTTTTTTTAAGACAGGGAGCGCATCCGCTTGAGCAGCTCCGCGACCGGTATCGATCTTGTGCCGGACCCGATATGATGAGGCTGCAGCATATTATCGCATGGAGGCGCTTGGTCCTCGCGCAAATTATCCAGCACAGGCAATATCACAACGCAGAGGACTGGCCGAACGGAGGAGAAGGGCATGATCAGCACATCGACTAGTGAGGCGTTTGCCGAAAAGCTAAAGAAGCGTAAGACCGACGGCATGATCTCCGCCTGGATCGGGATCCCCGACCCGCTTCTTGCAAATTTCTTTGCCCAGGAGCCGTTCGATGCTGTCGTGATCGACCTGCAGCACGGGATGTGGGACATCGCCTCCGCGGCCACCGCTATCGGTCAGGTTCGTCTTGCCGGCAAGCCGGCCGTAGCACGCATTCCGGTCGGCGATTTCGCCTCCGCCTCGCGCCTTCTCGATGCCGGCGCTTCCGGCATCATCGCGCCGATGATCAATTCGGCCAGCGATGCGGAGCAGTTCGTCAAGGCGACGAAGTATCTGCCGCTCGGCGAACGGAGCTGGGGACCGGCGCTGGCGCTCAACTACAACGGTCTTTCGCCGGATGCCTACCTCAAATCAGCCAACCAGCTAACAGTCACGATCGCCATGGTCGAAACGCGCGCAGCGCTTGAGGCCATCGATGAAATTCTTGCCGTCGACGGCATAGACGGTATCTTCATCGGCCCCTCTGATCTTTCGATCGCGCTATCGGACGGTGCAGCACTTGCCCCGAACTCGGCCGAAATCGATCGTGTCATGGCTCAGGCGCTGGAGCGCTGCCAGCATCATGGCAAGTTCATCTGTGCGTTCGGCAGCGACGGGGTCAGGGCAGGTCAGCTCCTGAAGCTCGGCTTTCACTTCGTCATCGCTGGCGGCGACAGCGCCCAGCTTCGAGCAGGCGCCCGCGCGGCAATAACGACTGCTCGCGAGACGGCTGCAGGCGGCTCAACTAAGCAGGCCTAGGTATCACAGACGCCGACCGGCCGATCGACATCGCAAATGCGTGCTAGCCGATCAGAAGGGCGTCGTCGTCCAAGGTCTGGCCGCGCATCTTGCGGAACATGTCGATCAGGTCTTCGACCGTGAGCGTCTTGCGGTTATCGCCATGGACGTCGAGAACAAGCTCGCCGCCGTGCAGCATGATCGTCCTGTGGCCGTAATCGAGCGCCTGGCGCATCGAGTGTGTCACCATCAATGTCGTCAGCTTTCGCTCCGAGACGATCTTCTGCGTGAGGGTCATGATGAACTCAGCCATGCCAGGGTCGAGGGCTGCCGTATGCTCGTCAAGCAGCAGCACTTCCGATCCGGCCAAGGTCGCCATGACAAGCGATACCGCCTGCCGCTGACCGCCCGAGAGAAGGTCCATGCGGTCCTTCATGCGGTTCTCGAGACCGAGGTTGAGCTCCGCAATTCGGGCGCGAAAATGGTCGCGCCGCTTTGCGCCGAGCGCCGGCACCAGGCCGCGCCGTTCTCCACGTCTCGCCGCAAGCGCCAGGTTCTCCTCGATGGAGAGAGCACCGCAGCTGCCCGCCAGTGGGTCCTGAAAAACGCGGGCCACCAGGCCAGCGCGCGCAGACGTGGTCTTGCGCGTGACATCGGTATTGCCGATCAATACCTGGCCTTCTGTTGCCAGCACGTCGCCGGCCAGCACACCGAGCAAGGTTGATTTGCCCGCGCCGTTCGAGCCGATGACGGTGACGAAGGAGCCTTCCTCGATCGTCAGGTTGACGCCGTTCAGCGCCTGTTTCTGCAGAGGTGTGCCGCGTCCGAAGACGACCTTGATATTCTTCAGATTGATCATGCTGCGGCACCTCCGCGGCGAAGCCGGGGCAGAACGAGTGCGACTGTGACCAGGAAAGCCGTCACGAAATTCAGATCCGAGGCCTGCAAACCCAGGACATCAGACGAGAGGGCAAGCTGGATAGCGATACGGTAGAGGATAGAGCCGAGCACGCAGCCGATCAGGGCAATCAGCAGACCGCGGCGACCAAGCAGCGTTTCGCCGATGATGACAGCGGCAAGACCGACGACGATCGTGCCGATACCCGATGTCACATCGGCAAAGCCGTTGGTCTGGGCAAAAAGCGAACCGCCGAGGGCAACCAGCGCGTTCGAGATCGCCATGCCGAGATAGATCTGGCGACTGGTATCCACGCCTTGCGCGCGGGCCATGCGTGCATTGGCGCCCGTTGCGCGCATGGCAAGCCCGGCATCGCTTTCGAGAAAACGCCAGACCACAATGACGGCGACAACAACCAGAACGCCCACGAAGAGCGGGCGCACGTAGAAATCCCTAAGGCCATGGCCGAAGAACGGACTGATCATCGTGTCGGCGTTGATCAGCGCGACATTGGGTTTGCCCATCACCCTCAGATTGACCGAGAAAAGCGCGATCATGGTCAGGATCGATGCCAGCAGATTGAGAATGCGGAAGCGGACGTTGAGCATCGCCGTGACAAGGCCGGCAGCAGAACCTGCCGCCATGGCAACGAGGGCGGCCAGCCACGCATTGACGCCGGCGGTGATCAGCACTGCCGTGACTGCGGCGCCCAAAGGAAAGGATCCGTCGACGGTTAGGTCCGGGAAATCCAGGACACGGAAGGCTAGGTAGACGCCGAGTGCGACAAAGGCATAGACCAGCCCCAGTTCAACAGCTCCCCAGAATGCGATCTGACTCAAGTTGTTCGCCCTTCATCCCTTCCCGGCCTTCGGGAAGTAAGCTCTTAATACCATCAGCCGTTCCCGTCGGAAAACGGAAACGGCTGTATTTTATCGATAGCGGCAGTCGCCAGGCGTTATTCGATAACCTTGGAAGCGCGCTTCAACACGCTGTCAGGAACGGTCACGCCCATCTTTGCGGCAGACGCCTTGTTGACGACGAGATCGCTGCCGGAGGCGATCTTGACCGGGATGTCGCCCGGATTTTCGCCCTTGAGGATACGCACGACGATATCACCCGTCTGCTTGCCGACGTCGTAGTAATTGAAGCCGAGAGCGGCGATCGAGCCGCGCGAGACGGAGTCCGTATCGGCGGTGAACAGCGGCAGCTTTGCTTCCTCGGCAACGGCGACAGCACCTTCGAGCGCCGAGATGATCGTGTTGTCGGTCGGGATGTAGATCGCATCCGCGCGGCCGACGAGCGCACGAGCGGCGCCCTGAACGTCTGCAGACTTGGCGGCTGCGGATTCGACGACGGTCACGCCGGCCTTTGCTGCTTCGGCCTTGAGGACGGCGAGCAGCGATACCGAATTCGCTTCACCGGCATTATAGAGATAGCCGATCTTTTTGACGTTCGGCAGGATCTCCTTGATCAGAGCGAGATGCTCGCCGACCGGCGACATGTCGGAAAGGCCGGTGACGTTGCCGCCGGGCTTGTCCAGGCTCTTGACGAGCTGCGCGCCGACCGGATCGGTAACAGCGGTGAAGACGACCGGAATGTCGTGGGTCGCCGAGACGACCGCCTGGGCAGACGGCGTGGAGATCGGCACGATGACGTTCGGATTGTCGCCGGCGAACTGACGGGCAATCTGGGCCGCCGTCGCGGGGTTGCCCTGCGCCGACTGGAAGACGAACTTCAGGTTCTGTCCCTCCTTGTAGCCGGCTGCCGTCAGCGCATCGAGAACGCCCTTGCGGGCCGCATCGAGGGCCGGATGTTCGACGATCGCCGTGATGGCGACGGTTACGGTGTCGGCGGCCTTTGCCGAGACCGACAGGGCCAAGGTGGCTGCAAGCGCAAGCAGTATCGATCGCATTGATAGTCCTCCCAATGTTGTTTTTGGCTTCATAGGCAAAGCTCTGCTTCAAATCAATCGTTGCGCTCGACTGCAAGGATGAAAGTTTTTGATCTGTGATTGACGACCGCAAGTGATGGGGAAATCTTAAGCCGAGAGTTGCTTTTTCGAGGCATGGCAGGAGATTTTTGCATGAAAAGGCTTGTTGGCGCTATCGCCATCCTTCTCTTTCTCGCGGCTGCGGGGGTTACGGGCCTTTTCCTTTTCCAGCGTGAATCCGCAACCGTTCCTATCGAGCAGGGTTATGGGCCATCGCCGACCCTGCCCGGTCCCAATCGCACTCTCATCCCCACCGTCAATGCGGCGCCGGCATCCGCATGGCCTGATGGCGTGACGCCGAAAGTCGGTGACGGGCTCAAGGTTGAAGCCTTCGCGAGGGGGCTCGATCATCCGCGGTGGCTGCATGTGCTGCCGAACGGCGATGTGCTTGTCGCAGAGAGCAACGAGCCGGCGGAACATGACGATACCGGCTTCAGTCTCAAGCATTGGATTGCGGGGCTGGTCATGAAGCAGGTGGGCGCGAAGGTAGAGAGCGCCAACCGGATAACGCTGCTCAGAGATGCTGACGGCAATGGCGTCGCCGAGTTGCGCACGATTTTCCTGAAGGGACTGAATTCGCCTTTCGGAATGACGCTGTCGAACGGCATTTTCTACGTCGCCAACACCGATTCCATCATGGCCTATCACTACAAGGATGGAGAAACCGAGATCACTGCGCCAGGCGAAAAGATTGTCGATCTCCCGGCCGGCCCGATCAATCATCACTGGACCAAGGATGTGATCGCCAGCCCTGATGGCAAGAAGCTCTATGCCACGGTTGGATCGAACAGCAATGTCGGCGAGAACGGCCTCGAGGTCGAAGGCGACCGTGCCCGCGTGATCGAGATCGATCTGGCGACGCGTCAGATCAGGCCGTTTGCGACCGGACTGCGCAATCCGAACGGATTGTCATGGCAGCCTCAGAGCGGTGAGCTGTGGGTAGCAGTCAACGAGCGCGACGAACTCGGCAGCGATCTCGTTCCTGATTACATGACTTCGCTAAAGGACGGCGCGTTCTATGGCTGGCCATACAGCTATTTCGGTCAGCACGTCGACGGCCGCGTCAAGCCGCAGGACCCGGACATGGTTGCGAAGGCCACCATGCCGGACTATGCGCTCGGTCCCCACACGGCCTCGCTTGGACTGACCTTTAACACCAGCAATCTCTTCGGCAAGGCCTATGTCGGCGGTGCTTTCGTCGGCCAGCATGGCTCCTGGAACCGCAGGCCCCGGAGCGGCTACAAGGTCATCTACGTACCCTTCACGGACGGGAAACCCTCCGGTCCGCCACGCGATATCCTGACCGGCTTCGTCGGGGCCGACGGAAAGGCGATGGGCCGGCCGGTCGGCGTCGCCATCGATCTCAAAGGCGCGCTGCTGGTCGCCGACGATGTCGGCAATACCATCTGGCGCGTCACGCCGGCAGCGGCGCAATAGTATTCCGTTGCCCGGATTTGTTGCGATCTACCGTATTATTTCAGCGAACCCCGCTTATAATCGCGGGATAGTCACCACAGATAGGCAATATGGCAAACAGATCAGGCAGTGCGGACCTTCCACTCCATGGAGGCAGGGTGCCGAAATGGCTCGGCGACCGCATGACCAAGCTCGGCGCCGTCATGACCGAGGCGATCGTCATCCACTATGGTCGCGACGAATTGCTGCGCCGTCTTGCTCATCCCTTCTGGTTTCAATCCTTCGGCGCCGTCATGGGGATGGACTGGCATTCTTCCGGGATTACCACCAGCGTGCTCGGTGCCCTGAAGCGGGGACTGACGCCGCTATCCGGAGAGCTCGGCATCCATGTCTGCGGCGGACGTGGCGCGCAATCGCGCAAGACGCCGGGCGAGCTCCTTTCGATCGGCGACCGCGTCGGTCTGGATGGCAACCGGCTCGCCAATGTCAGCCGGCTAGTGGCCAAGGTCGACAGCGCGGCTCTGCAGGATGGCTTCGATCTTTATCTCCATGGCTTCATCGTGACAGACGATGGGCATTGGGTCGTTGTCCAGCAAGGAATGAACGAGGACAAGCGGCAGGCGCGACGATACCATTGGCTGTCAGAGGGTTTGAAAAGCTTCGTCGATTCGCCCCATAGCGCAATCGAAGGCCGGACCCAGGGCGAGATCATCAATCTTGCCGACGTGCGAGCCGAACGGTCCCGCCGGGGACAACTGGACCTTTTGGCCACGCTCGGTCCTGATCGAATTGTGCGCGAAGCTGCCGCTCTCGCCATTGACGCCAGGAGCGCATTGCCTCTTCCCGAGCAGCCGCTTCTGCCGCACCTGATCATGCCGGCCCATCACGATGTCAGGGAAAGCGACGTCAACATGAAGCGCTTGCATAGCAATCTTGCCGCTGCCGCCGACCGCGGACCGCGGGACTTTGAGGAATTGCTGCTCACGCCGGGAGTGGGCGCCCGCACTGTGAAGGCGTTGGCGATGGTCGCTGAAGTCGTGCATGGCGCTCCCTGCCGTTTCTCCGATCCGGCTCGTTTTTCGCTCGCCCATGGTGGCAAGGATCGTCATCCTTTTCCGGTGCCGCTGAAAGTCTATGACGAGACGATCAAAGTGATGAAGTCGGCAGTCTTGAAGGGCAAGCTGGGGCGTGAGGAGGAGTTGCAGGCTCTGAGGCGACTGGATGACCAGTCGCGTCAGCTCGAGCGCTATGTGACCGGCCCGGATCTCAAGGAAATCGTTGCGGGCGAATTCCGTCAATCGGCAGCCTTCGGCGGGCGCAGCGTCTTCGGCTGGGAGCCGCCTGCCGACGAGACGTAAGCTATTCAAGATCTCCTGGAAAAACTCGACGCTCCATTGCCCAATCTCGACATTGGCGAGTGTGTCATCGTTGCGAGACACGTCATGCAGGATTGACAGTCGGCGCGGGTTAGATATCGACTTCAAGCGTCTCTGCCGGAACGTGAAAGAGCCTGAATGCGTCTCGCAAGCCTTGCCATGTACACAACCTCTCCGCCTGTTGCCGCTGCCACCAATGCCCTATGGAATTTCCTCCGTGACGGTCTGCGGCAGGAAGGTTTTGCGGATGTGCCAGAGGCACTGGATGCGGAGTTGCCCTATAACGAAGCGTGGCTCCATCCAGACCTACTGCTCGCCCAAACCTGCGGCTATCCCTATGTAAGGCATCTGCGCGGTAAGGTGCGTCTCGTGGCAACGCCGGCCTATTCGCATGCCGGCTGCGACGGGCCGAACATGTGCAGTTTTATCATTGTGCGCAGCGGCTCCGAGGTGCGTTCACTGGAGGATTTGCGCGGCGCCAGGGCAGCGATCAATGATCCGGGCAGCAATTCCGGTGCCAATCTATTTCGTGCTGCAATCGCGCCGATTGCCGGGGGGCGACCGTTTCTCTCCTCAGTCATCGCGACCGGCGGCCATCGCAGCAGCATCGATGCCGTGAGGACAGGCGAGGCGGACGTGGCCGCCATCGACTGCATCACATATGGCAATGTTCAGCGTTTCGATCCGCAGGCGCTTTCCGGCATCCGCGTGCTCTCGCAGACCGCCAGGGGGCCGGGACTGCCCTTGATTACCCGGGCGAACGCCTCCGACGAGGAAGTCGCCGGCCTGAGGCGCGTGCTCGAAAAGGCGGTCACCGATCCGGCGCTTGCAGAAACCCGCGCCACGCTTTCGCTCACAGAGTTCGCCGTTCTTTCCGATGCCGACTATGAGCCTCTTGCGGAATTCGAACGCGAAGCCGATCGCCTGAATTATCCGGCTGTCGCGTGATTTCTGACGTCGTCGGCTGACGCTCAACGGCAGATCGTCATGATCCGATAGAGGGCAGCATGCTCCAAACTTGGTCGACCTTAGCCAGCCGGACGGCCGCTAAGGCGGAACCTGTATCAATTTGAGACATCGATCGCGATTTTTGGCGAAGCGTTAAGGCCGAGTTCAATCGCAATTTTTGTGACTTTCTTAACTTGCTAAGACGTGGAAACTATTTGCGAGGCCGCGCCGTCCAAAGTGCGAAGCCTGACGAACCGACTCCGCCGGCGGCATCGCCGCCTCGACCTAGCGTCACGTCTCGTGTTCGTTTTCTAAGCGACCGGCGTGATAGAGACCGCCGCACTCGTGCCGAGATTACAATAGCTTGCCGGCACGAGGCTGACAAAAAAAGGATTGAAGCTGCGTGATTGCTTCTTCAAGAAGACTGCCTTCCACTTTCTTTGCCGCCGTTCTCTCTTCACTTCGGCAAGCCTGCCTCAGTCTCGCTGCCGCCAGCGCCGCCATAAATGTGCTGGCGCTAACAGGCTCCTTCTTCATGCTACAGGTCTACGACCGGGTTATTCCCGGCCGCAGCCTTCCGACGCTTGCCGGGTTGGCAATCATCGCTGCCACGCTTTTTGCATTTCAGGGCGTGCTGGAACTATTGCGCACTATGCTGCTTTCGCGGATCGGTATGTCCCTGGACGAGCGATTGAGCGGAAGTGTCTTCGACTCCCTCATCTTTCCGGCGACGTGGACGCAGAATGGGGGGAGTGGGCTGCAGCCCGTCCGCGACCTTGATCAGGTGCGGTCGTTCCTTTCCGGGGTCGGCCCAACGGCTCTATTCGACCTGCCCTGGATTCCGCTCTATCTGGTTCTGTGTTTCCTGTTTCATTTCTGGATCGGCTTTGCGGCGCTCGCGGGAACTGTCGTTCTCATTGTTTTGACGGTTCTTGCCGAGGTGCTGTCGCAGCGCCCCAATCTCGAATCCGCCCGACTTTCGACAGAGCGCCTTGCCTTTGCCGAAAGTGCGCGCCGCAACTGGGAGGCGGTTGTCGCGATGGGTTTCAGTGGCCGGCTGGTGGGCAAGTGGAATGCCATGAGCGGGAATTATCGCAGAAGCCAACTCTCCGCCGGAAACGTTGTCGGCAGCCTCGCCATCGCATCGAAAATTCTGCGGATGATGCTTCAGTCGACCGTACTCGGTGTCGGGGCAATACTGGTCATCAGGCAGGAAGCAACCGGTGGCATCATGATCGCAAGCTCGATCCTGGTGAGCCGGGCCCTTGCTCCGGTCGAGCTCGCGATCGGCCAGTGGCGCGCCTTCGTCTCCGCCCGGCAGAGCTGGACACGCCTTCGCAAACTGCTGGAGCAGATGCCGACAGAGCATCGGGGCATTGCGTTGCCGAACCCGACTAGGGAACTGACGCTTGAAAATGTCAGTATCGCTTCGCCGGGCAGCCGCGAATTGATCGTTCGCAACGTTTCCTTCAAGGTATCGGCCGGAACAGTGCTCGGCGTCATCGGCCCAAGCGCCTCGGGCAAATCGTCCCTTGTCAGGGCTGTTGTCGGGTTATGGCCCACTGTTATCGGAACGGTCCGCCTTGATCAGGCTGCTCTGTCGCAATGGAAGCGGTCGGATATCGGTCGGCATGTCGGCTATCTTCCGCAGGACGTCGGCCTGTTCGAGGGCTCCATTGCGGAAAACATCTCCCGTTTCGACGAGCAGGCGACGTCTGAGGCGATCATATCGGCCGCGAAGTCCGCCGGCATATATGAAATGGTCGTGCAGTTGAGCGACGGCTTCGATACGCTGATCGGCGAGGGCGGCGCCCGGCTTTCCGCCGGCCAGCGGCAGCGCATCGCGCTTGCCCGGGCACTCTACGGCGATCCCTTTCTTGTCGTGCTCGATGAGCCGAATTCTAACCTGGATGCCGATGGCGAGGCGGCCTTGACATCGGCCTTGCTTGGCGTGCGCGCCCGCGGCGGCATCGCCATCGTCGTCGCCCATCGGCCCAGCGCCCTTGCCGCGGCCGACAAGGTGCTGGTCATGACTGACGGGCAGATGCAGGCGTTCGGACCTAAGGACGCCGTTCTCAGAAATACAACGAGGCCATCGCTGATGCCCGGACCTATCCGTCTACTTGTTGCCGGAGAGGAGCCAAGCGCATGATTTTCGCACCAATCTCGGCCTCGGAACGAGCCATTCGCCGCCTCTCAATGCTTGCTCTTGCGACAGTGCTGCTTCTTTTCGGAGTGATGGGCGGGCTTGCCGCGACGGTCCGGATTTCGGGCGCAGTCATTGCGTCAGGCACGCTCGTCGTCAGCAGCTATGTAAAACCCGTTCAACACCTCAAGGGGGGCATCGTCAGCACAATCAATGTCGGCAACGGCGATCATGTGGATGTCGGCCAGATCCTGATCCATCTCGACGATACCCAGACCCGGACGAGCCTTGCGATCGTGCGCAAGCGACTGAACGAACTGGCTGCCAGAACGGCGCGGCTGGTCGCAGAACGCGACGGCAAGGAGACGATCACCTTTCCCGCCGCGCTGCTTGCCAAGGCTGGAGAGTCCGAGGTTGCGAGCATGATGGCCGGTGAGCAGCGCCTGTTCAACGACCGGATGGCGTCGCAACAAGGGCGCAAGGCCCAACTGCACGAAAGGATCGGCCAGCTGAACCAGGAAATCGATGGGCTAATCGCGCAGCAAAAGGGCAAGCAGATCGAAGTCGATCTTGTCAACAAGGAGTTGGCGAGCCTCCAGCGCCTGTCCGATCAGGGCAGCGTTGCGGCGACGAAGGTATATGCGCTGCAAAGGGAGAGTGCGAGCGTGACGGGAGAACTCGGCACGCTCGTCTCCGAAATCGCGCAGGCGCACGGAAAAATAACGGAGACCGAGCTTCAGATCATCCAGGTCGACGACGATCACGGCAGCGAGGTCTCAGATCAGCTCCGGCAGGCGCAAAGCGACGAGGGGCAATTCCTTGAGCGGCTGACGGCTGCAGAGGATGACCTGAAGCGCATCGACATACGTGCACCGCAGGCCGGTATCGTCGATCACTTGACCGTCCATTCCGCTGGCGCCGTGGTCGGGCCGGGGGAAACGATCTTGCGGATCGTTCCGGACAAGGATGCGCTCGTAGCAGAACTGAAACTCTCGCCGCGGGATATCGATCAGGTCGCGGTCGGCCAGCCTGTCATCCTGAGGCTTTCCGTGTTCAACCAGCGTGCGACACCTGAGCTTAACGCACGCGTCAGCGAGGTTTCGGCCGATCTCACGACCGACCAACATTCGGGCCAGAGCTACTATATCGTTCGCGCCGAAATCCCCGTCTCGGAATGGAGCCGCCTTGGAAAGCTGACGCCGGTTCCGGGCATGCCGATCGAGGCGTTTTTGCAAACGGGTCGGCGAACCGTAATGGCATATCTCACGAAGCCTTTGACCGATCAGATGCACAGGGCGTTTCGCGAGGAATGAACGAAGAACGGTGTGGCGGCCTATGCCGCCACACCGCTTGTTTTGGCGCTAGATGTGCCAGTCCGACGTATGCGTCGTATTCGCAAGTGCGCTGACAGTCGGGTCGTCAAGCGAATAGGCATGGATGTAGTCGATCTTCATCTGTGCCCCGTCCTTCATGCCATCCCCCGGGTCGCCCGCCGGACCGCCGACCGCGAGATTGACAAGCATATACATGGGCTTGTGCATGTCTGCGGGGGTGGCTGCATGGGCAACGGCAACGTCGTCGAAATACCAGACGATCTGGTCCGCATCCCAGAGCACACCGTAATTGTGAAAACCGGCCGTGCTCGGAACCTTGACCGCTGTCGATTCCATCGTGTGCTGCCCGGTCTCGTTCGTATGAGCCGTCACATTGACCGTCGTTGGATCCTGCCCACGCATTTCCACCACGTCCAATTCCGGCGGCCAGGAACCGTCTTCCGGCAGCAGCCAGAAAGCCGGCCATGCGCCCTGGTTTTCCGGCATGTCGGCGCGCATTTCAAAGTAGCCATAAGTCTGGGAGAAGGTGGAGTGCGTCGTCAGCAAGCCGGACGTATATTCATGGCCGTCCAGCGCCCATTTCATCGGGTCCGTCGTCGGCTTCGCCGATATGGTCAGTACGCCGTTTTCGACGGAGAACGGATTTGCCGAGGCCGTCGGGGCATAGGATGGATTGACGTACCATTCCAGTTCGCCGACGTTGAGCGTGCTCCCCTTGTCGGGCGCCCAGAAGAATTTCGGATCCCACGTGCCGGTGGAGCCGTTCCTCAGCGACAGCGTGTTGAAATCATCAGAAAAGGTTGGCGTCAGATGGGAAAGATCGATGCTGAGATCGAACTGATTGGCATGCAGGTCTGCCGCGGTCTTGTTGGCGAAGACAAGGCTTTCGCCGCCACCAAGGTCGAGGTGCAGATTTGCGCCCTGCTGGGTAAGATGGCTGGCCAGCTGGTCGAATGAGCTGAAGCCGTATTGGTTCAACCGGACCGTATCGTCAGCGCCGAAATCCGTGATCAGATCGCTTCCGTTGCCCTTGGTGAAGATGAAAGTGTCGGCGCCTCCGCCGCCGGTCAGAACGTCATTGCCGGCGCCGCCGTCGATAGTCTGGCTGCCAGTCCCGCCGGTAATGATGTTGTCTTCGGCGTTGCCGAATGCGTGCCTGTTATCGCCGGTTACAACAAGGTTTTCGAAATTGGCCGGCAACGTATAGTCCATCCAAGTGTTGATCGTGTCGACACCGCCATTAGCTGCCTCAGAGGCATGGTTGATATCGGAATAGAGATAATAGATGTCATCTCCGGTGCCGCCGATCATCGTGACGTTGACCGAACTGTCGCCCCACATGGAGTCGTTACCGGCGGTTCCGTAAAGCTGCGCACCGGATCCGGTTGCGGAAAACCAGGCCGTTGAGGTTCCGCTATAATAAAGTGGCTCGCCCAAGGCGTTTAAAATCGTTTGGGTCATTTACACTTCCTCTGTTGCATCAGATACCTCCCGTACGTTCCTCCAAAGGTACGGTAGCATCCGACCAACATGATCCATCAGCTATGGTTCGCCGATTTGCAGCTTGATCCGGTCACGACTGCCGCTAGCGTAAAAATTTCGGCGCATCTTTTGGCGGCATGCCGCCCGGCATGTCCCAATTTCGCGCGGAATTGTTCGGAATGAGCCAGATCGGCACTCGCCGCTAGCCAGCGAGGCGGCCGCCTTGCATCGGCGCCGGCACGCCCGTGGTTGCCGGGAAGCTGATCGGCAGGCCTCTCAGAACGCGAACCGCAAGATAGGCAAAGCATTCCGCCTCGACGGCGTCGCCGCGCCAGCCGAGCGTTTCCGCCAAGGTGGTTTCCACACCGGCGCGTTCGGCCAGCATCGCCATGATCGTCGGGTTATGGCGACCGCCACCGCTGACGACGAGCTTCTTCGGGCGGCGGGGCAGCAGATCGAGCGCCTTGCCGACCGCCGAGGCCGTGAAGGCGGAAAGCAGCGCTGCCCCATCCTCGGCGCCGAGGCCGTCGGCCATCGAAGCGGTAAAATCGAAACGGTCCAGCGACTTCGGATAGGGTGCGCTGAGATAGGGGTGCTCAAGCAGCTTGGACAACCGCGCCTCGTCGACCTTGCCCGCCCGCCCGAGCGCGCCGTCATAGTCCATATCGCCGAGGCCGAGGGATTTGACGAAGTCGTTCAGTGGCGCGTTTGCCGGGCCGGTATCGAAGGCAATGAAATTCTCGCCGCCGTCCCACCAGGTGATGTTGGCAACGCCGCCGAGGTTGAGGATTGCGCTGTCGCCGCTGGCATCGGCCTGGTGAAGGAGTGCCGCATGATAGGCGGCGGAGAGCGGT
This sequence comes from Neorhizobium sp. P12A, assembly GCF_008365395.1. Taxonomy (NCBI): domain Bacteria; kingdom Pseudomonadati; phylum Pseudomonadota; class Alphaproteobacteria; order Hyphomicrobiales; family Rhizobiaceae; genus Neorhizobium; species Neorhizobium sp. P12A. The sequence continues at coordinate 11,349 of NZ_QOVX01000028.1, read as the reverse complement.
GCGCCCTGACCGCCGGCCCGCATGTCGGCCGAGCGGAAGTCATAGGCGACCTTGGTGCCGAGAAGTGAGCTCATCAATTCACCGTCACCAAGCTGGCGTGTCTGTCCGAGCCGATCCTTCTGGGGTGCGCGGTGCAGCACGGTCTGACCGTGAAAGCCGACGATGCCGATATCCGCCATGGTCATGCCGTTTGCTTCGACGAATTCCCTGACGGCGGCGGATTGGGCTCGGCTTAAAGCTTCCTCGGCTTCGCGGAAGATTGAGGGCTCGGGTCCATTGAAATTCCAAGTCCTTGCTTCTGCCAGCGTCTTCTCCAGCAGGGTCCTAACAGATTGCTCGTAGGGCATCAGGGCATAGGGGCCAAAGCTTTCGATGCGCTCGCCATCCGTCTTGATCAGGGCGACATCGATATTGCCGTCGAGAACGGTGCCGGTCATCAGGCCGACGGCCCAGATTGGTTCCATGATCAAGCTCCTAGGATTCGTTGATGCGATTGCCGACCGCCTGACGAAGCGGCAGGATGCCGCTGTCGAAATGACGGGTCGGATGGATACGGTTGGTCAGCAATGTCCAGGCTCTGCCCTTGGCGAAATCCACCCAGAGGCCGGTGCCGGTAAAGCCGGTATGGCCGATGGTTTCGAGCGAGCAGAGATCTCCGCCGGACCAGTTTTCGTAAGGGCGCTCCCAGCCATGCGTGCGTGTCGACGACAGAGGCGTTCGCATCAGCGCGATGGACTGCTTCGAGGCCCCGGTGCAGTTGAGCAGTCCCTCCGCAAAATCAAGGACGGATGCCGCCGTGCCGAACAATCCGGCATGGCCGGATCCGCGCAGCGCCGAGCAATTGTCGTCGTGCACTTCGCCGCAGAGAACGCGGTGACGCCAGGTACAATCCTCTGTTGCCGCGGACATTTCCGGGGCCGCGGAGAAGGCGAAGCCCGCGCCGGGATCCAGCTCCCGAAAGGTCTTTTGCTCCAGCCTCTCCAGCGCAAAACCAAGCAGGATAAAATTGATGTCGGAGTAAACCGGCGGCCCGGCCCGCCATTCCCGCTGCAGGATGAAGGCCCGCAGCAAATCCGGATCCTGGCCGTAGGTATAGATCGGCTCGACTGCCGGAAACGGCGTCTGATGACCGAGGCACTGGCGGAATGTCACTCTCCGTTCCCAGGCGTTCGGATCATATTGGCGCAGATCCGGTAGGACCGAGACAAGCGGTGCATCCAGGTCGATGATGCCGGCTTCAGCCAGCGCCAGAATACGCGGCGTCGTGAAGATGACCTTGGTCAGGGATGCGAGGTCGAACCAGGTGTCGGTCTGCATCGGCCTTCTGATGGGAACGATTTGCGCGGAGCCGACGGCGCGGATGAGGCGTCCGCGCTTCAGATCGACAATTCCAAGCACGCCGCCGGGAATACGCGAGGCGGCAATGGCTGCCTCCAAAGGTTCAAAGGCCCGGTCGAAGAGCTTGATGAGATCGGCATCGGCTTCGTATTCGGTTTGATCGACTGTGCCCATGGCCTTCCTTCCTCTCCCCCGATTGGCTGGCCTCAGCCTTCGGCCTGCGCCATGTGGTCCGCTCCGAATTGCTTCCAGTCCGCTGGAGCGGGTTCAAAGCCGATCGGGCGCACCAGCGAGGGAACCTGCCGCGTATCCAAGGTGAAGTTCTCATTGCGGCGATCGATGGTCGGCACGGCGGAAATCAGCCTCTTCGTGTAGGAGTGCTTTGGCTCCGAGAGCACCGATGCCGCATCGCCGATTTCGACGATCTCGCCTGAATAGATCACGGCGATCCGATGGGCAATGCGTTCCACCACAGCCATGTCATGCGATATGAAGAGGTAGGCAAGCCGATATTCGCGCTGCAGGTCGATCAGCAGTTCGAGAACCTTGGCCTGCACCGACACGTCAAGCGCGGATACTGCCTCATCCAGCACAAGCACGGACGGATTGAGCATGAGCGCGCGGGCAATGCAAAGCCGCTGGCGCTGGCCGCCCGAAAATTCGTGCGGATATCGCTCAAGGCTGTTTTCCGGCAGGCCGACGCGCTTCAGAAGCATGGCCATGCGCTCCCGCGTCTTGGTCGAAAGGCGTTCACCTGCGGCGATCACGGGCTCGGCCAAAATGCCGTCGACGCGAAGCCTAGGATTGAGCGATGCATAGGGGTTCTGGAAAACCATCTGTACCGGACGCTGACCCGTTCGGGATGCCCTTTCGGCATGGGCGGAAAATTTGCCCCGCGTGGATTTGACCAGCCCAAGGATAGCGCGCGCGGTCGTCGATTTGCCGGAACCGCTCTCGCCGACGATGGCAAGCGTTTCGCCGGGCACAAGGTCGAAGCACACATTCTCGACGGCATGAACCTGCCCTGCCTGTCTTCTGAACAGACCCGAGGACACCGGGAAACGAACGGTCAGGCCGTCGACCGCAAGGGCCGGGGCGACGATCTTTGTCTCATCACGTTTGAAGTCTTCCCGTGTCGCACGTCCGGCCGCGAAATGCGGAACGGAATGCAGGAGATGTTGGGTATAGGGATGGTTTGGGTGATCCAGCACCTGGTTCAATTCGCCCTGCTCGACCGCTGTGCCGCCCTGCATGACCATGACCTTGTCGGCGATCCCCGCAACCAGGCCGATATCGTGGGTGATGAAGATCATCGACATGTCGGTCTCGCGCTTCAGCTCGGCAAGCAGTGCCATGATCTGCGCCTGGACCGTGACGTCGAGCGCCGTCGTCGGCTCATCGGCGATCAGAAGACGCGGATTGCAGGCAAGCGCGGTTGCGATCATCACCCGTTGCAGCATGCCGCCGGAGAGCTGGTTGGGGCAATATTTCAGCCTGCGCGCCGCATCCGGAATCCGCACGCGGTCCAGCGCATCCTTGGCTGCCGCTGTTGCCTGGCGGCCGCTCAGTCCGCGATGCAGCCGGAAGGATTCCTCGATCTGCCGGCCGATGGTCAGCACGGGATTGAGCGATGTCATCGGCTCCTGAAAGATCATGCCGATCTCGGCGCCGCGGATTTTCTCGAGCTGTGGTTCGCTCGCCGTCGTCAGATCGAGAAGGCTATTGTCGGAGCGCTTCAGCTTGATCGATCCGCCGATGATGCGGCCGCCATTGAAGTCGACCAGGCGGTTGATGGAAAGAGCAGTGACCGATTTGCCGGAGCCGGATTCACCGACGATGGCCAGCGTCTCGCCTCCCGCGAGATCGAAGCTCACGCCGCGCACGATCTCGTTCGCTTCAGGATTGCGGCCGAAGCCAACGCGCAGGTCGGAAACGGAAAGGAGCGGGTTCACGATGCCGTCCTCCGCATTTTGGGGTCGAGAATATCGCGCAACGCATCGCCCAGCAGGTTGAAGCCCAAAATGCTGATCATGATCGCCACGCCGGGGAAGATCAGCAGCCAGGGTGCGGTCTCCATCAGGTTGCGGCTGTCGCTGAGCATCAGCCCGAGCGAGGCGGCTGGCGGTTGCGTGCCGAGACCGAGGAAACTGAGGCCTGCCTCCGTGAGCAGCGACCATGCAAGCGCAAGCGTGACCTGCACGGTCAGCGGCGCGACCAGATTGAGAAGGAGATGCCGCGTCAGGATATAGCGTTTCCTGCTGCCGAAGGTGCGGGCGGCATCGACGAAATCGCGGGCCTTAAGTGACAGGGCCGGGCCACGGACGACGCGGGTGAAGATCGGCGTATAGACGATGGCGATGGCGGTAACGCTGGTCCAGGTTCCCGGGCCGACGATCGCAATGATGAGCAGGGCAAGAAGGATAGCCGGGAAGGCAAGCAGCACGTCCATGAGGCGCATGATGATGCCATCCCAGCGCTTGCCGAACCAGGCGGCAGTCAGCCCAAGTATGGTGCCGATCAGGCTTGCGAGGGCAACGGAGAGGAAGGCAATCGTGAAGGACTGGCCGATCCCCTGCATCAGGCGGCTTGCCACATCGCGGCCGAAGAGGTCGGTGCCCATCCAGTAGACCACGCTCGGCGCATGCAGGCGGTCGATCCGGTTCTGCGTCAGTGGATTATGGGGCGTCACACCGAGCATCCCGAGGATGGCGACGACGAGATAGATCAGGACGATCACACCGCCGATCCTGCCGCTCATATGGCTAAGGATTGCACGAAGGATACGCATCAGCCTTCCCCCAAGCGGACACGCGGGTCGAGCGCGACATAGGCAAGGTCGACGAGGAGGTTGATGACCATGAAATTGAAGGCGATGAAGAGGACACAGCCCTGAACCAGCGCATAGTCGCGCTGCAGGATGGCATCGAGCACGAGGCGTCCGAGGCCCGGAAGCGCATAGATCTGCTCGACCAGCACCGCCCCGCCGAGGAGATATCCGAACTCGACGCCGCTCAAGGTGACGACCGGGATCAGCGCATTCGGCAGCGCGTGCCGCCAGATGACGCCGCGCGCCGGAACGCCACGGCTGCGTGCGGTCCTGACATAGTCGTCGCTCAGCACATCGAGCATGGCGGAGCGCGAAATCCGCGTTACCGATGCGGCGAAAGCAAAGCCAAGGGTGATGGCAGGCAAGATCATCTGCCCGAGATTGCCGATCGGGTCTTCCCAGGGCGGCGTGAACGCCCCCATGGTCGGCAGTACACCGAAGCCGGCTGAAAGCGCATAGATGATCAGCAATCCCAACACGAAATTCGGGGTCGACTGACCGATCATCGCGATGACCCGGACGCCGAGATCGGAGAATTTTTCCTTGTGAGTGGCCGCAAACACGCCGGCGGGAAGCCCGACCAACAGGGCGATGATCATCGAAAGCAGCGCCAGCTCAAGCGTCAGCGGAAAACGCTCGATGATGACCCCCAGCACCGGCTTTCCGTAGGTGACGGAAATGCCGAGATTGCCCTGAAGCACGCCGAGCAGCCAGCGCCAGTACTGGATGAACCAGGATTGGTCGATGCCGAAATAGGCGGCCAGCGACGCCCGCTGCTCAGGCGTCAGAAGACCGGCCTCCGTGCCGAGCATCGCCGTGATGGCGTCGCCCGGCACAAGGCGGATCGCAACGAATACGAGGATCGAAACCCCAATCATGACCAGCGGAAAGGTCGCCAACCGGCGGGCCAGATAATTCATGGGACCATAAACCTCGCGACCGTTCGCACTCGAGCCCTGATCGGATCAGGACTTGATGGAGACCTTGCTGAGGCCGAAGAGAGAACCCGTCGGAGACGGCACGAAGCCTTCGATGTTCTTCTGGGCGGCGGTGTAGCCATAGGACGTGTAGAGCCAGACCCAGGGGGACACTTCGGCAATGTGCTTTTCGAAGTCGGCAAAGATCGCCTTGCGCTTGGCGGGGTCGGTTTCAGCGCGGCCCTTCTGCAGCAGGCTGTCGAGCGTATCGTCGGTATAGTTCGCGACCTTCTGCAGGTTGCCGTTCTTCGTCCAGTAGCGGTTGTACATCGTGTAGGGATCAGCACTGCCGCCGTTGAGCGCAACAGCCATGTCGAAATTGCCCTTCAGCCAGGCGTCGACATAGACATTCAATTCCATCAGCTTGATATCGAGCTTGATGCCGATTTCGGCGAGTTGCGCCTGGATGACCTGTGCTTCGGAAGCGGCAGTCGGCGGCTCGCCGGTTGCGGCGATGACGGTTGCGGAAAAGCCGTTGGCGAAGCCGGCATCCGACATGAGCTTCTTGGCCTTTTCAACGTCGCGCTTGTAGCAGAAAAGCTGGCTTGGATCGGCGGCATAGGCAGGCATGGTGAGCGGTCCGGTCACCTTGCCCTCGCCAAGGGCGGCCGTGTCGAGAACGTCCTGGCGGTCGATGGCGCAGGAGATCGCCTGACGCACGGCGAGCGTGTCCATCGGCTTGTGCGCGGGATTGAGCTGCAGGACATTGTAGGAAAGAACGGGTGTGCGCGTCAGCACCAGGCTCGGTTCCTTGGGAACGAGCGTGGCAACCAGCGGGTCGTTCAGAAGCGCGAAGTCGACCTGCTTGGTGCGCATTGCAGCCAGGATCGCGGTTTCATCCGGCAGAACGCTGACGTTGATGCCATCGACGCCGACTGCGCCACCGGCCCAATCCTTGTTGGCGGACAGTACTTCCTTGGAATTCGGAACCCAGCTGTCGAGCTTGAAGGGACCGGAGCCGATCGCCTTGGTACCGATCGTGCCGGCCGTGATATCAGCCGCCGGAACGATGGCCGCGTTGATGTTGGACATCGCCGTCAGGATCGGAACATCGGGCTGCGACAGATGGAAGACGACGGTTGTCACGTCAGGGGTATCGATACCCGATATCGACAGGAAGTTGGCGCGCGCCGCTGCCCCTGTCGCCTGGTCGAGAATGCGCTGGAAGGAAGCCTTCACGTCGGCAGACGTTACCGCAGCGCCGTTCTGAAACTTGGCCTTCGGGTCAAGCTTGAAGGTCAGGTCCTTTCCCTCGGCGGAGAAATCCCAGGACTGCGCGATGGCCGGAGCGATCTGCAGATTGCTGTCGAGCCTGACGAGCGGTTCATAGATGAGTTCGAGCAATCTCAGCGAGGAAAAGGCAGTCTGCTTGTGCGGGTCGAGGCCCGTTGCATCCTGCGACCAGGCCAGGCGCAGCGTTGCGGCGGCTGCGGGGGTAGACACGGTTGCGACACCCATCAGCGCTGCCAGCGCGATGCACGACATCATCTTACCTGCGAAATGCCTTCTCATTTTTCTCACCCTCTGCACCTTCGTTGATCCTGCGGCTATGCTGCCGCTTATGTCTATGTTGACGAATGCCCGAACAGCTTAAACGATCTTGGCGCTGATCGCCTTTCGCAGGAATCCTCCAGCGTTTTGCAATGCGTCGCGCGCTTCTTCAATGCCTGCGCCGGTTATTTCGATGAAAATGGCAAGTTTCACGTCATTGCCTGTCAGGTCGAGAACACGCCGCGCTTCCGCAGGCGTGCAGCCGGTCGCCTGCATGACAATCCTTGAGGCGCGGGCGACGAGCTTCTGGTTGCTCGCATTCACGTCGACCATCAGGTTCTGGTAGCTCTTGCCGATGCGGATCATGCTGGCCGTCGTCAGCATGTTCAAAATGAGCTTCTGCGCCGTGCCGGACTTCAGCCGCGTCGAGCCGGTCAAAATTTCAGGGCCGACGACCGGAGAAATGGCAAGATCCGCAATGCCGGCTATGACCGAGTTGGGATTGCAAGAGAGTGCCACCGTCTTTGCGCCGACGCTCCTGGCATAGTTCAATCCGCCGATCACATAGGGCGTGCGGCCGCTAACGGCGATGCCGACGACCACGTCCTTGTTGGTCAGATTTATCTCTTCAAGCGCCTGTTTGCCAAGCGCCGGATCGTCTTCCGCCCCTTCGATCGAGCGCCGCAGCGCGTCCGGGCCGCCTGCAATGAGGCCAACGACCATCGTATCCGGTACGCTGAAGGTCGGCGGGCATTCCGAGGCATCCAGGACGCCAAGCCGACCGCTGGTGCCGGCACCCATATAGACAAGCCTGCCGCCTTTCTGGAAGGCGTTCACGATCTCGTCGACGACGGCGGCAATTTCTGGAATGACCTTTTCGACGGCTACAGGGACGCCGCGATCCTCGTAGTTGATCTCGCGCAGGATGTCGAATGTCGGCAATAGGTCGATATGCATCGTATTGGGGTTCCGGCCTTCCGAAACCAGCTTTTCCAACTCGGATATCAACCTTTGCTCAGTCATCGACCTGTTCTCGAATTGTCATCTTGGACAAATGAAGATTGTAAAGCGAGGCACGCAAGCACTTGTCCGCTCACAATAAATTGGCGCCGATCCGGCGATTTACGAGATCACGGCTGATGCTTTATCCCGCCCTGCGACGTCACCGTCGCTGGCCGTCCGCCTCTGCTCCTCTCCCATTTCCCTTTCGTTAAAGTCTTAGGATCGTCTATTCCTTATGTCAACACGAAAAGGAATAATATATTCCAAATCGGCGACGATGAAAGCCTTACCTCGACCGACTAGGAAGCTGGCTGTGATTTCCTGGCAAGTATGATTGCGCCCGACACGGCGTCGCCGTCTGCGGGCTTCAAGCGACGGCGGACATCAGGGGAAAGCCATGGCTCCAGTGGACTGGCCAGTCCTCCGAGAAGCGACACGCGCGGCGCGCCCTTGTCGAAAAGAGCGCGGACCAGAGTGTCGATATGCTCGGCGGCACCTTGGACGATGCGGCGGGCCGCGGCGTCGCCCTGGTCGGCATGGCGCATCACCATCGGCGCGAGTGCGGCATAGTCGGTCGCCGACGACCGATCCATCCATGCGACTGCCTCCATCGGATCGTTCTGGAACCGCTGCATGATCTCTGCCAGCAAGGCCGTGCATTCCTGGCGACCGTCATGGGCGCGCAACGCCGCCTGCACCGCCTTCAGTCCGAGTTCGGCGCCGCTTCCGTCATCGGAGATGGGAAAGCCATAGCCGCCGACGCGCAGATCATGTCCATCCACGAAGCCGAGACCGATCGAGCCTGTTCCGGCAATGACGATCGCGCCGTCCTTGCCCGAATGAGCGCCGAGGCAGGCCCCCATTCCATCGCTGACAAATTCGATGCCGGCGAAACGATGAGGAATCGCCTTCAATGCTTCCAGCGCACCTTTGCGGCCGATGCCGGCAAGGCCGATGCCGACATGCGTGCGAGCGATCTGGCCATCGGCGAACCCTGACTCCTCGATAGCAGCACTAAAGGCTCTTGCGATCGAAGCCCATGCCTCCTCAATCCCGAGCCGGGTCGTGGCCGGACCGGAAAGGCCCTGTCCTAACACGGTACCCGAGTGATCCTCGATCCGGGCCCGACAGCCCGTTCCGCCGCCGTCGACGCCGAGAAAATATATCGGACGATCGGGTGCCTCGCTCATGGGCTCAGCCGCTCGATGTCGGCGCCGCAGAGACGCAGCTTGCGGTCCAGCTGTTCATAGCCGCGGTCGAGATGGTAGACGCGGTTGACGATCGTTTCGCCCTCCGACACCAGTCCCGCCAGAACGAGCGACACGGAAGCGCGCAGATCGGTTGCCATGACCTGGGCGCCCCTAAGGGCATTGCCGCCCCGTACAAGTGCGGTCGTTCCCTGCAGTTTGATATTGGCGCCGAGACGCATCAGTTCCGGAACATGCATGAAGCGGTTTTCGAACACCGTTTCGCGGATAAGAGAAGCGCCGTCGGCACAGCAGGCGAGGGCCATGAATTGCGCCTGCAGATCGGTGGGGAAGCCCGGATAGGGTTCCGTGGTGAGATCCGTCGCTTTCAGCGGTCCATCCCGCGAGACGACCAGCCCGCGATCGCTCGGCCACAGGCTGACGCCAACGGTCTCCAGCACCTGCACGACCGAGGCAAGATGGTCGAGGCGAGCGTTGATCAGTTCCAGCCTGCCGCCCGTGATCGCGGCCGCGACTGCATAGGTCCCGGCTTCGATCCGGTCAGGGATTCCGTGGTGTTTGGCGGGTCGCCATGTCGTGTTGCCCTCTATAAGAATCCGATGCGTGCCTGCTCCCTCGATCCGGGCGCCCATCGCGACAAGACAGGCGGCAAGGTCGGCTACTTCAGGCTCTCGGGCGGCGTTCAGGATTTCCGTCTCGCCTTTTGCCGTTGTGGCGGCCATCATGGCGGTTTCGGTTGCGCCGACCGAGGGCGAGCTCAGGACGATCCTTGTTCCGGTGAGACCGGAGGGTGCCGACGCGACAATCAGGCCGTTTTCTATCGCAATATCGGCGCCGAGGCTCGCGAGCGCCTTGATGTGAATATCGACAGGTCGCGCGCCGATCGCACAGCCTCCGGGCAAGGAGACGCGCGCCTCGCCGAAGCGCGCAAGCAGCGGCGCCAGGACCAGAACGGTGGCCCGCATCTTGCGCACCGTGTCGTAGGACGTTTCCTTCGATACGATCGCGCTTGCATCGATCGTCGTGCTGTGCGCGGATCCGGTCACGTCGGCGCCGTGAAGCCGCACCACACCCAGCATGTTTTCGACATCGGTGACAGCCGGAAGATTGGTCAGCTCCACCGGGTAGGGGCTGAGAAGGGCGGCCGCAATCTGCGGCAAGGCAGCATTCTTTGCGCCGGAAATCGTCACTGCACCCTGTAGGCTTTTTCCGCCGATGATCCGCAATCTTTCCATGAATATGAGTTCCACCAGGAGGAAGGTAGAGGGAACACCGATGGGATTCCTCGGAAGGGAATGATTATTGGGTCATTCCTTTCTGTCAATAGGAGAGGAATTTTTTATTCCAGATCATGGTTTGCCGGCTTCGGTTCCGATGTTATGGTGACTGCGCGATCATCAAGCCAAAACCGGCAGCGGCATCGCGAAGGGGCGAATGTCTATCCTGAAGAAGATCAGTGCTAATCTCGACGTGATGGCGCCGGCGGATCGCCAGATCGGCCAGTTCATTGTCGAGAACCCCGATCAGATGCTGCGGCTTTCGTCCGCTGCTCTGGCGGCCGAAACAGGCCGCAGTCAGTCGAGCGTGGTGAAGTTCAGCCAGAAGCTTGGTTACGCGGGCTATCAGGAACTGAAACTCGCCGTCAGCGAGGCCAAGGCGCAGGAATGGCAGGCGCCGGCCGGCATGATCCACGGAACGATCGAAGCGGGCGACGGATATCTCACGATCCTGCAGAAGCTGATCGGCAGCAAGCTGCAATCGATGCAGCAGACGATCGCCGTCAACAACGAGCAGGACATCGACGCAGCACTCACGACGCTCAACGAGGCGCGTCGCATTCATCTCGCGGGCGTCGGCGCCTCCTCGCTGGTGGCCCGCGACTTCTCCTACAAGCTGATGAAGCTCGGCCGAAATGTCCTCCATGACAGCGATAGCCATGTGCAGATGGCCAATGCCTCGACGCTTGGATCGGGCGACGTTCTGTTTGCACTTTCCTATTCGGGCGCGAGCATCGAGACCTTGCGCATTGCCGAGCTGGCAAGCCAGAGGAACGCCACGGTGATTTCGGTAACGGGTCTTTCCGACAATCCGCTGGCGCGGGCCGCCGACATTCGTCTTTATACTGTCGGTGACGAGGAGCGTGTCCGCTCTTCGGCGATTACCGCGCGCGACGCCCAGCTCATGCTGACGGATTTGCTGTTCATCCTGCTGGTGCAGAGACAGTCGGATGCCAATGAATATGTTCACAATAGCGAAATGGCCGTCTCCGTCCTCAAGGCCAAGCAACTGTCCTGATATTTCATGACCGGCCCTTGCGCGATATCGATGCGCGTACGAAAAGGGCCGTCAGGACGACAGATCAACATGACAGGGAGGCCGCGCAATGACTGAAGCCTTCATTTGCGACTACATCCGAACCCCCATCGGCCGCTTCGGCGGCTCGCTTGCGGCTGTGCGGGCGGACGATCTGGGCGCGCTTCCATTGAAAGCCTTGCTGGCGCGCAAT
>NZ_QOVX01000027.1:0-54911 GCF_008365395.1 Neorhizobium sp. P12A | reverse complement strand
GCTCGCAACCCTGGAGGCTGCGCCAGAGTACCTTGGCGGCGGTCGCTTTTCGACAGAACCTCGCGCCGCACTGCGCGCCTTTGCGCGCATCTACGCCGGCTGGGCGATGAGTCAGGACTGGTATCGTGCCGAATTGCATTTGAGCGGCACCAATGCAGCAACGCTGGAAGAATTTCTTACCGACGTTTGGGAACCGGGGTTTTTACGGAGGCCGGCCGCAGATCTGTATGCCCAGGCTTGCACCTGGATAGCGTCCGATATCAGCGACAATGAGATGTACCGCGGTGACCTGGTGCGTGCGCTCAATTCGATACGCGCCCGTGTTCTGCTCTTGCCGGGGAGAACTGATCTTTACTTCCCCGTGGCTGATAATGCTGCCGATATCCCCCATCTTGCCCATGCTGAGCTGCGACCCATTCCTTCCATCTGGGGCCATCGTGCCGGCAGTCCGAAAGACAACGAAGGTGATCTCGACTTTCTGCGCCGTGCCGTGGATGGCTGGATGAGATAGCTCGAAGTCGAGGTTGTGAAGTGCAGACGGAAAGAATTCGCCAGCACCATGCGGAGGAACCTTGCGCCACTGTCCCGCTACTCATCTGGGCAGATAGTCGGAGAGAATACATTACGGCCTCAGGGACAGTTTCTTGCAATAAAGGACTAAGCTGAGACGTTGGACAAAGCCACCGCGCTCGCCTGAGCGCCGGCTAAAGCCGACTTGCATCTCGCTGTCTACAGGCGACGATTACGGTTGATGGCTTGGATTCCCTATGGCGGTGAGCAGCGCGCGAATTATCGGCCGTTCCCGCTCGCTCTGACGAAAGGCGAGAAAGTGCTGCGAGTGAAACCCGAAACGCCCAGGCTTGATGGCGCGCATCTGCCCGGCATTCAACCAGATCTCGGCCATATGCCTCGGGAGAAACCCTATGTAGTGGCCCGAAAGAATAAGCATAGCCTGAGCTTCCATCTGGTGGACGGACGCGGATGCTTTTGAGTGACCGATCCGGTAGAGATCGTCCAACTGTCGATAGGCGCGAACGGATAGATTGGCCCGCTCAATGTCAGTCTGGTTTATAAGTCCGTCTGGACGTTCGAACAGCGGATGACCTTTACCGCAGTAAAGTTCGTTCAATTCCCGATAAAGCGGGCGGTAGACGATCCCCGGCGCTTGCTGGGAAAAAGGTCCGATCACGGCGTCGCGACGCCCTTCCGTAACGGCTTTTTCCAGCTCCAGCGGGGTTGCCTGGATCACGTCGATGACGACATCGATCTCCGGCTGCATCAAACGATCAAGCGTATGTTGGAGCCCTAGCTCTTTGCTGGTGATGACCCCGTCGACGATCCCCAGCCGGAGCCGCCCCGTCAGCCTTCCATTGGCCGCTGCTACTCTGTGGCCGAAATTTTCGACATCGATGAAAAGTCTCGCCGCAGCTTCGTAAGTGGCCTGACCGAGGTCCGTCAGACGGAACGTCTTGCGTCCCCGAATGCAAAGCTGGCCGCCGAGACGCTTTTCCAGATCTGCCAGATGCGTGCTCAGGGTGGATTGGGAAAGATTCAGCGCGATCTGCGCACCCGCAAATCCGCCGGCCTCGACCAATGTCATGAAAACACGCAGCAGGCGAAGGTCGATATTATCCAGTCTACGCATGATTTTACATCGACAGTTTTCAATTTTATGATTGGAATATTTTGATAGTTTTCAAACGAAAACTTGTCCATGATTTTTTCGAACGCGGCCGACCATCGCTGTCAGGCTGGGTCGCCTCCAAAATCGGTGCTACGATGATCTTGGATTTCTCTGGCAAAACTGTCGTCATCACCGGCGCAAGCCGCGGCATCGGGTTTGCGGTTGCCCATGCGTTTCATGCTGCCGGTGCAAACCTCCACCTTTTGGCCGATGATCCCGCTGTGGCATCGGTGGCGGCGAAACTGGGCGCGAGCAGCCATATCGCCGATATTGCCGATGACGCATCCGTATCGGCAGCATTCGAACAGATCGAACGTCTCGACGTACTGGTCAACAATGCGGGCGTGGAACGCATGACGCCGATCCTCGAATGGTCTGCCGGTGTCGAAACCGATTTCCGCCGCATACTGGACGTCAACGTGCTCGGTACCGCGCGTGTGACGGCTCTGGCACTGCCGCGAATGACGGCGGGAGGCGCAATCGTCAACACCGCCTCCATCTGGGGCCGGGTCGCCGAGCCGCTGTTTGGCGCCTATGTCGCATCGAAGCATGCAGTGATCGGCATGACAAAGACCTTTGCCCGGGAACTTGGACCGCGAGGCATCCGGGTCAACGCCGTCTGCCCTGGCTGGGTGCGGACCGATGCGGCGATGGCATCGCTCGGCCGCATGTCGGCGCGCAGCAGCAAGGGCGAAGACGAGCTGCTTTCAGCGATCGTCGGCGCCCAGGCGCTGCCGGGCTTGATGGAGCCTGCCGACGTCACCGGCCCCTATCTCTTCTTGGCGTCCGACCTTGCGGCAAACATCACCGGACAGACAATCGGCATCGATCGGGGAGAAGTGCCATGGTAGGGGTTCTGTCCGGCAAGACCGCGCTTTTAACCGGTGCTGCGCGCGGTATCGGCCACGCAACCGGCCTTATGCTGCGCGAGCTGGGGGCCGCGGTGATCGGCCTCGATCTGGTTGCGGCCCAATCCCTCTTTGACATCCTGCCGTGCGACATTGCCGACGAGAGAGCCGTGGTCAGGGCGGTGGGCGCAGCGAGCAGCAGGCTCGGTGGTATCGATATCCTCGTTAACAATGCCGGCATAATGATCGAGTCGGCGCTTGCCGAAACCAGCGCGGAGCAGGTCGACCGGCAGTTCGCCGTCAATGTCAGGGGCGCGATCCTCGTGACGCGTGAAGCGCTGAAGGCGATGCGACCAGGTGGCCGCATCATCAACGTCGCATCCGATCTTGCATTTGCCGGTCGGGGCAACTTTGCCGTCTATGCGGCGACGAAGGGCGCCATCGTCAGTTTGACCCGATCCTGGGCGCGCGAGCTGGCGCCCGACATTCTCGTGAACGCGGTCGCCCCCGGCCCGATCGATACGGATTTGCTCGGTTTCGAAACGCTGTCGCCGGAGATGAAGGCGGCGGAGACGGCCCATCCGCTCGGCCGCATCGGCAAGCCGGATGAAGTGGCTGCCGCGATCGCCTTCCTTGCCGGGCCGGGCGGCACATTTTTTACCGGACAATGCTTGGGCGCCAATGGCGGCTCGGCGATGCTGTGAGGTGATCATGAACGACAGCGTTTTTCTCTCCGAATTGTCCTGGCCCGAATTCGCCACACGGATAAAGGCTGGCCAGCCTGTCATGTTGCCCCTGGGAGCGACCGAGCAGCATGGCCACCATATGGCGATGAACGTCGATGTCGTCCTGCCGACCGCTATCTGCGAGCGGGTGGCGCAACGTATCGGCGCACTCGTTGCTCCGACCCTTCCCTTCGGCAATCGGTCGCAGCCGCGTACCGGCGGTGGCCGCTCCTTTTCCGGGACCCTCAACCTGACAGCCGCCACCCATGCGGCCGTCGTCCGGGATATCGTCTGCGAACTCTATCGGCATGGCGCAAGGCGCATCGTTCTCGTCAACGGCCATTACGAGAACATCTGGAGCAGCGTCGAGGGCATAGAGCTTGCGCTCGACACGCTCGGGCGCGATCCGAACGATACTCTCGCCATCCTGCGCATCGACCATTGGGACATGGTGCGCCCGGAAACGATCGCGCGCGTCTTTCCCGATGGTTATCCCGGCATCGAGCTTGAGCATGCCAGTGTGATCGAAACATCGATGATGATGGCCCTGCGCCCTGATCTCGTCGATCTTTCGGCCGCCGCCAATGACGGACCCGCGCGTTTCAAGCCCTACGACCGTTATCCCGCGCCGCCGCAGGGACTCCCGCCCTCCGGTGTGCTCTCGCTCACCGAAGGTTCAACGGCAGAGAAGGGACAATGGCTTCTCGATGACGTCGTCCGCGGCATCGAACAAGCGATACGCGAAGAATTTGGACTGGAGTAGAAGATAATGGATACTGCCCTTCGACAGATCGACGCTGCCGTCGTGCCGCGCTTTGCCGGCATACCGAGCTTCATGCGCCTGCCGATCCTCGACACCGCGGAGGGGCTCGACATCGCGATGTTCGGCGTCCCATGGGACGGCGGCACGACCAACCGTGCGGGCGCGCGCCATGGACCGCGTGAAGTGCGCAGCCAATCGAGCCTGATGCGCAGCACGCATCACGTTTCCGGCATCGAGCCCTTCTCGATGGCCCGCGTGGCCGATATAGGCGATCTCTCCGTCAATCCTATCGACCTTGCGGATGGACTGAAGCGGATAGAGGACGGCGTTGCAGCTGTGGTCGCCGCCGGCGCCTTGCCGCTCGGCATTGGTGGCGACCACCTGACCACCTTGCCGGCCCTGCGGGCAGTCGCCCGCAATCGTCCTGTCGGGCTTATTCATTTCGATGCCCATTCCGATACCAACGACACCTATTTCGGCGACAATCCCTATACGCACGGAACACCGTTCCGCCGTGCGATCGAGGAAGGGCTTCTCGATCCGAAGAAGGTCGTTCAGATCGGCATACGCGGCTCGATCTATGAGCCCGGCGAGCACAAGTGGGCGAAGGACCAGGGTATCCGCATCATCTACATCGAGGAATTCGCCGCCCGGGGCGCCGAGGCCGTGATGGCGGAAGCGCGCAGCATCGTCGGCGACGCCCCGACCTATGTCTCTTTCGACATCGACAGCATCGACCCGTCCATGGCGCCCGGAACGGGTACGCCGGAAATCGGCGGCTTTACCACGCGCGAAGCACAGCAACTGGTCCGGCTGATCGACGGCGTGAATGTCGTCGGCGCGGATGTCGTGGAAGTAGCGCCGCCCTTCGACATTGCAGGGCTGACGGCACTGGCCGGCGCGACCATTGCCTTCGAGCTGCTCTGCATCATGGCGAAGTCCGTGAGCGCGCGGAAAGAAAAATCCTCAACCGCTCCTTAGCGCGGCCAGAGGTTCGATCGAGCCTGCCCGAAAAGGAGACTGAATTGATATCTTTCCGGCTTCCGGCCGGAACTGCCATCTAAACAAACCATATAAAAGAGGGGTTACCGCAATGAAATCGAGCGCAAGCAATTCAAAGATCCGTCGCATGCCGGCCGTCATCGTCGGTGCCGCCCTTTTGGCCGTTCTCGCTGGCACAGCCGCACGGGCAGACGGACTGGCCGACAAGGTCAAGGCCAAGGGTACGCTGACATACTGCAGCGACCTTTCCGTGCCGCCTTTCCTGTCACTGGATTCGACCACGATGAAGCCGGTCGGTTTCGATATCGATGTCGGCAATGCCATCGGAAAGGCGATGGGTGTCACGGCGAGCTACAAGAACATCAGCTTCGACGGTCTGATTCCCGCTTTGCAGGCAGGCCAGTGCGATGCCATCATCTCCGCACTGTTCGACAAGCCCGAGCGGCGCAAGGTCGTCGATTTCGTGGATTACGCCAATGTCGGCAACGCCGTCATCGTCAAGGCCGACAGCCCGCTTGCGGTCAGCTCCCTTGCCGATCTCTCCGGAAAGAAAGTCGCGGTCGAGCGCGGCTCCGTCAACGCGCAGGAAGTGACCGCCACCAGCGATGAACTGGTGAAGCAGGGAAAACCGGCGATCTCCATCGTTGCCCTGCCGAAGGCCACGGATGCCATCGTCCAACTTCTCTCCGGCCTCGCTGACGCCTTCTACGGCGGAACAGCGACCGAGGCGGCCTACAATCAGCAGAATCCCGGCAAGCTCAAGCTCGCGGGCCCGCAGATGAGCACGTATTTCACCGGGATCGCGACGCTGAAATCCGATGCAGACCTGCATGATGCATTGGCTAAGGCGTTCGAAACGACCCAGACCGATGGATCCTACAATGCGGCGGTCAAGGCGTGGAGTTTCGAGTCCATGGCTGTCGGAAGATAAAGACCTGAGCGAGGAGAGCGATATGTTACCCGGTATTCCGGGAACATATCGCCGGTGCTCGCTGCAAAGGACGCGCAAACGTGGATTTCCACTATTTCCTCGAATTCCTGTTCAATCCGCCTGCGATTGTCTGGGAAGGCATGCTGGTGACGATCTATATTTCCGTCATCGCTCAGTTTGCCGGCGTCGTGTTCGGATTGATCATCGCTCTTGCCCGGGGATCGAAATCCGGACTGTTGCGCTTTATATCGGGCTTCTATGTCTGGTTCTGGCGCGGCACGCCGCTGCTGGTGCAACTGCTTCTCGTCTATACCGGCGTTGCTGCCGCGGGGTTCTATTCCTATCCGGAAATCGTGCTCGGCCCGATATCGATATCCGGGCCGATGCAAGCCGCCCTGATCGCGCTGGCATGCAACGAGGGTGCCTATATGAGCGAGATATTCCGAAGTGCGATCGGCACGGTCGGATCCGGTCAGATGGATGCCGCGCGCGCTCTGGGATTGCGTCCCTTCCTTGCATTTCGCCTGATCGTGCTGCCGCAGGCAATGCGCGTCGTCATTCCGCCTCTCGGCAACGAGTTCACGCTCATGATCAAGGGCACGTCGCTGCTGAGCATCATCGGCGTGCGCGAATTCTTTGGTACGTTGCAGGATATCAACTCCGCCACGTTCAAGACCTTCGAGTTATTCCTCTTTGCCGCCATCTGGTACCTGATCCTCACCAGCATTCTCGGGCTTTTCCAGAACTGGCTGGAACAGCGCATGTCGCGCCATGAACTGGCGGATCGTATCCGGCCGGCCGCGAGAACGCGATGAATTATAACAACAGGAATAGATGACATGCGTGATTTCCAGCTGCCGGGCCGATCGCCATCCTTCGGAACCGGATATGCCATTGCGACCTCGCATCAGGAAGCGAGCCTTGTCGGCGCAGAAATCCTGCGCCACGGCGGCAATGCCATCGATGCCGCCGTCGCGGCTTGCGCCCTTCTCGGTGTCATCGAGCCGCAAAGCACCGGCGTGGGTGGCGATTGTTTCGCCTTTGTCTGGAACGCGAGCGACCGCAAGCTTCATGCGGTCAACGGCTCCGGCTATGCCCCGAGCGGCCTGTCGGCCGCTTTCCTCCGAGACAAGGGACTGTCGGTGGTTGACGAGGACAGCGTGCATAGCGTCACCATCCCCGGCGCGCTCAGAACCTGGGAACTGCTTCTCTCCGCTTTCGGTACGAAGTCACTCGGAGAACTACTTCAGCCTTCAATCGAGCGCGCAGACTGCGGTTTCCCAGTCGCCGAGCGTGTGGCGGCTGACTGGCGGGAGGCAGAGGTCCGGCTTAGATCCTCCGCCGATCTATTTCTTCACGCCGGAAAAGCACCGCAGGCAGGCAAGCTCTTCTCCATGCCTCGGTTGGCCCAGACGCTTCGCGTCGTCGCAAGGGAAGGGACCGAAAGCTTTTATGAAGGTGATCTGGCGAAGTCTATGGTCGCGTCGCTGAATGCGGCCGGCGGCTGCCATCGTCTTGGCGATTTCGCGGACTGGCGTCCGGTCTGGGTCGAGCCGATGACCGTGCGGTATCGTGATGTCGATGTTCATCAGATCCCTCCGAACGGGCAGGGGCTTGTCGCATCGCTGATGTTGAGAATTCTCCAAGGATTTGATCATGGGCGTCTCGATCCGGCGGGTCCCGAACGGTTTCATCTCCAGATCGAGGCATACCGCCTGGCCGCCGAGGTTCGGGATCGGTACATCGCCGATCCGGATCACGCAGTGGTGCCGGTCGATATGATCCTTTCCGACGGCTATGTCGATGAATTGCGCGACCGCATCCGGGTGGACGTGGCCATGCAGGCCGTCGCACCGCTACCGCAGGGACCGACCGATACGGTCTATCTGACCACTGCGGACCGGCATGGCAATTTCTGCTCTTTGATCAATTCCATCAGCGGATCGTTCGGCGCGGCAATCTGCTGTCCGCGGACCGGCGTGCTGTTTCAGAACCGCGGCGCGAATTTCACGCTGGAGGACGGACACCCTAACCAAGTCGCCCCCCGTAAACGGTCGCTCAATACCATAATTCCAGGATTCGCGACCAAGGATGAAGCGCCGTACCTATCTTTCGGTGTGATGCACGGTTTCTATCAGCCCGTGGGCCAGGTCCAGGTGCTGCAGAATGTGGTGGATTTCGGCATGGACGTACAGGCATCCATCGATATGGGACGCGGGTTGTTCACCGGCGCAACCTTCGAAGTGGAGCGATCTGTTCCCGCTGCTACTTTGCAGAATCTCGCCCAGCGTGGACACAGGGTCAGGCCAGTCGCCACACCGTGGGGGGGCGGCCAGGCCATTGCGCCCATCGACGGCGTATTGCATGCGGGCTCTGATGGTCGAAAGGATGGTTCGGCTGTCGCGGTTTGACGCGCATTCGTGAAGCTCTTCGATGACGCCGATTGGACCTGGCAGTCAAGGACGAGTTGCCATGTGCGAGGATGCGTAAAAAAGATGGCTCGCCACCGGGAAGTTGAGCGAGCCAAATAGAGTGTCATCGGGAAACAATGACGAGGTAAATCGACGAAGGTGGCTGCTCTTCGCCAATCCGCGCTTGAAACAGCGCGTATGTTGGAAAGTTCCAGCATCACCACATAATCCCCGGAAACGGTGTCCGGTCAGGAGATGGCGACGGTTCGCGCCATGATCATCAATTGCGGTTCGCTCGGAAAGCCTTGCTTGTAGAATTGGATGATGTTGGCGGCCAAACGACTTTCCAGTTCGCTCCCTGCTTCGATATGCAATTGGGCGCAGACGATATCGAACACCTTCTGGCACATGTCCATGTCGCCCCCGAGGAGTGGGAGATCGTAGTCTCTAACGTACCTTCGGAACATACGCAGCAGTCCCCGCTTGCAACTCGGCATCGAGAATATTCCAGCGTCAGGACGAGGATGCAATACTCGAGCTGGGCGAGCCTGACGACAGGTGGTGGTTGCGGGAAGGCCGATTTATGTCATTATGGCTGTGGGTTGGCACGACCCGGTCAGGCGGGAGGCTGCGGTTCCCACATGGCTTTCTCTCGCCTGGCTCCCTTGCAGCGCCGCACATCCCATCTGGAGCGCGGAGGAAGACGTATGCTGCCAATTTCCGAACTCGTCGCGCGGCAGGCATTCCTTCAAGAAGTCAATGACGTCTGTCGTCCAGTTCGGTCTAACACCTCTGCGGACCATCGCGCGCGTTCTCCGGAACCATCTCTATTTTGCTGTATCGGGACTTTCGATCGAGCGAGACGGAAAGTCCGAATCGGTGAGGCACTGGGTCATCCAGCCAGGGACATAGCCTGGATTTCGGCCTCCCGCCTCGAAATCGGGATCAAACTTCAACACCGGCAACCGGCTGAGGTCGGGATTGTAGTCATCGTCACGGTCATCGGCATGAAAGTTCCATCCGTACTCACCTTTCTCCGAGCTGGTCGGTTGGTAATGAAGGGTTGGACACACCGCATTATCTTCACCACATGCGGCTGCCGTAACTAACTGTTTTTCCGATATATTTTCAACCTTCTGATACTCATAGATTCTGCCGGAAGCCCAGAATGTGTAATCGCTGCACACCCTTGAGCCACTCTGGATTGCCCACATACCAAAACATGCGTAGGTAGAGCCGCCGTTGCCAGTCGGGAAAAAATCGCACTCCGACCAATAGCCGGAATAGGGGCCGCCGGAGAAACGAGAGGCGTAACCTTGTTCGGCTTTGACATTCGCTACAAGCTCCGACGTTTCCGTCACGCCGTTTCTTGTCGACAGTTTTTCAGTTCGCGAGGCGATCACCGCTTGCAACTGCATGATTTCGGCATGTCGTTCGTCGCCATCGTTAATCCATCTCTCACCTTCGAGATAGCGCGCCTTAATCCACCGCTGTTGGCTGGAAATAAGTGCTTGATGGATATCTGGATCCCTGACGCCTTTAAGAAGGCCAAAATAAGCGTTGCTCATATCCGCGTCTGCTTTCCGGAGCGACGCGTTGCCACAGATGAGCTGATCAACTGGTTGCCTTGCGCCGGCACAATCGAGAGACCAAGCCGGCAAAGACAGAAGATTAACGCAAATGAAAGCCGCAGGACCTAGACTTCTATTCATTTCGTGTTGCTCCTGAATTGCGATAATCGCTGAAATGTTGGCGCTGCTATCCATTGATAGCGATCCGTTTATGAGCGGCGACACTTGCGAAATCGCTCCCGGAGGTTCCGCCGAATATCGATGCGATTCCTCCAATTTGCTGACGCGGTAAACCGGGTGGGCTCTGATACGATCGACTAAGGGCTCGCGCGAAGCGAATGGATGATCTCGTCATCACGTGCCGGCTGCAACGAGTCTTCTCCGGGATGCTGAATGAGGAGGGTGATCTTTCCAGGTCCAGTCTCCGCTTGATCATGCCAGCAGCCGAAGACCCATTCGAGGGGATAAAGACCTGGCTCGAGGTCGAAGCGCGCGGGCGGGTAGGTCTGCGAGACATCGCTGACCAGATTGAGCGCGACATTGGAATAGACTTTGTGCCCGGCAAAACCCAGGCCCGCGATGCAGTTGGCGGCGTGACCGGCGGGACGTTCCAGCCGGAGCGAAATCGTGTGGATGCCCGCCGTACGAACGGCGATATAGCCAAGGCCCTTGGCCGCATAGATCGGTGCACCTGGCTGACTGGCAAGGACGCGATCCATCTCTATCCCCGGCCCCTCCGCTGTGAAGCCGGTCAATGGGGTCGGATCCACCTTGACCTGCAGCATCACATCGACATGGACAGCGTTGACCACGACCTGCCATCCCTGCTTGGCGCCGACGAATAGTCCGTCCGCCCCCACCGGGGGCAGGCTATGAGCAGGCTTTACGGCCTGCGGCTCCGCGCTAGTATCCCAGAGATCGCCATGAGCGACAGCGGCAGCCCACGGCGGCGGCGCAGCATGCGAAACGGCCGTGCCCGGAGAAGCGACCGTGTACCACCACACACCGCCGGCGACCATCAGACCGGTCAGCGGGGCTGGTCCCACGAAGACGCTTGTCCGGAAAAGCCAATCCCGGTGCCACAGCTCGCGGAGGATGAAGCCCAGTTTTCCCATGACCGCACTCACGATGGTCTTGCCGTTGCCGCTTTGATGTCGGCCAGCGTGATCTCGGACAGATTGACTTTCTTCTGTCCCAGTAGAGGTGCGAGCCGCGTTGCCTGGGTTTCGCGAGCGCGCTCGATAAGGGTTCTTGCCGTGCGCGCATTCCCGAAATCCGGCTGCTGCCTGGCAAGAGCAAAGTAACGCTTGATGATTTGATCGGCGTCAGCGGAAAGGGTGAGGCCGCTTTGCCGCGCCATGGCATGCGCGATCTCGAGAAGATCTTCAACATCATAGCTTTCGAAGTTGATCGTCTTGGTGAACCGCGAAGGCAGACCGGGATTGCTGGAGACAAACTTCCGCATCAGGTCCGGGTAGCCGGCGACGATGACCACGAGACGGTCGCGCTGATCCTCCATCGCCTTCAGGAGCGTATCGATCGCTTCCTGTCCGAAGGAGTTTGATCCTTCGCGCGAAGCCAACATATAGGCCTCATCTATGAAGAGGACGCCGTCGCGCGCCTCATCGATCTTCGCCTTCGTTTTGATGGCTGTCTGGCCGACATAGCCGGCGACGAGCCCCGCCTGATCTGTCTCCACCAGGTGGCCCTTCTGCAGTACACCGAGATCGCGCAGGATCGCGCCGTAGAGCCGCGCCACGACCGTCTTGCCGACGCCGGGAGGCCCGGCAAAGACCATATGCAAGGAGACCGGCGCGGCCGGCAGTCCCTGTTCACGGCGTGCGGCTTCGACCCTGAGGCGCTGCACCAGCGTGCTGATCTCCGCCTTGACCGTGTCGAGACCGATCATGCGTGCCAGTTCGTCGAGTGCGGCCGTTCCCGTCACCCTGTTGCTTCCGTTGATGATGGCACGGTGCAAAGAAGCCGATTGGCGTGGCTTCAACCGATAGGAGCCCGCACTGCCGACTACCGAAGGCCACAATCTTGCGACGCTGAAAGGCAGGTAGAGACAAGCGAGCGAAATCAACGCCACCAACAGAGCGTAGCCAAGCGTGGGTGGAAAAGTCGGGACGACCCGGAAGGCGGACAATAACCCGACAACGGTCGTGATCATCATGCAGACGCCAATCACCGGCGCCGGTCCCAACAACGTCCTGAACCAGGTGCCGAATTTAGCCATTGGAGTCCGTGCATCGTTTGATCGCCCGCCAGGAAACATTGTGGACGGACGTGTTGGATTGATTGAATGCGACCTGCCAGGGGGGCGTCAGCGCGATCGATGCGGTCGCTCCTGTCCCCAGTACGGTCAGTTGCCCTTTTCCGATGTCGTAAGGAGCGGGGAAGGGAATTGCGACCCGCACCGGCACATCCGTGAGCTTGAAGGCTGGCGAAAGATAGGCGCCTGAACGAAGCCTCACGGAGGTCGGTGGCTGTCCCGGGGCGCCCCTAATCGATATCCAGGCCAGCGGCAACGGGCAACCGGCGTCCTTCGGTTTGAACCGGTCAAGCAATGCCGGTGTGCCGCCGACCGTCTTCAGCGCATCGGCAATGTCGGCGTCGCTGACGAGGTCCAACTCGCTTGTTTGCATGTCGGGCTCGACGCCGGGGTGTGTTGCCGCAGCAAGGGCCGAATTCAGCCAGAACCAGAAAGCCGAACCGGAAAGCGCCGCGACGACCGCAAACAGCAGCACACTGGTCAAGGGAGTTCCGCGTGCCGCGTCCTTCCCGGCCGGTCGTACTGATGCTTGGTTATCGTCGTTCATCCAGGGTCTATCGATGGGTAGGTTGCCCACTCGAGCACAAGCAATACCAAGCTCAATAAGCAAAGTGATAAGGTTGAAATGCAATTATCACTAGCGTCGCGCCTAAGGCCGCACAAGACCGGATTGTCAGAATCACGAACGATTTATCGCGCAGAACGTGCATTTGGTGCAGATTTCAGCTGGGCATCATATTCGGATCATTCCGGCATCATTTTTTGCTGGTTTGTTGCAGCCACACGGCCAATTGGGCGGGGAGTGTCGTCGGTCTTGACGACATCGCCAGGTCTTCGATGCGGCATCCCCCACAAAAAGTTCGTGGCGAGTCCAGATCGGTGTGAGCAGTCCCAACTACTGCGTAAGAGATTGTAATTACTATAGGTTCATTAGGGCGAGACGGTTGACGAGGATGATATGACAGAAATCGGTGCATATTTCTCGGTCGATCATGTTCGGTCGGTTCTCGACGGGGATCCGTCAGCAATCTATACGACCGCGAGAGGAACAACAGTTGGTGCCCAAGGTATGGTCCGGCACAAGGTGGGCGTAACAAATGCTGACCTCATTTCAATATTCGAGAGCATATCGAACGATAATCTCCTAATTGAAGGTATCCTTGAGGAAGCTCGTTTGGATGACATCGAGTTGGCCGGTGGAGCACTGTCTTCGTCGCGGCTGTTCCCATTTAGTCGCGAAATGCAAATGCACCTCGGAGGGCTTGGGCAACCGATACCGGATATTGTTGCATTGGAACTCAGATCTGCGATCTGCAGCTTTGTTGTTCATCGTTTTGGCAATCACTCCATTTAGCTGCGGGATCATGTCGCCGCGCCCTTTCCAAGCAGAAGAACGCCATGGACTTGCTCGCCGCACTTAGGCCAGAGGATGTAAACGGTATCATCGGCGGCGATCCCGACGGGATCTACAGAACAATACGAGGCTCAACCGCTACTAAAGCCGGCATAATAGACCATGTGGTTCAGGTATCGAACGCCGATTTGGCGTTAATCTTCAAAGAAGTCTCGAAAGACGCTGACCTTGTCAGGAGAGTTCTAGAAGAGGCGCGTCTGGACAGCATCGAGATTGCCGGTGGGGCAACCTCATCAACAAGGCCAATCCAATTTACGACGGAGATGTTGGCGTACGCCAAACGTTTGGGCGGCGAGATCCCCGGCGTCGTCGCAACTAATCTGCGGCCTGCGGTTATAAGCTTTATCATCCATCGATTTGGCAATAAGCTTGTTTAAGAGTAGATTTGGTAATGGCCAATGCGCCATTTTGGCCGACACGAATTGGTTGAGTCTGTAATAATCGAGCTGTTATTCCCTGGCCAGGTGGTCATCCCGGTGCGGAACTGATGCGCATCGTACCGGCCGGATCTGCCGGTGAAGCTCGTGCGTCACGCGCCGATATCCATAGCAGGGCAATACGGCTTCCAAGCCGTTGGATTAGATAGCATTATCGAAGAATCCAGTGTCGCGCGCATGACTCTGTATCGCAACTTTTAGGGGAAATACGACCTTATTCGAGCCGTTTTGGAACAGCGATACGCATTTATCTTAGATGAAATCAGCGATAGATTGACACGCGTAGTTGATCCAACCGCTCGGGTGAAAACAATCTTTGATTGGTATGGCGCCTGGTTTGACACTCCCGAGTTCGCAGGCTGCCTTTTCGAACGGGCGTTGGCCGAATTCGGACCGGACCATCCTCAGATTTCGGAGGTAGCGATTAGATATGGCCGCAAGATGACTGACTGGATGGAGGAACTACTCGTCGTCCTTATGCCAGCCGACGAAGCTCGGAAATTAGCTGAAGTGTTCATCATGCTGCTAGATGGAGCGACTGTGGAAGCCAGAGCCTCCAAAAGTTCCGCATCTGCCGGCCGCGCTTGGGCAGCAGCTCTGTCTCTTCTTTCTCACGATGTATAGCATAACAACGCCATCAAACGTGATTTGCCGGCGTCTGGCAAACTGCCGATCGGCTATTCCAAAGTACAGCAGGCCCGAGCGATCTCGTCGAGCCTGTGGATTGTGCCTCTTTGGTGTCAATCGTCCTGCACAGTGCAATTTTGCTTTTTGTTTGGAGACACGCATTTAAGCAATTTCAAGAAGGACGTCGATGGTACGATTCCTATTCGAGAGCGAGTAGCTTGCTCAAAACCCTGACGAGAGAGCGGGCGCCTTTGCTCGCTTCACGACGCGCTAGAGAAAGTTCGTGGTCTGTAGCTATCTGAGCTGGTGTATCGGGAAATGTGGGGCCCGCCTCCCGTGGGCAGGGCAAGTTTTGAGCCTATCTAGCTGTTAGTTATAATCCTTCGAAATCCGCTCAACACCTTCGATCGCGGGTTTCGGCAAAATATCGCGGCACATCAGACGCCGTATACATGGCCGCTACCGATCTGTTTACTGGAACCAATCGTATCCTTGACTCGTAGAAGCCATCCCATACAGGGTTGAGGCACTCAGGTACGCAAGCGGCTTTCACCTACGCGGGATCGCCAACAAATGGATTGTACACTTCCCCCGATTGAGCATGCCGTGCATGATGGCAGCAAGCCTTCGCGCGACAGCAACCGCGGCACGCTTGAAGCCCAGTCGCTCACGTAGCTCCAGCACCGGCCCCTCTGTTCGGGGTTGGTTTGCATCGGACAAATGGACCGACGGCATCAATTCAAGGCAGTGCGGAGGCTGAGCCCTGTCAAAGCCAACGATATTGCGGCAAAGGACAAGGCTCGCCAGTCCATCGGGTTGCCGATCAGAAATCCGAATCCGATAGAAATTCCTGCATAAGCCAGTGTGGCCGCTGCCGTCACCCAAGCCAGACCGAGGTCGTGGGGTCGATCGGCTCGCAGCCAATTCATCGCGGCCAGAACAACAATGAGAACCGATACGCAGAGCGCCCAAAACAACGCATGCGGCTGACCCTTGTAAAACTCGAGCGACCCGATCGTGTGACCCGCAGCCCCCAGCACCAACAATCCTACTAGTATCCTGGTTAGCAATGTCATTATCATCCCCGCCTGAACTCATGACCACCGTCGAAAAGCTCGATCGATTGATGGAATTGTTTAGCGGAGGCGTCAATGCTGAGTTTTCAGTGACGCCCCTAGCGGCAACATTCATCGAAGTCTTTCAGGCGCGTCGAGATCACACCGAAGCGTCTCGCAGTCTGTGCTCGATTTCTTCTAAGAAGCCGGGCAGTGGGTACCAGCTGGAATGGACGAGATGCAGCGCGCCGTTAATGGTGGTGACGCCGATGGTTTGCTCCGCGTCGTGGCCTCGAAGGACCACGGGTGCCCAAAGGGCCTCGATCGTCAAGTTCCCGATCGAAGAGGAATACGGAACCTGCCCAAGATTGGAGACGAGCATGGTTTCTGAGAAGGCGTCTGCGTTGAAACGAGCACCATCAGCTTCATCCATGTCGGTCGACATTGCCTCATAGATCGCAGTGAAGAGGGGAGCCCCGCCCTCAAGGGTCTTCAGCGGAAGTAAGGAAGCGGTGACTGACCTAGCCATTTCCCACGCATCGTCAGGTGCGTTGGGTTCGATCACCGTTGATCCTTTGGCTATTGCGACAACGCACTCGTCGTTTAGCTCGAGTAGCTTGCGAAGATCCACCGGAGAGAAGATGCTTACCGCACCGTCGCGCCAAGATGGGTCAATACTGCGACCTGCCAAAGTGGCTGCGGCACAAACGATACCGTGTATCGTTGTTCCTTCACGACGGGCACGCTCGCGAAGCAGGCTGGTCGTTTCAGATTTGAGGATGAGGCTTGTGACATTTACCGGCTTTTTCAGGCATTCGACAGCGAGCGTGTGCGAGAATTTCTTGCCAGGCGCCGTTGATGGTCGCATAGGAACGCCCAATTTCTGATCGATCGAGGGCGGGAATTCATATGGATCTAGTTGCTGCCCCGACATAGCAGAAAGCAAATCCCGCAGCATAAAGATCGATGACACGCCATCAGCAATCGCGTGATGGGTAACCAGCAGAACGAAGGACTTTTCAAGCTCATGGATCAACACCACGCGAGCAAGCGGACCCTCCGTCGGATCAAACAGTGTACGGATCTCCCGTTCCGTTTCTTGCTCCCAGGTTGTTCCAGCAGGCGCGACGCGCAGCGGGATCGGGCGGCTGGCGCCTCTGTAGAAATGGGGAACTCGCTGTCGCGTGGAATCGATCGAAACAGACAGCATCGGATGACGCGCCTGCAATGCATCCACAGCCGCCCTCCAGTCAGTCACGAGAGTTCGTCCTTTTATCTCTGCGACGATGCAAAAATGCTTGGGACAGCTATGATCGAAGAGCCAGAAGAACTCCTCAATGACGCCCAGCGGTCGCACAACGTCGAAATCCGTATCCAAAACACTATCCTTTTCATTCTAATCACTTGATTTGTATCGGCTGTAAGAAGCTGCTTGGATCGAAGTTGACACGGTGACGCCCTTCCACCGAAAGACGACCACGCTTGGGACATGCCACTCGATACCGCGCTGACCGCCACAGCGAGCGCGATCACGAATTAATTGTGGTGGAGACGCTGCTCGCGCGCACTTTCGGCCGCCCAGTGCGCCTCCTGACCTAAATCGTATAAACTTGCTGACCCAGCGTTCCGAGCGCCTTTAAGTCATAACGACAGTGACAGTTTGTCATCGCACTCCTTCAAAGCTTGACCTCCAAAGGCTACGTCTGATGGACACAGGAATTGGCTTTGGATACTTGTTCGCGTTGAACAAGAAGCCAATGTTGGAATCGGCTACCGATTGGCGGTCTATGGGAGGCAGGGAGAGGTTGCGGGTTGGGAGTGCTTCTGGTCCAGGTCGTCCGTAGGCTCACCCGCGTGATACGTGTAGTTCCTCAATGACCACGTTTCGCTTGTATTCGATCACTGAGCAGTTGTGATTGCCTTTTCCGCCACGCTTCCTTTGATGCGTATCGTCAGCCGGAGGCACGCAACGATATTTTGCAGGTGCATTCAAAAGATGTGCAGCCGCTTCACGACTTGCTTGCAGCGTCTATAACCGGTTCAGGGAGCGCATCGGACAAATAGCGGCCGAAATCTGCCATTGGTTCTGTTTCCCCGCTCTCCATCCAAATGATCTTATCGCGCAAGTATGCGACCATTGCCTGTAGTTGCTGTGCTTTTTTCTCAAGCAGATCCAGTTGTCCGCGGAGCACTTCGACGCTGCGCTCGCGGGTCATACGCCCTTCGCGCCGCTCCTTGGCGATGTCTGCGATCTCTTTAAGCGACATACCAAGTGACTGCGCGGTACGGACTATCCGAGCCGCCTGAACGTCCTCAGCGGAGAACATTTGGTAAGGGCGGCGCCCGCCTTTGGCGGTCGTCTGCGGCTGAAGGAGGCCTAAGCGCACGTAAAAACGAATTGTATCCCGGCTGAGGCCGGCCGCAATTGCGAACTCTGATATCACCATCGCTTTTCCTGTTGACTAGGGACTATGGTCCACACTTACAAGAACTGTCATCTTTTCATGTCAAAGGAAATAACAATGGGAATGATGGCAAAAAGCGCCGAGTTCAAAATTGGCGGAGAGCTACCTGTCTGTCGGATGGGCTACGGCGCCATGCAGTTGACCGGCCCCGGGGTATGGGGACCTCCTGACGACGAAGACAATGCACGCGCTGTTCTTCGCCGGGCGATCGAACTCGGCGTGAATTTCATCGACACCGCGGATGTTTATGGCCCCGATGACAACGAACGGATCATCCGCGAAGCTCTCTACCCCTATCCCGCCGGGCTCGTCATCGGCACGAAGGCTGGCTTGGTTCGCGCTGGCCCGGCGACCCGGGAAAATCCCGGTATTTCCATGGATGGCTCTGAACATCACATCCGGAATGCAGTCGAGGGCAGCCTACGCAAGCTCGCGCTTGAGTGCATCGATCTTTACCAACTCCATCGGATTGACCCAGCGATTCCTGTCGAGGAGACTATGGGCATCTTCCGCGACCTTCGCGATGAAGGTAAGATTCGTCACATTGGCCTTTCAGAGGTTGGTGTGGAGGAAATCAAGCGCGCTCGATCTGTGGTTGAGATTGCGACGGTGCAAAATGTCTATAATCTCGTCACGCGTAATCACGAGGACGTGCTTAACTACTGTGAACAGAACATGATCGCATTCATTCCGTTCTGGCCTCTGCATTCCGGGCACCTGGCGAGATCCGAGGCAATGCATGATATTGCCAAACGTTCTGGAGCGACCACTGCACAGGTTGCACCTGCGTGGCTTTTACAAAAATCACCGTCGATCATTCTCATTCCCGGTACGTCCTCGATTGAGCATCTAGAACAGAATATTAGTGCCTTGGATGTGGAACTGTCAGCTGCAGATATCGCTGCACTCGAACTGATGGTCGGTAATCAAACCTAGCTAAGTTTGCTTTCGCACAAACCAATTCGGTTGCCCCCGCCCAGGTGCGGAGCTGGTCTGTAAGTCAGTATGACGCAGCCACATCCCGAGCGCGCAGCAGTACCTTGCGACGTTTCGTTCGCGCGTCACGTTGCAACGCGTGCCGCTCTCCTCTCCAAGGCGGCACGCTCGCTCGATCAAAACTCTTCCCACACGGGTTTAGCCGCAGCGCTGCCGGAATTGCCGGGCGTGGCCCGTGCGTAAGCGAGTCGAGGTCCACGCGACGAGGAGGCATTCTGCGAGCCGGAAACATGCGTGGAAGGTCTTGTCGCCAGTCGAAATTGCGAGACGATCGCTCGGAGTCTGGTGACTTCGGTCTTCAAGGATGCGCTCGCGGCGTTACTTTCCTCAACCATCGCTGCGTTTTTTTGGGTGACCTGATCCATCTGGTTGACGGCCGTATTGACCTCTGAGAGCCCGACGGCTTGTTCTTTCGCCGAAGTTGCGATCGCATCCATGTGTCGGTTTATTTCGACAACGTTGCTTTCGATACTCTTCAATGCCACCCCTGTTTGGCTCACGAGTCTCACCCCTCCCTCGACTTCCGTGGTGGAGGTGCGTATCAGGCTCGTGATTTCACGCGCCGCCACCGCCGACCGCTGCGCCAGTTCGCGCACCTCTTGAGCGACAACTGCGAAACCTTTGCCAGCCTCGCCAGCTCGCGCAGCTTCGACTCCTGCGTTGAGCGCAAGAAGGTTTGTCTGAAACGCGATGTCATCGATGACCCCAATGATGTTGGAGATCTGTTGCGATGAGGTTTCGATCTTTTGCATAGCCGTGACTGCGTCGGCGACGATCACGCCGGAACGCGCAGCGCTGTCATTTGTCTTCTGTGCAAGCTTTCTTGCTTCATTTACCCTATCAGAGGCGTTGACGACATTTGTCGTAATTTCGTCGAGAGCTGCGGCAGTCTGTTCAAGCGAGGCAGCTTGCTGCTCTGTACGCTTTGAGAGGTTATCGGCACTGACACTGATCTCCGTTGTCCCGCTATCAATGGAGCCGGTTGCATCCTGCACGTTAGCGAGTGTTTCTCTTAACTGAGCGACGGCAGCATTATAGTCGGCTCGCAGACTTTCGAAATCGTCAGCGAACGGTTCAGTGAGCTGAAACGTCAGATCCCCCGTTGCTAGCCTCTGCAGGCCTTCAGCCAGTTGAGCGGTTGCCACCTGCATCTCTTCTGAGCGTGCGCGTTCGATTGTCGCATTGGCTTCACGCTCCTTCTCGTTCTTGTCCCGCAACAACTGGGCTTCGTCCTCAAGTTGGCGGGCGCGAATACCATTGTCCTTGAAAATCCGCACGGCCTTGGCCATGCTCCCGACCTCGTCTTTCCGCTCCGCGTTCATAACGGGCGCAGCCAAATCACCGTTCGCGAGTTGCACCATCGTTGCGGCAAGTAGTTTGATCGGTTGGACAAGTGAGGATCTGGCTGCAAATATCGCAAGGGTCATCACCACGACGAGGCCTGCTATGATGATGACGAATGTTGCATCGATCGCGTTTTGGGACGCCGCTGAAAGCTCAAGATTTCTGGTCTCCACCATGTCGCTAAGACGCTGGGCTGCGACGCTAATTTCGGCGCTGAGAGACGGAAAGCGTGGTTGGCAATCGCGAAGGAACGTCGCTTGTGAAGCTGCAACGTCGGATGCTGCTGTCGCGATCATCGCTGCCTTAACGGTCGCTTGGCAGACACCGTCAAGAACATCAAGACCTCTGGCCTTTAGCCGTGGCAGGGCGGCGTCATCCGATGCTGCCGCGATTGCCGTGTTCATTTCGCGCAGAAACCTGTCGTGCGCATCTCTCAATTCCCCGATCGCCTTTGCGTTCAGGTCGTCGTCCGTTAACATCAGCAAGTCGCCGATGGCAGCACGACTGTTCTCAAATGCTTTATCGGCCTTGCCGAGGGCCAGTGCTGCAATCGAATCATGCGTCAGGACTTCCGTATAGCTTGAGTTGATCTTCGATATATGGCTGACCGAGTAAGTGGCGACAAGGATTGTAAAAATACCGAATGCTGCAATGAGCGTAGCGAGCTTTCCGACGATGGGTAGGTTGTTCATATGGTATGCCTCCGCGCCACCGCTGCGGTGGTGTGCTTGATGATTGTGACGACGTGGGACGGACCATCAGCAAATTCATTCTGCCAGGGATACCGGACGAGGCGGGGAAAACATGTCTCGTTCATTGGTGGAAACGGTCAAGGAAGCCGGACCGATATTCTTCCTGTGAGTAGCTCACCGGATCTCTATTCACTATGAAGCGCTAAGAATAGAGAACGGTGAAGTAGTACCTTTATTGAAGACAGATTTACGCTGGCGCTTTAGGTCTGGTTCAACGCAGCATACGGATGTCAGCAAGTGGTCGGGGATGGTCAAAAAGATATCCCTGCATGTCTCGGCAACCAATACGCGATACCCATTCTTTTTGGGCTTCTGTCTCTATACCTTCTACCGTGACAGGCGTTCCTAATGCCGCAAAAAGCTCCATAATGGCTCGGAGTATCTTCTCAGATTGCATTGACGTCCCTATGCGCTGCACGAACGAGCGGTCGATCTTCACTGTGTCGAAGGGGAAGTTTTGGAGATAGCTGAGTGAAGAAAACCCGGTGCCAAAGTCGTCGAGCGCGATTGCGACGCCAGCCGCTCGAATTTTCCGCAAGATGTCCATATTTGCATCGCTGTCGTGGAGAAGGACTGATTCGGTAATTTCAAGCACCAGACGGCTTGACGAGAGTCCCGCTGCCGCTAGGGCCGCCTGCACCGTGGAGGGGAAAGAGCCATCCAGGAACTGCCGTGGCGAAACGTTGACTGAAACTTTTATTGTCTCCGGCCAAGCCACAGCATCCTGACAAGCCTGGTAAAGCACCCATTCCCCGATTGACGATATGAGCCCGGTTTCTTCAGCCAGCGGCACAAATTCCATCGGCGAAATCAGGCCATGCTCTGGATGTTTCCATCTCAGCAGCGCTTCGTAAGAGGACGCACGTCCGCTTTCGCTGTCTACCAGCGGCTGGTAAAAAACACAAAATTGTCCGAGTATCAGGGCTTGGCTGAGATCTCTGAGGAGCGCTTGCCTGCGAAGAAAATCCTCCTCCATCAACGGCTCATAAAGCAGGAAGCAGCTTCCCTGCTCCGATTTGGCTCGATAGAGAGCCAAATCAGCCCTCCGCAAAAGGTCGTTCGATGACTTGGTCCCTTCTATCTCCACCACACCTATCGAAACTTCCGGCA
The DNA here is from genome assembly GCF_008365395.1 of Neorhizobium sp. P12A. NCBI lineage: Bacteria > Pseudomonadati > Pseudomonadota > Alphaproteobacteria > Hyphomicrobiales > Rhizobiaceae > Neorhizobium > Neorhizobium sp. P12A. The sequence goes on along the minus strand of NZ_QOVX01000027.1, from coordinate 32,501 downwards.
TCAGGACCACGCCATCAATGTCGATCGGTTCGCAAATTGCGGAAATCAGTCGTCGGACAAAAATTCCAAGATCAGCCCCGCCGCTGTATTTTTTAAGAATTACGGCGAATTCGTCGCCACCAAGACGGCCGACGCTGCCTCCGGACTGAACGACTTGAATCATTCGAGTAGAAACGATCCGCAAGAACGCATCGCCTGTCGCGTGTCCATGAACGTCATTGATTTTCTTGAAGTGGTCGAAGTCCAACATCAAGATGGCGCTCCCGGTGAGATCATCACCCTTGCACGCGAGCCTGCGTGTGAGCTCTTCTTCCAGCGAGCGACGGTTCCCTAAACCTGTGAGGCTATCGTGATAGGCAAGATGTCGAGCGCGCCCTTCCGCAATGATCCGTCGTTCAATCTCTTGTCGTTGAACGATGTACTGCCATGCTCCAAGACCGAGAAGCCCTAGGGTGATCGTCAGTCCAAGATACAGGGACTCATCAAGTTGTACGATTATGTTGTTTGGACTGACGCTTTCGCTCTCATCGAGAGCATTGATCGCCCACGCAAGGTAAGTTATCGAAGTTCCGCCCAGCAGTACGAGGGCGCGCAGCCAAGACGTTGTTTTCCTGGCTGCAAAAGAGTGAGCTGTTAGCATTCGACTGACCCAAATAGAAGTCTGCGATCCATGTTGAGCGTTACCGCCGCTCAGATGAATAGTCGCTCAACATCAGTCGCTGGCGTTCCAGTCGCAGGCGAAAGGCGGATTGACGAATCGCTGGTCCTTTGGCAAGGCCGCGATCAGCGCAAGATCCTCTTCATCCAGACGTACCGACATTGCCTCAAGATTGCTCTTCTGGCTCTCGACCCTGGCTGCCTTTGGAATTGCGATTACACCGTCCTGGCCAAGGAGCCATGCGATGGCAACCTGTGTCGCCGAGACAGAGTGCTTCCGTCCAATGTTCTCAAGAACTTGGTCGCTTGCTGCCCGTCCCTGGGCCAGCGGTGCGTAGGCCGTCAGTGCAATGCCCTTAGAGCGCAGATATTGAAGCATCGGTGTTTGCGAGAGGTACGGGTGGTACTCGACCTGGTGGACGGCGATCGGTACCTGGACCTCCTCCACAGCGCGCCGGATCATCGGCATGTTGAAATTGCAAACGCCGATCGCGCGCGCATAGCCGTGTTCACGAAGTCGCTCCATCGCGGTCAGGGTTGCCGCAATGTCCATGTCTGCCGATGGCCAGTGCACGAGAAAGAGATCGACATAATCCATCTTCAGCTTTTCGAGGCTTGTAGCAAAGGCTCGCTGCAAAGCTTCCGGCGCCAGTTGATCGTGCCAGACCTTGGTTGTGACGAAGAGTTCGCGACGATGAATACCGGAGCCTGCGATCGCCGTGCCGACCGCCGCCTCATTCTCATACATCGCCGCGGTATCAATATGCCGATATCCGAGCGAAAGCGCGCTTTCGACTGCCGGCTGCGCACTAACACCGGGCATCCGGAACGTTCCAAGGCCAAGACGAGGGATTGCCACACCTTGAGTTTCGATTGTGTCCATTGGATATTCTCCTTCCACGACAAAGCTGCAGATGCAGGCGGAAAAATGCCTGCATCCTGATCGTTCTCTTAGACGCGATCGTCCGTATTGTACCCGGCGACCAGCGCGTTGATGACCTGCTGTAGCAAGGTGTTTCCCTTTTCCGCGAAGCGACCGGCATCCTTGAACTCGATCCAGCTTTCGTTGAAGCCATCGAGCATACGGATGCGTGGCATGGGATTTTTCATCCCCTGAGAGCGGAACAGCTCCTCCCAGGTGTCACGTTTGACAACTTCGACCTTGACCGGCCTGTTGAGTGCGACTTCGAACGCATGCGCCAGGTCGTCCGGCGAAACGCGTTGTGCAGCCTCAAGCTCGACAACGCGCTTGCCGGTCCAGTCCTGCTGGATCAACTCTGATGCCAGGATGCCGATGTCCTTCGTCGCGATCATTGGGAACTTCTTGTCTGCTGGCTGCAGGAAGCTGTAGAGAACACCTGTGTCACGCGCCGTGGCGACATCCCAAAGCGCGTTTTCCATGAACCATGCAGGCCGCAGGAAGGTGACGGGAAGATCAAGTTCGTTAAGGGCCTTTTCCAGCATCGTGCGCTGAGAGAGCAGATTGTCCTCTTTAGCGTCAGCACCGATCGTCGACAGGCAAAGCACCTTTTTCGGGCGGGCTGCCTTGAGTGCCGCGACGACACTATCGATTACCCTCTGGGCCTCGGGATAGCGGGGCTCCGGATCGAATTCGGACGGCGGAAGGATGAACACAGCTTCGGTGCCGGTGAAGGCGGCCGACAGCGCCTTTGCGTCTTCCATTTCTGCTATAGCGATCTCGCAGCCGAGAGCGGCCCAGGGAGTACCTTTCGCTCGATCGCGAACGATTGCCCGCACGGGCTTGCCGTTTTCAAGCAAGGTCCGCGCAAGTGCGCCACCGACTTTTCCGGTGATACCAGTTATTGCGTACATGTCTGATTTTCCATTCAGAAAGAGGGGAGGTTAAGCGAGCCCGTCATAGAGCCCGCGTTCGAAGTCGCCGTAGAGAGCGACCACACGGTCGTCATAGAAGGGGAGAAGCTGGGTAAAGAGCGATCCAGTCACTTTACGAACCGGGTCTATCCAGAAGTAGCAGTTGAGCAAACCTGCCCAGGAGACGCTTCCCGCAGAGCGGCCATGTGGGCCGGCTTCGGTGTTGATGTCGAAGGAATAGCCCCATTTGTGCTTCTGCTCGGGGAACTGGTCAAAGCTGTTGGAGTAGGCTGGCGCCGACGAAATCATCTTGCGAACATTCAGCTCGCCGATCTGGTTCTGCATCATCATCGCGACCGTCTCAGGCTTCAGGATCTGAGCGCCGTTGAACTTGCCGCCATGCAGAAGGGCCTGAAGCAACATCATGTAGTCACGGGGTGTGCTGTATGCGCCGCCACCGCCCATGAAGAATTCGGGACGCTGAGGCATTTCGAATGGCATTGCTTTCAAGCCCCCATCGCTCTCACGGCTGAAGCATGTCGCGACGCGACGCTTCTGTTCGCTGCTGATCAGGAATCCTGAGTCCTTCATTCCCAGCGGCTGGAAAATATTCTCCCGGAAATAGACCTCCAGAGACTGATCGCTGACCGCCTCAACCAGCTTGCCAGTCCAGTCCATGCTGATGCCGTACTGCCAGCGCTCGCCGGGTTCGAACTCGAGCGGTACATTGAAGGCCGCGTTCTCACAGGTTGCGATATCAGGCAAACCGGTGGCCGTCTCGTAGCGCGGTATCACGTCACTCCAGTTCGCATAGGTGTAACCGGAGGTGTGGGTCAGCAGGTGATGAACCTTGATCGTATTCTTGGCCGGGCGCAGTTGTGGCTGACCGTTGGCGTCAAACCCCACCAGCACCTTGGGTGCGGCCAGCTGCGGCAGATATTTCGATGCGTCGTCATCCAACTTGAGCCGGCCCTGCTCGATCAGCTGCATGCATGCCGTTGCGGTGATCGCCTTCGTCATCGACAGCAGCCAGAACACCGTGTCGGGCTGCATTGGCGCGCCGGCTTCCGGGTTTGCCTTGCCGAAGAGACCTTCATAGATCATGCCCTTCTGCGTTGCCGCCATCGCGACAGCGCCAGCAACTGTGCGGTCGCTCACGGCCTTCGACATTGCAGCATCGATGGATTTGAATTTTCCATTCGAGCGGCGCGGGGCTTCGCCGGCTGCCGCCTGCACGGCTGTCGCCCCGAGATAGGCCGCCGCAGCCGCCATGCTGCCGCGCGTCAGCACGGCTCTTCTCGTCATCTCATTCATGATTTTCACCTTCAACCCAGACGTATGGCGGGTCTGGTAAACCGCTCGCCTTCTCGAGGCGGACGGAAATTTGCTAACACAGCGATGTGCGTTGCTAAAAGATCATAATAGTCATAATCAAAGTGATAAAAAATCACTACCATTCGTGTTCACGGGATGCGAGACCATTTGCATGAGCTTTGATGGACGTCTTCTAACTGGAGTGAGTGTCTTCCTGGCGGTTGCCGACGCCGGCAATTTCGCCAAGGCCGCTGACGTATTGGGGGTGACGCCTTCCGGTATCAGCCGGGCGATCGGACGACTTGAAACCAGAATGGGCGTGCGTCTTTTTGACCGCACTCCTCGTTCCGTCGCCTTGACCGAAGAGGGTCGTCTGTTTCGTCTGCAAGCCTTGCCGCTCGTTGCGGGTCTCGAAGAAGCGGCCGCGACCGCCGCGGGATCGGCAGCTGCGGTTGCTGGGAGGCTGCGTGTTTCGATCGACCCATGGTTTGCAAGGACAGTGTTGGCGCCTCAGCTACCTCGCCTTAGCGAGCAATATCCCAATCTGAAGATCGATTTGATGACAGCCAATGGTCGCGACGACATGATGAGCGGGTTTGATGTTGCCGTCCGCTTTGGCTCGACTAACGCCGGCTCGCTGATCGCGAGAAAGCTTCTGGACGTCCGCGTCGTCACCTGCGCGGCGCCTTCCTATCTTGAAAAGTTTGGCGTTCCGGCGCGACCCGAAGAGATAGCCAATCATGAAGCGATCCTGTTTCGAGACCCCGAGACTGGCCGAGCTTTCCCATGGGAATTTCACCGCGGCGACGAAATCGTCAGGGCGAAAGTCGAGGGTCGGATTGTTTTTGACGACCCGTCTGCCGCTGTCGCTGCCTGTGTCGCCGGTCAAGGGATCTTTCAAAGCCTCGAAATCGGCCTTGAATCATGGTTGCAAACCGGTCATCTCAGACAGATTCTAAAAGACTGGCCGGATGAACGTTACCCACTTTATGCTTACCATCCGGCGCGCCATCTGCCTCCGGCAAAGGTTCGCGCGTTCCTCGATTTTGTCCAGCAGATTACAAGGGAGAAGGCGCGTCGGAGCTGACGACAGAAGACGGAGGGCGGCCTCGTGGTTTCGATCCGTCTGTACCGCGCCGAACGACGCAACTTTGAGAATCGAGTCAACTGCTGTTTCTGAGGGTCAGGGATCCCGTGAGCATTCGGGTGATGCCGTCATCGGTCGGCTTGATGTTTGGATCATCAATTAGGCTTAGAGCCTCCTGTACCATGAGTTCCACCGGCTGCCTCACCGTCGTCAGCCTGTATGCGTTCCATGAGGCCATGGGAATGTCATCGAAGCCGACCACAGCAAGATCGTCTGGAACCCGAATGCCTCGTTCGCGAGCAACGTCGATCAAGGCAAGCGCCATGATGTCGTTGCAGCAGAAAATTGCGCCCGGAGGGTCATTCATGGAGAGCAAGGCCTGTCCGGCTCGGTAGCCGCCAGGATATTCGAAGTCGCCCAGGGCCTGGGCGTGGATTCTCACCCCTGCTTCAGCAAGGACCTCACGAAATCCCCGTGCCCGCTCCGCATGCGTTGATGTATTGGCAACCCCGCCGATAAATCCAATCTTGCGATGACCGCGCTCTAGCAAAAGTCGGCCGACATCTCGTCCCCCTTGATAGTTGTCGCAAGCAACCGCGTTAATTCGAATGTCTCTTTGCACCCGGTTGAGGAGGACCACTTTGATCTGATGTTGGCGGCAAGCTCGTGCCATCGTTGAGGTGAGCTGTGCCGAGGTCACGATGACCGCCGATGGTCGCGACGCCAAAATTTGATCTGTAGCTGCGTCAACATCGGAGTTGGCGGGAAGGGCATAGACCACGAGCTGCCGCCCGCTCTCTTGAACCCGCCGTGCCAGAAGATCCAATACGGTGGGGTAGAAGGGATTCAACAGGTCGCCAGCGACAAGGGTTATTGTCCCCTCTGCGATGATCTCAGCAGTTCTTCGGGCAGGGCTGACGTACCCGATAGCTTCTGCCGCAGCCAATATCCGCTTCCGCTTTTGATGATCGATCGGCGCATTTGGGCTGAAGGCGCGTGAGACAGCTGAAATAGAGACGCCGGCAGCATGGGCCACTTGCTTGGCGGTAGGCTTGTTGGTCAGCGGCATTGAAAATTTTTCACTTTCTCGATGAAAACTTGCAATGAACTTTTAGCACCGTAATCTCTGTGCCGGAAGGGAGAACATTATGGCTATTACCTACCTTAAGCACGGCAAACCTCAATCTGAGCGCTCCGAGGATGACACCAAGGTCAGCAACGTTGTCGCTGACATCCTGAAGAACATTGAAACCCGTGGCGATGCGGCGGTTCGGGAACTGTCTGAGAAATTCGACAATTACGCACCACCATCGTTTCGGCTCTCCGCCGGCGAGATCGAAGCCCTCGTAAGCAAGGTTTCGGCGCGTGATATGGCAGACATCGAGTTCGCCCAAGCGCAGGTGCGCAATTTTGCGCAGGCACAACGAAATTCGATGGTCGACATCGAAGTCGAAACGCTTCCTGGCGTCATCCTGGGTCACCGGAATATTCCGGTCCAATCGGTCGGATGCTATATTCCTGGCGGCAAATTCCCTATGGTCGCCTCTGCCCACATGTCGGTCGTCACCGCCGCCGTTGCCGGCGTTCCGCGCATTGCAGCCGCAACGCCTGCGTTCAAAGGGGCGCCAAACCCTGCCGTTATTGCGGCGATGCATCTTGGCGGGGCCCATGAAATCTATGTTTTCGGCGGCGTTCAAGCGATCGGTGCTTTGGCGCTTGGCACTGAAACGATCAAGCCTGTTGACATGTTGGTTGGCCCAGGCAACGCCTTTGTCGCGGAAGCCAAACGCCAGCTCTACGGTCGCGTCGGGATTGATCTCTTTGCGGGTCCGACTGAAACGATGGTGATTGCAGACGAAACAGTAGACGCCGAGCTTTGCGCGACGGACCTGCTTGGGCAGGCCGAGCATGGCTACAATTCGCCAGCTGTGTTGCTCACCAACTCTCGCAAGCTTGCCCAAGGCACACTTGAGGAAATTGACAGGCTTCTCGCGATCTTACCGACAGCTGACACCGCTTCGCGAAGCTGGAGCGATTACGGCGAGGTTATCCTCTGCGACACTTACGGCGAGATGCTCAAAGTTGCCAACGACATTGCTTCAGAGCATGTACAGGTCATGACTGACCGCGACGATTGGTTCCTCGCCAACTTGCATTCCTACGGGGCGTTGTTCCTGGGCCCGAGGACGAATGTGGCGAACGGTGACAAGGTCATTGGCACAAATCATACGCTTCCGACCAAAAAGGCTGGTCGCTACACCGGCGGCCTGTGGGTTGGAAAGTATCTGAAGACGCACTCCTATCAGAAAGTGTTGACCGACGAGGCCGCGGCCAAAATCGGGGAATACTGCTCACGCCTCTGCATCCTCGAGGGTTTCGTAGGTCATGCCGAACAGGCGAACGTGCGCGTTCGGCGCTATGGTGGCAAGAATGTTGCATATGGAGCGGCGGCTGAGTAGCCGCCGCCAAGACAGGGTTAGGTGATCTCATGACGTTAAAGTTGCCCCGCACCCCGTCCTTCAGGTTGGACGGCAAGACCGCGCTCGCGGTTGGAGCTTCCTCCGGGATCGGTCAAGCGGCCGCTGTCGCACTCGCCGAGGCGGGTGCCAAGGTGACGCTTGCGGCGCGCTCAATCGACAAGCTCGATCTAACCGTCGGCGCTTTGCAAGCCCTGGGACTTTCCGGCTCCGCTCTCTCGCTGGATGTCGGAAACGTCGAGGCGTTGGAGGAGACGATCGCGTCTCTTCCTGCCTTCGACATTCTTGTCAACAGCGCGGGCCTTGCGCGGCATGGTCCTGCGTTGACGACCACACCTGCAGATTTCGACGCGGTCGCGTCGATCAATCTGCGAGGAGCCTACTTCCTGACGCGGGCCGTCGCCAAACGCCTTATTCAAGCTGGGCGGCCCGGCTCGCTCATTAACGTTTCCTCCCAAATGGCGCATGTCGGCGGTATAGATCGTGCCGTCTATAGCGCCACCAAGCATGCCATTGAGGGCTTCACAAAGTCTATGGCGATCGAGTGGGGTTGTCACGGGATTCGGGTCAATACCATCTGCCCGACGTTTATCAAGACGCCGCTCGCCGAACAGACGCTTTCCAATCCTGAGCGGCTCCGCTGGATCCAGGACAAGATCAAGCTCGGCCGCATTGGTGAACTTGAAGACATCATGGGACCGGTCACTTTTCTCGCCTCCGATGCCTCCGCAATGATCACCGGAAGCGCTCTGATGGTGGATGGCGGCTGGACAGCGGACTAGCATAGAACGAGGTTTCAAGATGAGAATCGGTGTTCCGCGAGAGCGAACCGAGGGTGAGGCGCGGGTTGCGTTGACGCCCGAGAGCGCATTGCAGCTGCAAAAACTTGGCCATGAATGCTTCATTGAGGCTGGGGCTGGCTTAGCGGCCGGCATTTCGGACGACGCCTATAGTTTGGCGGGCGTAAAGGTTGTCAATACGACTACGGAGCTGATCGCGACAAGCGATGTGATTGCCAAGGTGCGTCCCCCCGCTGCCGACGAGATCGGACAGTACCGCAATCGACAGACGTTGATCTCATTCTTTTATCCGGGTCAGAACAACGAGCTTCTGGAACTCACTCGCGCGAATGGCGTGAACGTGATCGCCATGGACATGGTCCCGCGCATCTCGCGGGCGCAGAAAATGGATGCCCTGTCGTCGATGGCGAACGTCGCGGGCTATCGCGCAGTGATCGAGGCCGGCAATCATTTTGGCCGGTTCTTCACTGGCCAGGTGACCGCCGCCGGCAAGGTGCCGCCAGCTAAGGTTCTGGTTATCGGCGCCGGTGTCGCCGGCCTTGCGGCGATCGGCACAGCGACCTCGCTCGGCGCCATCACCTATGCCTTCGACGTGCGGCCGGAAGTGGCCGAACAGATCGAAAGCATGGGCGCCGAGTTCGTCTACCTCGATTTTGCCGATCAGGCTGCCGATGGTGCAGCGACTGGCGGTTATGCGGCCCCGTCCTCGCCGGAATTCCGCGAGAAGCAACTGGCAAAGTTCCGTGAACTCGCTCCCCAGATCGACATCGTCATCACGACCGCGCTAATCGCCGGCCGCGATGCACCAAAGCTCTGGCTCGCCGACATGGTAGCGGCGATGAAGCCGGGTTCGGTCGTCATTGACCTTGCCGCCGAACGCGGCGGCAACTGCGAATTGACCGTCCCCGACCAGAAGTTCGTCTCAGACAATGGTGTTGTGGTGATCGGTTATACCGACTTCCCGAGCCGGATGGCAGCCCAGGCCTCGATGCTTTACGCCACCAATGTACGCCACATGATCGCCGACCTGACGCCGGGCAAGGACGGTAAGCTCCTCCACAACATGGAAGACGATGTCATCCGCGGCGCGACCGTCACCTTCAAAGGCGCAGTTACCTATCCGCCGCCGCCGCCCAAGATCAAGGCGATTGCCGCGAGCGCGCCCAAGGAGAAGGTGAAGGAGCTGACACCCGACGAGAAGCGGACACGGGAAGTCGCCGCCTTCAGGGCGCAGACCAGGAACCAGGGCCTGCTGCTTCTCACCGGCACGGCATTGCTGCTTCTTGTCGGCGCCTATGCCCCGGAAAGCTTCATGAGCCATTTCGTGGTCTTCATGCTCTCCTGCTTCATCGGTTTCCAGGTGATCTGGAACGTCTCGCATTCACTGCATACGCCGCTGATGGCAGTGACCAACGCCGTCTCCGGCATCGTCATCCTCGGGGCGCTGCTGCAGCTCGGCTCCGGCAACTGGCTGGTCGTGGTTCTCTCTGCGCTCTCGGTGCTGATCGCCACGATCAATATCGTCGGCGGGTTCCTGGTGACACGGCGCATGCTCGCCATGTTCCAGAAGTCCTGAGCTGGCAAAAGGGGGAATAAACTTGACCATCGGTATCGCTTCTGCGGCCTATGTTTCCGCAGCCGTTCTCTTCATCCTGTCACTTGGCGGGCTCTCCGGTCAGGAAAGTGCCAAGCGCGCCGTCTGGTACGGCATGGCCGGCATGGCGCTTGCCGTCATCGCCACAGCCCTAGGACCGCAGGTTCTCGGATCTCGAGCTTCCGGGTCCCAGATTGTCGGGTTAGAGATCGGCAAAAGTGCCGGTACCTGGCTCATCGTCCCGCTGATGATCGCCGGCGCTCTACTCGGCACTATCGCCGCAAGGCGGGTGCAGATGACCGAGATGCCGCAGCTCGTGGCAGCACTTCATTCCTTCGTCGGTCTGGCTGCCATCTTTATCGGCTTCAACGCCCACCTCGAGGCGGTCAGCATCGCCGGCATGGATGAGACGGCGCGGACGACACTTGAAGGGTTTGCCGGCATCCTCGCCCACAAGACACCGGTCGAGCTTGCGATCATGAAGGTCGAGGTGTTTCTCGGCGTTTTCATCGGTGCCGTCACCTTTACCGGTTCGGTCATCGCCTTCGGCAAACTCGCCGGTAAGGTGGACGGAAAGGCGAAGAAACTGCCAGGCGGCCATGTGCTGAATGCCGGCGCGGTCCTCCTCTCGTTCTTCCTGCTCATCGTCTATGCCAATGACGGCAGCGCCGGGACGCTGATTGTGATGATGCTTCTTGCCTTCTTCATTGGTTATCACCTGATCATGGGCATCGGCGGCGCGGACATGCCTGTCGTCGTCTCGATGCTGAACTCCTATTCCGGTTGGGCTGCCGCCGCGATCGGCTTCACGCTCGGCAACGATCTGCTGATCGTCACCGGCGCGCTGGTCGGCTCGTCGGGTGCCATCCTCTCCTACATCATGTGCAAGGCAATGAACCGCTCCTTCGTCTCGGTCATTCTTGGCGGTTTCGGCACAACCAGCGGCCCGGCGATGGAGATCATCGGCGAGCAGATCGCCATCGATGCCGATGGTGTTGCAGCGGCGCTGAACGATGCCGACAGCGTCGTGATCGTCCCCGGTTACGGCATGGCGGTGGCGCAGGCCCAGCAGGCCGTATCCGAGCTGACCCGCAAGCTGCGCGCCGCCGGCAAGACGGTCCGCTTCGCGATCCATCCGGTCGCCGGCCGGCTACCCGGCCACATGAACGTGCTGCTTGCCGAAGCCAAGGTGCCCTACGACATCGTGCTCGAAATGGACGAGATCAACGACGATTTTCCTGCCACTGACGTCGCAATCGTCATTGGCTCAAACGACATCGTCAACCCGGCCGCCCAAGAGGATCCAAACTCGCCGATCGCAGGTATGCCGGTTCTCGAAGTCTGGAAGGCAAAGCAGGTATTCGTCTCCAAGCGTGGGCAGGGAACCGGCTATTCCGGCATTGAGAACCCGCTGTTCTATAGGGATAATACCCGCATGTTCTATGGTGATGCGAAGACGTCGATTACAGCGCTCATTGGCCAGATCTGACTCATCCAGCACCCTTAGCGTTTTTCGCTGTCCCGTGAGAGCCTCGACGTGGAAGTCTCCGACGGGACTGCGTCATGACGGTCGTTGGCCAAAAGACAGTTTCGTTGCATGACGCCACGGCGAGGGATTCACTTCGGCTTAGAAGATTCTTGAACTGTCATAACGGCATGTTGGTTGTTTCCATCGCTTCCGTTCTGTCATCGAGGTGCCTCTGCCGTCTTGTTCGGCTGAAAACGACCGGCGTGCTCGCTTGTGAGAAGCACTGATAACCACGGTTTATACGGGTTCAGCCGGGTGAGTGGCCTGCACGCCAAAACCAGCAATTTGTACTCCTAAGCGTCCAGTTATCGCGCCGCGGACGAATGTAATAGGCTGGTTGCATGAGTTCCCGTGACGTCTTGCCAAAGCCAAAAATTCGAGCTAAGTTATCAATCGATAACGAAGGAGGTGCGCCGCGATGGCGTTTCGTTACCACTGTTCCTGACAACCAATGGGAGGATGTTATGAAAATTTCTCACACTATGGCGCGCTGCCTCCGGGGGGTAGCCGCGGTTGCCTTGATGGCAGCGTCATTCTCCGCAGGCACGGCGTACTCTGCGGATCAGAGCTTGGTCGATGCGGCGGTGAAGGAAGGACACCTTACCTACGCAACTAATATGACCGCCCCTGAAACGCAGAAGGTCCTCGAAAAGGCTTTCCGCGAGACATACAAGTTGCCCGACTCCTTCCAGATAGAAGGTTATACGGCGGACTCGTCAGGAGTGGTCGCACGCGTAGGACAAGAGATGGCGGCCGACAAGGTATCCATCGATTGGGTTGCGGTGAATTCAGAGTCGTTCTGGCGAGGACTGGCGAAGAAAGGTGCCTTGCTCGAATATTGCTCCGAGAGTTACAAGACCCTTGTTTTCCTTAAGCAAGCCAAGGTCTTGGATGGTGGGTGCTACTTCCAGGCCGCGTCAGTGATCGTCTTCGGAGTAATGTGGAACCCTGCCTACGTAAGTGAGGACATTACCAGCTGGGCTCAGCTCGCTGACCCCAAGTACAAGGGGCAGATCATTATTGGCGACGCCCGAAAATCAGCTGGCTATCTCGACCAGTACGCCGGTCTCCGCCAGGCAAACGTCTGGACCGACGAATGGCTGCAAAAGATGAAGGCGCAGGATCCTTTCTTCGTTGTTCGATCGACGGATATCAGGGACCGTGTCATGTCGGGCGAGTTTCCGATTGCGATCTTCGGCTTTGGCCCTCGCGCTTACCAGGTGCGTGACCAGGTTCCCTTGAAGATGGGCTGGCCGAGCGAAGGTATCGTGGCAACCGGCAGCTACGGTGGAGTGCTGGCTAAAGCGCCTCATCCAAATGCAGGGAAGCTTTGGACCGACTTCATATTTAGCGAAAAGGGGCAGGAGATTCTTGTCGAACAGGAAGGAATTTCGTCCATCGCAAAAGTCAAGGTTCCTGATGACGCTGTTCCGTTTATCGCTGATGTCGATAAGATCAAAACCGTGACAGTCGACTGGGACGCCATGACCCAGGAAGCGCTTGATAAATGGCGTTCTGATTTTCGGCGGGTCTTCGGGGAGTGATGGCTATGCTTAGTGAGGTGATGATCGCGAGGAAACGGTCAAACTGGCCGAATATACCGAGCGATCGCATAGTTCAGATTTTGGCCAGCGTCTTTGTATGTGCCATTATCCTGCTGCCGATGGGCGTCATTCTTCAACAAGCGCTGTCGGTCGAGGGCCTCGACGGCACGAAAGAGCTTGGTTTGGGCAACTTTGCACGGGCGTTCCAGACGCCCGTGTTCTTAGACGCGGTCACGAACACCATTCTGATCAGTACCGGAACGACATTGCTCGCCTCACTGGTGGGCGTGTCTCTGGCGTGGTTCGTTACTCGGACGGATCTCCCGGGGAGGCGACTGCTGCATGTATGCAACACCATCCCATTCTACCTTTCGCCCTTCATAGGAGCGATCGCATGGACGTACCTGACGGCCCCTCGCGTTGGTTTGCTCAACGTCGCGGTTAACAGCTTTCTAGGGGTATCTGCAAACCCGTTCAACATATACAGCTTATTTGGGATTATGTGGGTTCAGGGCATTTTCTTCGCTCCGGTCGTCTACATCATGACCTGCGCGGCCTTGCAGCAGATGGACCCCTCACTTGAAGAAAGTTCTCGTTCATGTGGACGAGGCATAGTCTATACGATGTTGCGGGTAACGCTTCCGTTGGCGATGCCGTCGATCTTGTCCTCGGTTATCCTGACGTTCGTCGCATCGGCAGGCGAGTTTGGTGTTCCGTTGACGATCGGCGTTCCCAGAAACATTGAAACGGTCAGCACGCAGATCTTCGAAGTTTTGCAAAGGGCGCAACCCGACTACGGGATGGCGGCTACCCTTGGAAGCCTACTAGGGGCGGCAACGATCGTTTGCGTGCTCTTCTATAGACACATGATCCTTCGCCGCAACTACATCACACTCACCGGCAAAGGGTTTCGGCCATCGACCCTACGGCTTGGATCCTGGCGGTGGCTTGGGTTCGCCTTGAATATTGCCTTCTGCCTGGTCGCAGTCGTCCTTCCCCTCGTCGCCCTAGCCCTTCAGTCCTTTCAAAACATTTGGCTTGGGTCATTCAAGTGGGCTCAGTTCACATTGAGCAACTACACGTACGTTATTTTCGAGAACGAAGTGACAATACGCGGTTTTGAAAACTCGTTGATTCTGGCTCTTGTCGGGGCAACGGTCGGTGTTCTGCTCAGCGTGATCATCGCGCAGACGATCTACCGAAGCCGGCTTCCCGGTCAGCGGCTGATCGATGTCGTGACGTCCTTACCGGTCGGAATTCCCGGTATTGTTTTGTCCATGGGATTTCTGCTGATATCGCTGCGCAGTCCTCTCTACGGCACGCTCGTCGTGATGCTGATCGCCTATCTTTCTCGCGACCTGCCGTTGGGACTGCGAAGCGTGTCCGGCGTCATGCTATCGGTTTCTCCCGAACTTGAAGAGGCCTCGCGTTCGTGTGGCGCAGCTTACAGCCGTACCTTCCGGCGGGTCACACTGCCACTGCTGAGGCCCGGAATCCTGGCTGGTTGGGTTCTGCTCTTTGTCCTCTTTCTTCGAGAGTTGCCGATGTCCATCCTTCTCTGGAAGCCAGGTACGGAAGTGACCTCGGTAGCGCTTTGGCAGCTACTTGAGCACGCAACAAGCGGGAAGGCGGCGGCCTACGCCATGCTGCAATCGTTCGTCATCCTTGGCGTTGTTGTAATTTTTCAATTCGCCACGAAAACAAGCAGGGAGAAGTGAAATGAGAGGAGCGGAAACGAAGGGATTTTTAGAAGTCGACCGCATCGAGAAGAACTACGGCGCGATGAAAGCGGTGGATCGTGTCAGCTTTTCGCTTGCGAAAGGAGAGTTTCTGACGTTGCTCGGACCGAGTGGTTGTGGGAAAACAACCTCACTGAGGGCAATTGCCGGCTTCGAGACCATCAGTGGCGGAAAGATATCCATTGACGGCGAGCCTGTCTCCGACCCTGCGAATAACATCCATTTGCCACCGGAACGGCGGCAGTTTGGCATGGTCTTTCAGTCTTACGCGGTCTGGCCACATATGTCGGTCGCGGAAAATGTGGCCTACGGTCTGCACAACCTTAAACTAAGCCGCGCTGAGAGAGATCAGCGCATCCGGCGAGTTTTGGCCAAGGTTGGTCTGGAAGCGCAGTTGGACCGTCCAGCGACGATGTTGAGCGGTGGACAGCAGCAACGCGTCGCGCTTGCTCGGGCAATCGTTTATGAGCCAAAGGTGCTTCTTTTCGACGAGCCGCTGAGCAACCTCGATGCAAAGCTGCGTGAGGCTATGCGCCTTGAATTGCGGCGGCTGCAAGCGGAGCTCGGCATCACATCTCTTTACGTAACCCACGATCAGGAAGAGGCCATGGTCGTATCTGACCGGGTCATCGTCATGAAAGGGGGCCACATTCAGCAGATCGGCTCTCCTTCAGATATTTACGACCGTCCGGCGAACCGTTTTGTTGCCGATTTTATCGGATCGAGTAACCTGCTGGAAGCAAAGGTGTTGCGGTGCCAAGGAAAGGCAGCGTTTGTCGAAACTGCCGTCTTGCCTGGCGCTGAAATCGCTTGCGCGACTGTCGGTGCGCTAGAGCCGGGTTCCAACGTTACATTGAGCTTCCGCCCAGAGCACGCGACACTCAGCGTAGAGCCGGCGAGCGGTGATCAGAACGTCTTGTCTGGCCATGTGAGCGGAAGAATCAACATGGGAAGTCATCTCGACTACCGCGTCGCGATCGGAAAGACCGAAGTGCGCGTCAGTGCTCCCAGGAGTGTCGAGATTCCGTTGTCGCAAAATGTCGCGGTCGTGCTCGACCGAGACAGGAGTCTGGCGTTGGCCTCATGAGGGGTCGCCGGGTACCAGATTGACGATTGGTTCAAAAACGGGAAGGTGATCGATGATCAGCTTCCCGATTTTGGATGCTTGCCATCAGGTGAAAAAATGCCGTGGGCGCCTAACTCAACAGCTAGACCGGCGGTCGTCACATCACGATTTGGGACGATTGGGCACGGTAGTGCTTTTCCCACGGTTGCTTGGAACCCTCACTGCGAAGCACGAATAAACCATGCGGCTGCACCCTCGACGGATCTGAAATCGCCGAACGAGCGCGATTTAATATCTGGCTGCTGCTCGCGGGCTATCGCTGCCAGGTCCGTGCCCGGGAGTAATTCGAGTAGTACCTTGCAGCCGCGCTCCTTCAGGCTTGAGAGACATGTCATCCAGTCGATACAGGTGTTCAATTGCCTCGCTAGCTTCTCTGAGGCTTCGGTCTTGGTCCGGACCCATGAGCCGTCGATACCGGAAAGGATCGGAAAGGCGGGAGCATGGAATGTCACCTGCTCCAGCGCTCGACGAAACGGGGCAACCGCGTTCGTCATCAAGGGAGTGTGAGAGGCAATCGCAATCGGCAGCGAAGTCGTCCGAGCACCCATTGTCTGAACGGTCCGGCCTACGTCACCCAGAGAATCAATGCCACCGCCTATTACGAACCGATCCACCCCGTTGCATATGGCGATGTAAGTGTCGTTTTGCCTGCATATGCTCTCAAGGGCTCGTCCAGACATTCCTCTGACAGCCATCATTCCGCTTGGCGCAGCCCAAGCCTTGTCCATCAATTCGGCTCGCAGAGCCGCAAGCCTGATGACATCAGCCGTACCTATCGCACCAGCGCATCCATAGGCAGCCAGCTCGCCGATACTGTACCCAGCGATGCAGCTTACTGTAATGCGAGGTCGGGCGATCGCTGAAAACGAGGCCATCTCGATAGCGCAAATGACCGGTTGAGCGACAGCGTTTCGATGGAGGTCCTCGCTGCTCACCACATCTCCAATAGGCCTTTCCATCACGCTGTAAAACGCCTCTAAAACCGGCTGAGCCGCTGGATGCTCGAGCAAAAAATCGAGAGCTGATGCCGATTGAGAGTTCTGCCCCGGACACAGAACACCGACGCTCATTGGCTAGCCTCAACGTCAAAGAGAAAGGTGGTGCAGGCCAACATATCCGCCGCACCTCCTGGGGAAAGCCGCCGCCGCGAAAACTCCTTGTGAAGCTCGATCGCCCGGTCATGTGCGTTGGTGGCGTAGATGCCGCCGTGAGATAGGAAGCTACGCGCGGCGTCTTGAACGAATGAAAGTCCAGCCGGGCCAGCGCGGTGCAGAATGTTCGTGTCCTGCAGGACTGCCATCACAGCAAACAGCGCTTGAAGTGAGGCATCTTCGCGTGTCGAACCGTTCGCCAGCATCGTCCTGAACGCCGGTAACGCCACCTCCAAGACAATTGGGAAGCCAGCTGCCGCTGCCTCTCGGGCTCCTGTACCGCCGTACAGCGCGCGCACCCGCAATCCATTGGAAACGGGGGCGCCGATAGCGGATGCCAGAATGGCAGAACCCCACAAATTCGTAACCATACTGCAGACAGTCTGCGCAGTCGCCGCCAGCCCCTTCGATCGACAATAACCAGCAGCGGCAGAGAGTAGACCAAGATTGAATATAGCGCCGCGATGGGTGTTAACCGATCCGGTGGCGCGCATCATCCGCTTCTCCGCTGTGAGGGCCAGAGACCGCAGTGAGGGAAATTCTTGACCTCGAGCGCCGACCTCGGCGATCTGGGGGAAATAAGACCGTAACGAAAACAGGCTGCGCATGAATGTTGTGATGTCCATGTCAGCGTGTGCGCCGGCGTCGATTGGACTAACCAGGCCCGGCTTCGGATATAGGGAAAGCTCGCCATACAATGCTCGTATCGCGATCCTCCCGATCGACCTGCTCATCGGAGAGAGGTCGCAGGCCCTATGATCAAAGTCGCTTTTGAGGTTCAGGTTCATCTAACACCCAGTGCCTGAATAATCGCAGATGCGGCGACCATCTCCGGCCCACCATGACGTTTCAGCAATACATGTTCGGGCATCATCGTGAGCTCCTTGAGATTTACCCCACCGCGACCGCAGAGGTAGAGTTCAGGATCAAGTCGAGGCGAGCCTTCGATTGACAAAAGCGCATGCGCAGCTCCTAGGATATCTGTTGTCCGATCGCATCTAACCACCAGGTCGAGGTCGGAGCTTTCCCGGAGATAGGTTGCGCCGGTCAGATGGGTCCAGGCGACTGAACCGAATACCGTCAACGTCAATCGTTGCTGAGCGGCTACCTCCAATGTTTGGGCGATTTTGATCCGCCACGAGAGCGGCGTAGAAGCAACCACCGCAGCAAGTTCAAGCTCGGGCAAGAGCCGATCGATTGCAGCCGGCATAACAACAATGCCAAAGCGTCTTTTGTCAGGCGTTGCTATTCCGAGGCGAATGCTGCCTTCACGGTCGCATTTAGCCGACGCAGCCACAACGAGAGGCCGTCCTGCGTCGATCCAATCCTCAATCACCCCGGCCGCTGGCTCTTGCGCCAAAATGGTCGGCGCTACAACGTGATCCCGCCAAACGCGGCGCAAAAGGATAAAGCGGTGGCGATCAGGCCGGATCATAGCGGACTCGGTCTGAGACTATTTTTGCCAGTGATCGGCCGCGCCGCTCCTCTCCGTACTGTCGACGACGGTCAGCTGACCCAAGATCGGCGCCTAGTGCTTCAACGAGTGCTTTGGAAAGATCACCGTCCCAGATTTCGGCAATAGCGCCCATAGCAAAGTAATTTGAAACTCCGGGCGCAAAGACAGGGCTGCGCTCGGAAAGGAGTTCGAGGCGCTCAACGGGAATCTTTGTGACGCGGGACATGGCCTTCAGGTTCATTACTCGAACTTCCGCGCCGGGCAGTGCATAGCAGGCATCTGCAAGCATACTGGTCGACAGGAAGCCCGCGCTGACAGCTTCGCCAGATACCAGTCCAAGGATTTTGTGGCCTCGCCCGCGTGCGACCTCGAGGCATTTAGCGACATGTGCAATATAGCCGTTCAGGCCCAAAAGCTCATCACGACGGCTCATCTTCTGCCCTGCGGTGTCGACTAACAGCAGAATTGTCGATCCGGGATGGTCTCTCATTACCATGACAATCTGACTCGCGATCCGCAAAGCTAAATCAACACCGATAAGCGCACGCTCGCGAGTGCCTATGATGTTGATTCGCTTTTCTTGCAGGCACCCAACGCCGTAGAAAAACTCATTTTCGAAAGTGATGGAGTGACCATCGGGGAATAGGCGATCAGCAAGATCTTTAACGATCACGACACAATCCTCAACGAATCCGCGGTCTCATGAAACTCCTTGACATCAAGAAGCGGAATGGCGTCCGGGTTTGGAACGCCGAGTGCTGCCCACATGTCTAATGCGTCATGCGACGCCTCGAATCGGGCAAGGCGGTCCTTCAAACGCATCTGTTCCGTCTCGACTTCATCAAGATTAAGGACGGAGCCACTGCTCAATCCGTAAATCGCTTGCTGACGAAAGGCAGCAATTTCGTCTGACACGAGCGCCGATGCCTCGCCTATGAGATAGCGGTGCTTGCCACCTACGGTTCGCCACACGAGTGGCCGATCTGAGGCGTCGAATTCCTCAACGCCAACGGTTGCCTCGATGACCTCTGGCCCAGACAACCCAAGCCGACCTTCCTCAGACATGACGATGTAGGAAGCGAGACGAGCGGCGATTCCCATTCCGCCGAAAACACCGTAACGGCCACCATCCAAGACGATAACGGGTAGGGCCGCGGCTCGCAGATTAAGCATAGCCCGCATGATTTCAGACACGGCTATCAAGCCGGCATTCGCTTCATGAAGTCGCACCCCTCCAGATTCCAGCAACAGAAGGACGCCGTCCGGCCGTTCGTCTAATGCGCGCTCAAGCAAGCCGGTGATTTTTGCTCCGTGGACCTCTCCAACTGCTCCACCCATGAAGCCGCCTTCTTGTGCCGCGAGCAGAATAGATCTGCCGTCGAGCATACCTTTGCCGACGGTCACCCCATCATCGAAGGCGGCAGGCGAGCCAAGAGGTTCCAGATGCGGACTTCTTAAACGGCTTTGAGGCGGGAGAATTTCAATGAAACTTCCCGGATCCAATAGGCCCGCTATCCTCTCGCGGGCCGTCGCTTCATACCAGCTCGTCTTCATCTCTTTGCCCCTACTTTCGATCTCGGCTATATGCGGTCAGCGCCTGGTCAAGCCGCAGCGCGACCACGGCCGGCGTCGCACCAGCGTCATTAATCGAAACTAATACATCGCCGATCTTCCAACGGTCGAACACGTCGGTGAGGACGGCCTCCCATATTTTGGCGAATCCAGACGCCGAGGTTTCAATCTCGACACGGCAAGCTCCTCCCAGATCCGCGGCTTCCACCATGATTTCAAGGTTTCCGGAACTCACGACGCCGCACAGGACGGACTTCGAACCTGCGGCGAATTGCTTCGTGGCAGTGAAGTCAAACAACAGCTTCTCCATCTCAACCTCACCAGTTTCTAAAACGCGCAGGCGGCCGATAAAGCCCGTGAGACGCACGGACGATGTCTTTCATCGATCGCGCTGCCAACAAATCGCGCGTTGCAAGAGACACATCAATGCCCAGATCGGTCGGACGGCGGATAACGCCTCGATCCCTTAGATTTTCGACCATCCGCTTGTCGCGTGACAGCCCAACCGGCGTATAGCCGGCGACACCCCGGATCGCTTGTTCACGTTCCTCTGGTGTTCGGCAAAGCAGCAGGTTGGCAATACCTTCCTCGGTGAGAATATGTGTGACATCGTCGCCGTAGATCATCACCGGGGGGAGCTCCAGACCGGCACTCTCCGCCAATTCCCAGGCATCGAGTGTCTCGACAAATGCCGGCACCATATGTTCCCGGAAGGACTCGACGATCTGGACTACCAGTTTTCGTCCGCGCGGCATGAGACCCGTGGTCGCCTCGCGGCCCGCCTTCAACCACGCGGGAGACGCATGCCGCCTCCCGCGGGCGTCCGATCCCATGTTTGGAGCGCCACCGAAACCCGAAACCCGATCGAGGGTGGCCGTGGAGCTATTGCCCGCAAGATCAATCTGCAGTGTGGAGCCGATAAATAGATCGCAGCCATATAGGCCGGCCGTCTGGCTGAGTGCGCGGTTGGACCGCATCGAGCCGTCCGGACCCGTGAAGAAAACATCAGGACGCGCGCGGATGTAGTCTTCCATTCCGAGCTCGGACCCAAAGGAGTGCACGCTTTGGATGAAGCCAGCTTCGATGGCGGGTATGAGCGTCGGATGGGGGTTCAGTGCCCAATGCGTTGCGATCTTCCCCTTGAGCCCTAAGCTGTCGGCGTAAGTTGGTAAGAGAAGCTCGATCGCTGCGGTGTCAAAACCGATGCCATGATTGAGGCTTTTTACCTCATACTCTTGGTAAATCCCCTTTATCGCCATCATCGCCATCAGGACCTGGATCTCGGAAATGAGCGCCGGGTCGCGCGTGAACAGAGGTTCGATGTAGTGAGGCTTAGGACTCGGGACCACGTAGTCAATCCAATCAGCAGGAATGTCTACCCGCGGAAGAACGTCGACCACTTCATTCACTTGCGCGATAACCACTCCTTGTCGAAACGTTGTTGCCTCGACAATGACCGGTGTGTCTTCCGTGTTTCCACCGGTGTAAAGGTTGCCATCTCTGTCAGCAGCCTGAGCGCAGATCAGTGCGACCCTCGGGGTCAGATCTACGAAGTAACGGCCAAAGAGTTCGAGATAGGTGTGGATCGCACCGACTTGAAGATTTCCGCTTCGTATCAATCGCGCTAACCGCGTTGCCTGCGGGCCGGCGAAGGAGAAATCCAGCCGAGAAGCGATGCCGGTTTCAAAAATGTCGAGGTGCTCGGGTAAAGCCAGCACGGATTGCACTATGTGTAACCCGTGGACTAAGGCGGGATCGACTTTGCTAAGCGCCGCGGCGAGAAAGTCAGCCTGTTTTTGATTGTTTCCTTCCAGGCAAAGACGATCGCCAGGCTCGATTACCGCCTGCATGAGAGCTGTCGCATCCCAAGAAGCTACCATCTTTCCTGAAGCGAATCTCGCTCCTCGCCCCAGTCGATCACGCTTGTTCCTGCTCAGCTCGTTCCACATGTGCCATCCCCGATGTGATCCTTAAAGTATACAGTTACATGAAATAACGGCAATACAGAATTTATAAATATGTATATATTGCCATAAAATATACACACGTGCTATTCAGCGGCTAACAAAGGGGAGGTGAGTTTGCAGAAATATCCGAACACCGAGGGAATGCGGTCCCGCAGAGCAGCCCTGATTGATCAGGTCACATACGAGACGTGGTATCAGGAGAGCGTCGAACATCCCGACAAGTTCTGGGGCAAGCATGGCAAGCGCATCGACTGGTTCAAGCCCTACACTAAGGTCAAAAAAACCTCCTTCGTCGGCGATGTCTCGATCAAGTGGTTCGAGGACGGGGAAACCAACGTCTCCTATAACTGCATCGACCGTCATGTGGCCGGGCACGGCGAGCAGGTTGCGATCATCTGGGAAGGCGACAATCCCTATAGCGACAAGAAGATCACCTATAACGAGCTGTACGAACACGTCTGCCGGCTGGCGAATGTGTTGATGAAGCACGGCGTCAAGAAGGGCGATCGTGTTACCATCTACATGCCGATGATCCCGGAAGCGGCCTATGCGATGCTTGCTTGCGCCCGCATCGGCGCGGTGCATTCCGTCGTCTTCGGCGGCTTTTCGCCAGAAGCGCTCGCTGGCCGCATCGTCGATTGTCAGTCGACCTTCGTGATTACCTGCGACGAGGGCGTGCGCGGCGGCAAGCCGATCCCGCTCAAGGAAAATACCGACACGGCAATCCACATCGCCGCCAAGCAATATGTCACCGTCGAGAAGGTTCTGGTCGTGCGCCGCACCGGCGGCAAGACCGGCTGGGCGCCGGGCCGCGACCTCTGGTATCATCAGGAGACCGCCAGCGTGAAGGCGGAATGCCCGCCGGTGAAGATGAAGGCGGAAGATCCGCTGTTCATCCTCTACACCTCAGGCTCTACCGGCAAGCCGAAGGGCGTATTGCACACGACGGGTGGCTATCTCGTCTACGCGGCAATGACGCACGAATACACGTTCGACTATCATCCCGGCGATATCTACTGGTGCACCGCCGATGTCGGCTGGGTCACCGGCCACTCCTACATCGTCTACGGACCGCTTGCGAACGGCGCGACGTCGCTGATGTTCGAAGGCGTGCCGAATTTCCCGGATCAGGGTCGGTTCTGGGAAATCATCGACAAGCACCAGGTCAATATCTTTTATACCGCCCCGACCGCGATCCGCTCGCTGATGGGCGCCGGCGATCATTTCGTGAAGCGCTCTTCCCGTTCCAGCCTGCGCCTGCTCGGCACGGTCGGCGAACCGATCAATCCGGAAGCCTGGGAATGGTATTATCACGTCGTCGGTGACGGGCGCTGCCCGATCGTCGATACCTGGTGGCAGACTGAAACCGGCGGTCACATGATCACGCCGCTGCCAGGCGCCACGGACCTGAAGCCGGGCTCGGCCACCTTGCCCTTCTTCGGCGTCCAGCCTCAGTTGGTCGACAATGAGGGCAACGTTCTCGAAGGTGCCGCCGACGGCAATCTTTGCATCGCCGACAGCTGGCCGGGCCAGATGCGCACGGTCTATGGCGACCATGAGCGTTTCATCCAGACCTATTTCTCCACCTACAAGGGGAAGTACTTCACCGGCGACGGCTGCCGTCGCGACGAGGATGGCTATTACTGGATCACCGGCCGCGTCGACGACGTTCTCAACGTCTCCGGCCATCGTCTCGGCACGGCGGAAGTCGAATCGGCGCTGGTCTCGCACAATCTGGTGTCGGAAGCTGCCGTCGTCGGCTATCCACACGCGATCAAGGGTCAGGGCATCTATTGCTATGTCACCCTTATGGCTGGCCATGAGGGAACGGATGCGCTGCGGCAGGACCTGGTGAAGCATGTCCGCACCGAGATCGGTCCGATTGCGGCGCCGGACAAGATCCAGTTCGCTCCGGGCCTGCCGAAGACCCGGTCGGGCAAGATCATGCGCCGTATCCTGCGCAAGATCGCCGAAGACGATTTCGGCGCGCTCGGCGACACGTCGACGCTGGCCGATCCAGCCGTCGTCGACGATCTCATCGCCAACAGGCAGAACAGGGCGAATGCCGAATGAACGAAATATGGAACGGTATGAAATGAAATTGGTGCTTTTAGGTCCTCCCGGGGCGGGCAAGGGAACACAAGCCAAGCGGCTTGCTGCGCGCTACCACGTCCCGCATCTTTCCACCGGCGACATTCTGCGCTCTGAGGTGAAAGCGGGGAGTGAGCTCGGTCGACTGGTTGAAGACAAGATGGGTGCCGGCAAGTTGATCGACGACGAGACGATATCGTCAGTCGTCGCCGGCAGGCTCGCCCAGTCGGACACGGTGAACGGCTTTATTCTGGACGGCTATCCTCGTACTGTTGCCCAAGCGAACACGCTCGAACAGCGTCTGGGGTCGGACGGTCTTACGGCGGTGATCGAGCTTTCGGTTGACGAAGCAGAGTTATTCGATCGCATTCAGGCACGGGCAACGGAAGCCGGGAGTGCAGGCGCGCAGGCGCGGAAAGACGACAATACGGCGATCCTTCGCGAAAGGCTCCAAACGTTCGCTATCGAGACGAAGCCATTATCCGAGTTTTATGCAAGCCGCGGACTGTTGATCCAAATCGATGGGCGGGCGTCGGCTGATGAGGTAGCAGCGCACATCGCCGATCATCTACCCAAGCACGGATGAGGTAGCGGGCGAAAGAAAGGGGGCATCATACCCGGTCGAGTCGAAATTGAGAGCATTGAATTGCGGCAATCAAATTATGTTCGTCGGCCCGCGCAGCATCGCCGCTGATAGTATCTAGGCTTTGTCAGTCGACGTCTGTATCAAGTGTGAGTTCAACGTCACACACGTGACTTCACGCACGGAAAGGGCTGTCATGCAGGGAAGCGAGGACATTCGATCCTTAAGTCAACGTATCCGTGTTTCGCTCATGGACGACATATCAACAGGCAATATCGCTCCCGGGACCGTGCTTGATGAAAACAATCTGGCCATACAGTTCTCAGCCTCTCGCACGCCGGTTCGAGAGGCCCTTAAACAGCTAGAAAGCAGCGGTCTCATCGAAATTCGACCGCGAAAGGGAGCAATTGTCCTTCCGTTGACGCTTCCAAAACTCATGGAGATGTTCGAGGTAACAGCTGAGATGGAGGCAATGTGCGTAAGGTTGGCAACACATCGCATCACAGGAGATGAGCGGGCCCTTCTGTGTGAGATCCATGATGCAGCCGCGATTGCCGTTACAAACAAGGACCTTGACCTCTACGATGAGTCGAATCTTCGCTTTCACGAGCAGCTCTACAGCTCCGCACACAACGCCTTTCTTTTTGAAGAGCTTCTGCGCTTGAGATCACGGCTCATGCCGTTCAGACGAACCCAACTCAGACATGAAGACCGCCTGGAAAAGTCGCATTCAGAGCATGCTGAGATCCTGAGAGCGATCATGCGGGGCGACGGAGATGAAGCGGCTCGAGTGATGCGCGAACACATGTTGAACGCTGCAGTAACTTTAGCGCGGTTCATGTCCGCCGGATCTCGGAGCAGCGAGCCAACTGATCTATGACGCCTGTCTCACGCTCTCGAATTTTCGTTTTCCTTCGGCCACGAAGCTACGAATATATTCACGACGTCATCAATGACGACGCTTCTTGGAACACTCGGGTCCAATTCGTAGGCGTACTTCCTGACACCGTAGTAAAAGATGCTTCCTTGTAGGCTCCAAGCTATCTCCATGTAACGCGCCTCGCTGGATTTTGAAATCTGAATGCCGTGGGCAGCACAGATTTCCATTGCAATCCGTCGAATGACGCGCTCTTCCACCAAGCGGATGTATGAGCTTGTGATCCCTACGTTTTTCAGACCGGCGAAAAGATAGATCCGCATCCAGCCGCGGTTCATAATGACGTCGGTGTAGCTCCTGTAGAATCGGATAAGCCGCTCCGTTATCGGCCGGCTGCGGTCGACCAAAATCTCATCCCACGCGGTATCCCAGACATCTAAAAAGACCCGCTTGTAAACTTCCTCAATCAGATCGTCCTTGGTCTTGAAATATTTGTACATCAAAGGCTGGGTGGTCCCAAGATGACGCGCCAAGTCACGCGTCGTTGCGTCGAACCCACGTTCAGCAAAAACATCGACGGCTTTTTTCAAGATCATCTCGCGACGCTGTTCGAACGGGAGGCGTTCTGATGAGCGAACCGGCTTCGATCGGGTCTTCGAAACGACATCAACCTTCAATACTTCAGCTTTCTTTCCGAGACCCATTGAGGATTGCACCTTACTTTTAGATTTCATCACGTCTGCCCTTTTTTGATGTCGCAGGCATTGTTCCTCCGGCTTTGCAGATTTCTGTCGACTTTATTGTGCCGATAACCAAGCGATGAGGTCGTAACATAACACAAAGATTGAGTTTTTTCGCAGAAATCAGAAAGAAGGTATTTTTTGATAACCTAACCGCAAACTAAGGGTTGTTTCAAGGGGAAATCGGCGTTTTGACAAACCGTATTGACTGATCAGTCTTCGTTCACTAAGTTATCAATCGATAACCAACCTAGTGGAGGAAACGATGAAGGTTGATCTGACTGCAATTCAAACGGCATCTCGGGAATTGTCGAACTGGGGGCGTTGGGGGGAGGACGATCAGATCGGCACCCTGAACAATATCACTCCGGCGAATATCGTCGATGCGGCGCGGTTGGTGCGCAAAGGCAAGGTTTTTGCGCTGGGACTCTCCCTGAAGGAGCCAATTCAGTCAGGCCTCTTTGGTGGCCGATGGAACCCGATCCACACGATGCTTGCCACCGGTAGTGACGCGGTGCTCGGCAATCAAGATGAGCCTGCACCATATCTAAGGTATGCTGACGATGCCATCAACATGCCGTGCCAGGCGTCGACGCAGTGGGATGCACTGTGCCACATCTTTATGGGCGACAAGATGTACAACGGCTTTGATGCAAGTTTGGTCGACGTCAAGGGCGCCAAGAAGAATGGTATCGAACACGTTCGAGACAAAATGGTCGGCCGGGGCGTTCTGTTAGATGTAGCCCGCTACAAGCAGGTTGATTCCCTCGATGACGGGTATGCAATATCGCGCGACGACCTGGATGGATGTGCAGCGTCGCAGGGAGTCGAAATAAGGAAGGGCGATTTCGTCATTGTACGAACCGGCCATCAGGAACGTTGCCTGGCAAAGGGTGATTGGACCGGCTACGCTGGCGGATCTGCCCCGGGCTTCGGTTTCGAGACATGTTACTGGCTAAAAGAGAAGGATGTCGCCGCTATCTGCTCCGACACCTGGGGCTGCGAGGTTCGTCCTAACGAAACCAACGATGCAAACCAACCGTGGCACTGGGTCGTGATCCCGGCAATTGGGATCTCGATGGGTGAGATATTCTATTTGAAGGAGCTCGCACAGGACTGCGCGGAAGACAAGATCTATGAGTTTTTCTTCTCCGCACCGCCTCTCCACCTCCCGGGGGGCGCCGGCTCGCCGATCAATCCGCAGGCAATCAAATAAGAACGGCAGCGGATATCCAACCTGGAGGAAGAATAGCAATGGCCCAAGAAGTCGCCGAAATCAAAGATAGTATGCAAATCATTTGGGATCAGCCGATCGCAATGGACGATGGGGTGGTGCTCAGAGCGGACGTTTTTCGCCCGATAGGCGAGGGGTCCTACCCCGTCATCATGACCTATGGCCCGTATGGCAAAGGACTGCATTTTGAGGACGGCTACAAAACCGCCTGGGACCGAATGTGCTCCGAAGATCCTGACGCTGTCAGCAACACCTCCAACAAATATGCCAATTGGGAGGTGGTCGATCCAGAAAAATGGGTGCCGGATGGCTATGTCGTAGTCCGGGTCGACTCTCGTGGTGCGGGACGTTCTCCAGGTTACCTTTGCCACAACAATGATCGCGAGCAGCAGGACTACTATCAGTGCATCGAGTGGGCGGGCAGCCAAGCGTGGTCAAACGGCAAGGTTGGCCTGAACGGAATTTCCTACTACGGTGCTAACCAGTGGCGCGCCGCGGGAACGCAGCCGCCGCACTTGGCTGCAATCTGCGTCTGGGAAGGGTGGCACGACAATTACCGCGATGGCAATCGCCATGGAGGTATTCTTTGCACCTTCCGAAAGCATTGGCAGGATATGCAGGTCAAGACGGTGCAGCACGGGGTGGGCGACCGAGGCCGGCGGAGCAGAGTCACGGGGGAGCTGGTCTGCGGACCGGAGACACTGAGTGACGACGAGTTGCTCGCAAACCGGGAGAACATGCACGAAGAAATGCTCGCGCGTGAGATGCTGACGGACTATTACCTCGAACGCTCGGCAAAACCCGATCGAATAAAGGTGCCGGTTCTATCCGCTGGCAACTGGGGCGGAGCAGGCCTTCACGCCCGGGGTAATTTCGAAGGGTTCCTCGCCGCTGCCTCTGAACAAAAATGGTTGGAGGTCCACGGTGGATCTCATTGGGCCCCCTTCTATACGGACCGTGGGGTCTTCATACAGAAGCAGTTCTTTGATCACTTCCTGAAGGGCCATGAAAATGGCTGGGATGAGCGTCCTAGGGTTCAACTGCTGGTCCGGCATCCCGGCGAACGCTTCGTTGAGCGTTACGAAAATGAGTGGCCTCTGGCGAGGACGTCGTGGGAGAAGCTGCATCTCTCTGACCTGAGCGGACTTAAGCCGACCAAATCAGCCGTCGAAAAGCAATTGTCATTCGATGCGATGGGCGATGGCTTGACCTTCCTGACCGAACCAACAGAGACCGAGACGGAAATCACAGGTCCCATCGGGGCTCGATTGGCGATCTCGTCTTCTACCGTGGACGCTGACCTATTCCTGATCGTGCGTGTGTTCGCACCCGATATGAAGGAAGTAACGTTCCAAGGTGCGCTCGATCCGCATACGCCCATCGCGCAAGGTTGGCTTAGAGCGTCCCATCGTAAGCTCGATCCGAAGAAAAGCCTTCCTTACAGACCGTGGCACACTCACGATGAAAAGCAGCCACTAGAGCCAGGTCAGATCTATCAACTCGACATCGAGATATGGCCGACCTGTATCGTTGTTCCCAAAGGCTATCGGCTCGCGCTCAGCGTACGGGGCAGGGATTATGTATATCCGGGTGGCAGCGGAGGGCGTTTGTCAAACATGAAGAACGAGTTCACCGGATGCGGCCCGTTTCTTCATGATGATGAAAGTGATCGGCCCCTCGAAGTGTTTGGCGGTACAACGACTGTGCACCTCGGAGAAGGACACGAAAACTATGTCTTGCTTCCATACATTCCTGCTACGATGTAAGGTTCGCACAAAGCATAAAAATGTTCGCGGTTTAAGCCGGCGCGATGTGGCACGGCGGCTTTCCTTCGTCAGCGCCGTGGCTTTTGGTGGGGGGTGGAACGTGTTTCGCGATTGGACGTCGGACCTCGCTCAGGGACATTGCTGCTACAGCAAGTAACCGGACGGGCACAAGAGCGTGCGAAACATGATTGCAGGTCTCACCCCGCCGCTCGACGGGTAGTACCCGACACTTATCACCTCTACGGTCTGCTCAAAACTGGAGAGAAGTGGGGCTCCAGGTTGCTCTTCGACCAGTCTAGGGAGATAAACGCGAACGGATTGCGCGATTTCCACAAGATGGAGATCCTAAAAAAAATATAGCCGCCTGGGTGGGCGGCTAGTATTTGGCGAGCGACCGATCCTTTTGTGAGAACCGGGTTACCGCTTGCCGCTGCTCCAGCTCGGCAGACCGCTGACAAGTTACAATCCGTAATTACAAGCTCGGTACCACACTACTCGCCAGAAAAACCTCGACCTCGCGGTGGAATCTCTCAGGTTCCTCCGAGAATAAAAAATGCCCCGAGTGCTCGAACTCGACCAACTTACTGTTTGGCACACCGCGTGCGATGGCACGACTGGCGCGCGGTGAGCACCCGAACAAGCCTTCCTGCCGCAATTTCCTCGGCGAACATCCAGCTCGGCCCCTGGGCGAGACCAAGCCCGGCGCGTACTGCCGCCATTACGCCCACGGCATCGTTCGTACGCAGCTTTGCCGAAGGCATGATGGCGATTTCGCCTTCGGAGTTGCGAAACTTCCACGTTTTTGAACTGCCCTGGAACATGAACGGAAGACAGTTGTGCCGCTCTAGGTCTGCGAGTGTCATCGGTATCCCGTGCAGATCAAGATAGGCTGGCGTCGCCACCACAACCGCTTCCACGCAGCCCATCTGACGCGCCACCAGGCTTGAATCCGAAAGGTGCCCGAGGCGTATTGCAACGTCGACGCCATCCTCGACTAAACTTACATAACGCTCAGACACTTCAAGGTCGATCGTGAGATCCGGGTAGCGCGCGAACAGCGAGGGGAGCCCTGGAACATTAGTGGAAAAGTGGCGGTGATCCTCGGCGGTACGACTGGTATGGCCCTGGAAACTGCCAAGGTGTTTGTCGAGGAAGACGCCTATGTATTCGTCACCGGGCGGCGTCAGGACGTTATCGATGTTGCCGTCGCCGACATCGGAAAAAACGTCAGGGGCGTCCAGGGTGACGTCGGCAACATGGACGATCTTGATCGGTTGTTTGAAACGGTCCGGACCGAAAAGGGCCACATCGATGTGCTTTTTGTCAGTGCAGGTGCGGGCCATATGGGCGAGTTCGTAACCACCGTAACACCTGAGGTGTTCGATCACACCTTCAACATCAATGTGAAGGCAGCGCTGTTCGCTGTTCAGAAAGCGCTTCCGCTCTTCCGCGATGGCGGGTCGATCATCCTGAACAGCTCCATCGCTCACTTGAAGGGCATGCCCGGGGCAAGCGTCTACAGTGCCAGCAAAGCTGCCGTGCGTGCCTTCGCGCGCGGGTGGACGATGGAGCTGAAGGACCGCAACATTCGGGTCAATGTGATCAGTCCTGGTCCGATCGATACACCATTCACCCAGCCGGCACCGCAGGAATGGAAAGATGCCATGGCCGCGATGGTGCCGTTGGGGCGTTTCGGGCGCCCTCGGGAGATTGCGACAGCGGCTCTCTTCCTGGCGTCCGAGGACTCCAGCTTTATCACGGGCGTTGATCTGTGTGTCGATGGCGGGCTGACCCAAGTTTAACGACATCGCCCTGTCGATGGCGAACGGATTTCAGTCGGCAAATCATCAAAAGAGGCTGTAAATAGGCGTTGCGCAGTGACCCCGGTCGTCCAACGAAAACATCGTTTATCGTTCCGATCGGCATCGGGACCCCATGCCGGTTCACAAGCGGAGAGCTCTCTTCCGCTTGACGTAAGCTCGCGGTCGCTCACCCGCGCCTGACCAAAAGAAGACCGTTGCCAGAGCTCATCAAACTGGCAACGGCCTTCTGCCGGATTGCCCCCAATCCGACGTTGGTAAGCCCCACCGCATCTAAAAACAGAGGTCTCGGGATAAATGGGGCCAGAACAAGAGCAGTCCGAAATCGATGGGATGGAAGGCTCCCGCTCCGCGGGTGCTAAGATGGCATCGGTTAGGATGGACAAACCGGGAGCGTTCAAATGGAAGAGATCTCTACCGTTGGCATCGATATAGCGAAATCGGTGTTTCAGGTTCATGCGATTGATCACGGCGGCAATGTAGTGGTACGGCGACAGTTGCGACGCCAACAGATGCTGAAATTCTTTGCGCAGGTACCACCCTGCATCATCGGCATCGAGGCTTGCGGAACCGCTCATTATTGGGCACGCGAGCTTTCTGCTCTCGGGCATGACGTGCGGCTGATGCCGCCAGCCTATGTGAAGCCTTACGTCAAAAGGCAGAAAAATGACGCCGCGGACGCTGAGGCGATCTGTGAAGCAGTGACGCGACCGACAATGCGTTTCGTGCCGGTGAAGTCCGTAGAGCAGCAGTCAGCGGCGATGTTGCACCGTTCAAGAGCTCTGCTCATCAAGCAACGCACGATGCTTCTGCACTCCATCCGTGCCCATCTTGCCGAGCTTGGCTTTTCGATTGGTGTCGGAATTGCTCAGATGGCACGCGTTGTCCGCGAGCTTGCTCAAGGTGAGCGATCAGATCTCCCGGAGCTTGCCCGGTTCGTCCTTGAGGCGCTGGCGAAGTTAGTTTGCGACCTGGCGCAACGTCTTCAGGCAATCGAAAAGAAGCTAATCTCCTGGCATTACAAAAATGACCTATCGAACCGACTGGAAACCATACCTGGAGTGGGGTTTGTCACAGCGTCGGCCCTGTCGTCGATTGTTCCCGATCCGCAGGCTTTCAAGTCAGGGAGACATTTTGCCGCTTGGCTCGGCTTAGTACCGCGGCAGAACTCCTCCGGAGGCAAGGCGCGGCTCGGCCACATCAGCAAGCAAGGAAATCCATATATCCGGCAATTATTGGTGCTCGGCGCAACCTCTGTTTTACGCTACATTCGTCGCGACGGAGGTAGTGGCACAGGATGGATCGGTGGCTTGTTGAGACGTCGGCCGCCAAAGGTCGCAGCCGTCGCACTTGCCAACAAGATGGCTCGCATCGCGTGGTCGATCATGACCCGAGGTGGCGAATATGAGGAAATCAACGATCGGATCTGCCTCACTTTGTGTGGAGATTGGCCAATTTGATTGGCATCATCCGCGCTCTGAGAAGCTCTGGACCCGCTCTGCCGTACATTGCGCGCTTAATCGTCTTCAAGCGGTTGATCTGACC
>NZ_QOVX01000026.1:0-57481 GCF_008365395.1 Neorhizobium sp. P12A | reverse complement strand
TACGAACATATTGCCGCCGAGTGGTTTCGGTCCAGGCCATCGTGAACTCCTTCGAATCTTGAACAAATCCGACGGAATCACATCCTACTGAAATCACTCAACTCTTTTTCGGTCAGGCTCTAACAGATAGGATATTCGGCTTGAGTCCCTGCCTCGACATCACAGGTTTGATGAAGAGGCGCTGCCTCGGTCTTCGAAAGGCCATTGTCGCTCTTGCTCGGAGACTTGCGGTGATCATGCATCGGATGTGGGGCGATGGCACCGAGTTCCGGTGGACCCGCGACAACGACGTGGCGAAAGCCGCATGATCGGAAACAACGGGAGACAATAAAGTTCTGCCAGCCGGTGGAAAGATGTCCTTCGCGGACGGTGGACAAGGTGAGTTCGGCCGCAGCCTTGCTTCAACTGCAGCATATCGCAGGAAGAGCGCTTAACAGATTGAACCGCCTTGTTCTTCTAATCCTATGGTGGGAGGGCCGATGGGCCGATCCCGGAGAGAAGCGTGGACCGCGAAAGACTGAACGCTACGGCAGAAAAAAGAACTCGAAGTGCTTGACCTCAACACGCCGAATAGAGAAGGCTGCGGAAAAAGGCGCTTGCTGCGAGCGTGCTGCCGTGATTCCAATGCTGAGTGATTGGTCGGCAGGAGCATGACATGCGCGGCAATGATCCCCAGACGGGGGGACTGTTTTCTTATGTGAGCTGCGAAGCCCGCGTTCCAAGCAGCCACCCGCTGCGGGCAATCCGAGCCATTGTAGACGAGGCACTGGAAGTTCTGTCGCCGGATTTCGAGACGATGTATTCATCGATCGGCCGTCCGTCAATTCCGCCGGAGAAGCTGCTGCGCGCCCTGTTGTTGCAGGCCTTCTACACGATCCGCTCGGAGCGTCAGCTGATGGAGCAGATGGACTACAATCTACTGTTTCGATGGTTCGTCGGCTTGTCGATGGACGCGCCGATCTGGGACGTCACGGTGTTTACCAAGAACCGTGAGCGCCTCTTGGCGGGCGACATCGCCGCCAAGTTCCTGGCGGCCTTGCTGGGCCAGCCGAGGGTGAAAGCGCTGCTGTCGGACGAGCACTTCTCGGTGGACGGCACCTTGATCGAAGCCTGGGCTAGCATGAAGAGCTTCAAGCCTAAGGACGACACAGATGGTGGCGACGCCGACGGCAGCGGCTCTGGCGCTGAAGGGAAACAGCAGCCAGAAGCCAAAGGCCGCAACTCCGAGCGCGATTTCCACGGCGAGAAGCGCAGCAACGCAACCCACGCATCGACCACCGACCCGGACGCCAGGCTTTATAAGAAGGCCCGTGGTCAGGCGGCCAGGCTTTGCCATATGGGCCACGTCACCATGGAAAACCGCAACGGCTTGGTTGTCGACGCCACGCTGACCCATGCGACCGGCCCCGCCGAGCGCGAGGCAGCATTGGATATGGTGGGCCGCATGGATGGTCGTCATCGCATCACATTGGCTGCAGACAAAGCCTACGATACAGCCGACTTCGTTGCCGCCTTGCGGGACATCAAGGTGACACCACACGTCGCCCAGAACACGACGAACCGACGCTCGGCCATAGACGGTCGGACCACCCATCATCCCGGCTACGGTGTCAGTCAGCGCATTCACAAGCGCATCGAAGAAGTGTTCGGCTGGGCCAAGACCAGCGGCGGAATGCGCAAGACCCGCCATCGTGGAAAGGATCGCGTCGGCTGGATGTTCATCCTGACAGCCACCGCTTATAACCTGGTAAGGCTGCCAAAGCTGCTGACAACAGCATAATCGCGCCCGTAATCCGCCGAGAGAGGGCGGATTACGACAAAATGGGCCGACAAGGCCGCTGAAAGAGTAGCACCGCGGCCCGTCTACACCCCAGCTATCGAGGATCGGCGGAAAAATTAGCGCTATTTCCGCACCCTGCTAAAGCTACCAAGCGTTGATGAACTTCGAAAAAAGTTTGCTCCTTATCTGGGCCAGATAGAAGTCGATCGGCAGCTTCCGGCGGGCGTTGTCGAATGCTTGAGTGATATCGGCGTTTTCCGCATGCTTGCGCCGAAACAGATGGGCGGGTTCGAGCTGGATTTTCCGATCGCGTTGGAACTGATTAAAAGAATCTCGGCCGTAGACGGATCTATCGGTTGGATTGCAGCCGTAAACGGCGGTGCTGGTCTCGTGCTTCCGAAATTGCCTCTAGCTGCCCTGAGTGAGGTCTTCTGTAACGGGCTTTAGCGAGTCAATCCCTTTTGAGCCTAATCCCTCGCCGAGTGCTTGCTTCTGTCCGCAGTCGACGCGGGGTCGCTGCTTTATGGGGTCTGCTGAGGACCGGTTGGCCAATCTAGAAACGCGCAGTCCACTGGGGCTGCTTACCTCACTGCGGCCTAACCCATCCATCGTCCCGGCGAAGGGACCTTGCTCCGGGGGGCTGATGGTATGGCCCGCCCGAAAGCCTGTGTTGTTACATCCTTCCTCCTCCGGCCATGGCTGGCGCTGCCTTGCGAGGAAGGAAGTTGGTTCCGTCCCTGAGCATGCGGTGCAACACCACCGCCAGCTTGCGGGCCAGTGCAACGCGCGCCTTTCTGGGTCCCGCCCGTCTTGCGACCGCCAGCGCCCAAGTCTTAAGATCCGAGCCTTTGACCGGCCGGGTCAGGATGACGTTGGCCGCCTCGTAGAGCGCGGTTCGCACACCCACATCGCCGATCTTCGAGATGCGACCACTGTAGTCGGTCTCGCCCGATTGATACTTCTTCGGTGTCAATCCGAAATGCGGCCCCACCGCTCGTGATGTTCGGAAACGCTCAGGCGCGTCGACGGCCGCCGCGAATGTTAGTGCCACCAGGACGCCGACGCCCGGCGTCGTCATCAACCGACGGGCTTTGTCGTCCTGACGGGCGATGACACGCAACTTGCGTTCGAAACAGGCAAATTCGTCCGCAAGCGCCTCGCGCGCTTTCAACAGCGACGCGGCAATCGCCTCCAAGGTCGGATGACCTTCGATCAGTTCGCAGATCCGTGCCGCATAGGTGCGTCGCGTCGTCGGTCCCACCTTAAGGCCGAAGCCGCGTAGAATGCCGCGGATGCTCATCTCGATGTCATGAAGTTTCCCCTGGATCAGTTTGCGGGCTGTCAGCAGCGCGCGCACCTCTTGGGCGGCAAGAGATTTGCAGTGGACCGGCCTGAACCAACCAAGCCGCATCAACTGCGCAATGCCCCGCGCATCCTTCTTGTCGGTCTTCACCGGCATCGTCTTGAAGGCCGCACGCACGTGCCGCGTCTCGATCAGCTCGACCGCCAGACCCGTCTTCGCCATCCCGGCATAAAGCCATTGCGACAGGGGGCCAGCCTCAAGGCCGATCCGCTCCATGGCCACGCCGTGCTCGGCAAACCAGGCGGTCAGCGCATCGGGCTCGCTGAGGACCTTCGCTTCCCGCACGATGCGGCCATCCGCATCCACCACGCACACACTCGAGTATTCCAATGATACGTCGATGCCGGCATACTGCTTCATGGTCGTCTCTCCGTGATGCTATGGAGCAGGCCACTCCTGACTCCGCGACACCATCATTGTGAGGGACGACCACCAAACCTTCAAACTCGGCTGGCTGGGCTCCGCCCGTTACACCATCTACAAAAGGGGACCTGATCAGATTATCGCCGGGTCTGCTCAGCCTCAGGGCATCGGGAAGAGAGTACCAGGCGGATGGATGGTAAGTGGACGCTGGCCCTACGCTAGTGGCTGCACGTCGGCAAGCTGGATAATCGCCGGCTTCACGGATGGCGACGCCGATCCCAGTAAAAGAAATCCGGATACCAAGCATATGCTTCTTCCTGCGTCGAAATACACAATCGAAGACACGTGGAGGGTAATGGGATTGCGTGGAACCGGAAGTCATCATATTTCGATTGAAAATGCGTTCGTCGCCGACCACGTCCTGACGTTAGGTCCCGGAGAGCTCTCAGTTAACGCACCGCTGTACCGCCACCCCGCACATTTGATCGCGCTTGGTCATGGAGCCGTTCACATAGGCATTGCCCAAGTCGCGATCGAGGACTTGATCGGTGAAGGCGATGCCGCCGTTGCCGCTCACGAGCCCCTGGCCGCCGATGCGCTCGCGGCGGTACCGCCCTGCCGGCTTGGCGACCTCGTGTTTGTCCCGCATCCGGCAACGAGATTCGTCCGCTCGGACTATCCGGCACTGACAATCTTTGCCGCGAACCGCAGCGAGGATCCTCCTCATCCAATCAAGGCGACCGAGCCTGAGGATGCGCTGATCACCCGGCCCGGCATGGAGGTCATCGTGTGCTATCTTTCGCCTGATGCCGCGGAGTTTCTTGTCGCATTGATATCCGGCGACCCGCTTGGTGTGGCCGCAGCCAGGGCGATCGAGGCCAGCCCCTCTTTCGACATCGCCGCCAATGTCGCGGGCTTGATCGAAGCCGGCGTGTTTTCCGCCATCACTCTTGGAGACGCATGATGATATCGACCACCACACAACAGCCTTCGATTAAGGACCGCCTGCAGCCGCTCGTCACGCTTGTCGAAGTGGCACAGACCGTCGTCCGCGCGATTGCCCAACCGATCCTCGTGCAAGCCGTCGTTCGCCTCGCACTCGCGGTGCCCTTCTGGAAATCGGGCATCCTGAAATGGGACGGCTTCCTGCAACTCAACGATACGGCGATCACGCTCTTTACCGACGAGTTCATGCTGCATCTGCCGGGTGGTCCCTATCCCTATCCGGCACCGGAAGTCATGGCTTTTCTGTCAGGCGTTGCCGAAATCACCTTTCCTGTCCTGCTGGTGGTTGGCTTCGCCACCCGCTTTGCCGCGACAGGCCTGCTGTTCATGACGCTGATCGTCGAACTGACCGTACCCGACGGATGGCCGATCCATATCACCTGGGCTGCCATGGCTTTATCGCTGATGGCATGGGGTCCGGGCAAACTCTCACTCGACCATTTGTTTGGGCGTTGGTATGGCACTCGCGCCGTTTGATGCCGCGGTTGCGGGCGGCCAAAGCGAAGGACTGACCTCAACGAGCACGATCTTTTCGCGTGATTCTTAATGATGCGGACGCGATTGTTGAGCAGGCCGGACTCTCGACTTTGTAATGGCGGGTCGAGCCGAAGTTCAAGACGCGTGCGTTTTAGTTTTTGAAAAAGTGCAATGGTGTTCCCGGAGAGCACACGCCAGCGGTTCTCGATCAGCGCGAGATCGATTGCGGCGAGATCGCCCCTTAGGCCACCAGGTGGGCGAAACCGGGATCATCATTTGTCATGACACACGCTCCGAATAGACTGCAGTCAATGCATTTAGCGCCCGGTGCAGCGATACGCGGACTGCAACCTCGGTCATCTTCAGGCGGTGAGCCGTTTCCCGCACGCTCGCTCCCTCGATCGAAATCGACTGAACAATCGTTCGTTGCGGGTCCCTGAGCGTCGCCAGTATCCGCGTGACATCCATTCGATCGGACGCATTTCCCTCATCGCTCTCTAACGTCGCCTCGACATCCTCCAATGGGATGTCGATTCTTCGCCCTCGTCGACGCAGACTGTCGACCAGCTTGTTTCGCACGAGCGCCGCAACCCAGGGGCCAACGGGTCGGGCGGGATCCCAGGTTCCTCGCTTGAGATGTATAGCCAGCAGTACTTCCTGCACCACGTCCTCGGCCTCGTTCGTTGGCGTGCCGAACTGATCACAGCGTCTCCGAACAATGACCCGCAGATGCGGGGTGATAGCAGTGAGCAGCTTGTGGTAGTCTCGACTGTTGCCGTCGTTCGCGGACCGCATCCAGGAAACCCATTCTTTCTCGCGCGCCGGGTTTTTCATCCAATGTTACCCTATTCCGATAGTCGGCGACGACTATTGCACAAAACAGATCTGTGACTTGCCGGTCGGGACCGAGTTGGTGGAGTAGTTTGATCAACGGGTCGAGCAATCGGGTGGCCTCGCTGTTGTCGCGTTTCCGGCTCACGAAGGCACGGGACGGGCGTGATCAATCCCTTCGAAAAGCGGAGCCTTTGCGTTTTCAGTGCCAGCGCCCTAACGAATTTAGCAACTATGGGCGGAAGATCGGTGGTAGGTCGATCATGGGCCCACATCCTGGTTGGTCTATCTGATGCAAGAATATACTCGGTCAAAACTTTAGCCCCTGTTTCATTGAGTAACTCTGCAGCATTTCTCTTTTTGAGGCATGTTATCGAGCGTTAACTGGCGTTAATTCTAAAGCCCATTAAATAACCGCGCTTAAGCTGCAGTTTACAATCGCGTTTTGGCGTCGAGCATCTAGCGGGTGTCGACCCTGTCGTGACACGATTCTTAAATTTGCGCAGCAAGCGACATGATGTCGTCCTTTTCACCGGGGCTTGGTACGGACTGCCAGCGCTGCTGGCTGGCTTCTGGTGGTGGAGCGAGGGGGATCACAGACAATAACGTTAGGCAAATAAGCCGATCCCCGCGACTACCGGTGGGCATGACAACCCTCTCGCCCGCTCGTTAACCGGGGTGCAAAGGCACCGTGGGCAGCACATCTGTAGCTGTATCCTGATGCAGTGGTGTCTTGACGTACCGGCGCAAAAACATCTTGCGCATCGGCCATTTCCGTATATCTTATAACTTATAAGTTGGAGAAAGCGGGAGCAAATCCTTGTCAGCGTTACATACTTCAAGCGGCCATCAGACGGTGGCGCGCAACAATGACCCATTGTCTGATAATCAGGTGGAGCGCCTGCGCGAACGTGCGCGTTTCGTGCGGCTCGAGACGATCAGGCTGATCTCGATCGCCAAGGTCGGTCACTACACATCCGTGTTCTCCTGTGCGGAGATTTTCGCGGCTCTCTATTACGATGTCATGCAGATCAGAAAGGGTGAACCGGCCTGGCCCGATCGTGACCGCTTCCTGATGGGCAAGGGTCACGCCGCCGTTGGGCTGTTCCCCATTCTTGCGGACCTCGGCTTCTTCGATCCCGCTTGGCTAGACACCTACACGCGCCTCGGAAGCCCGCTCGGCGACCACCCCGACATGACGAAAGTACCGGGCATCGATTTCAGCTCCGGCTCGATCGGCCACGCGTTGTCCAACGGCATCGGCATGCTGCTTGGCGCACGCTTCCAGAAGCGCAATTTCACCGCATTCGTTCTGCTCGGCGATGGCGAAATGCAGGAAGGGCAGGTCTGGGAGGCAGCGCTCTGCGCTTCAAGCCAAGACCTTTCGAACCTCATCGCGATCGTCGATCGCAACGGCTATCAGCTGGACGGCAAGGTCGACGACATTATCGCCATCGAGCCGCTGGACGAGAAATGGCGCGCCTTCGGCTGGGAGGTCCATGTCGTCAACGGGCACGACATCCACGCCCTCACCACCCTTCTTCGTGAGGTCAAGGCCGACAAGACCCGCACGAAGCCCTGCTGCATCATCGCCCAAACGCTGAAGGGCAAGGGTATCGACTACATGGAAACCGAGCCCGGTTGGCATCTTGGGTACCTCGGCGCGGAAGACGAAGCCGCCGCCCGTGAAACGATCCTCAACACGGTGATTGCGCAATGAACCGGCTGATTTCGAAAGATTCCTGGCAGTACCGCGAGGTCAATCGCCGCGCCCCGTCGCTGCCGACCCTGTCGACCGCTCTGATCGAGCTCGCCGAAGCCGGTCACTCCGTGATGGCGGGGACCGCCGACCTGCAATATTCGAACGGTCTGGTCGCTTTCGCACAACGATATCCCGAGCGCTTCGTGCAGTTCGGCATCTCCGAGCAGAACATGGTCTCGGCAGCGGCCGGGATGGCGACCACGGGCGTCATTCCCTATGTCGCAACATTCGCCTCGTTTCTGGCGCTGCTCTGCTGCGAGCAGATCCGTATGGATGCCGCCTACTGCAAGCTGCCGCTGCGCCTGATCGGCCACCACACGGGCATTTCTCTCGGCTTCTACGGGACCTCGCACCACGCGACCGAGGATATCGCGATCATGAGGAGCATTGCCAATCTTGCGGTGGTGTCGACGGCCGATGGCCCGGCGCTCGCCGCCGCAATCAAGGCGACCGTCGATTACCCGCTGCCGATCTACTTCCGCATTCACCGCGGCCACGATCCGGTTGTCTACGAAAACGGCGTCGATTTCGAACTCGGAAAAGCTGTTGTCCACGGCATCGGCAAGGGCGTCACGATCATCGCGGCCGGCTATCCCGTCCACGGTGCCAAGAAGGCGATGGAAGAGCTTAATGCTGCGGGGCATTCCGTCGGTCTCATTGACATGCACTCGATCAAGCCACTCGACGAGGAGGCGATCATCGAAGCGTCCGCACGCTCGAAGATCATCCTCACTGTCGAGGAACATAACATACTGGGTGGCCTCGGTGGCGCTGTCGCCGAAGTGCTTGCGGAGAAGGGCAAGGGCGCGCGTCTCGTCCGCCACGGCATCCGGGACGAATACAGCCTGATCGCGCCGCCCACGCATCTCTATCGCCACTACCGGCTCGATGCTGACGGTATCCGTGCCGTCGTCCTCGACGCCATTTGAGGGGGCAGACCGTGACCACGAAGAACGAAGCCATCGCCAGCCGCGCCGAAGCCGTCATTCCGGGTGGGCTGCTCAGCCCCAGCCGTCGCTTGGGATCGCCGATTGCCTTTTCGCGTGCCGCCGGGCCCTATCTCTACGACGCAGATGGCGCCCGCTATACGGACTACCATTGTGCATTCGGGGCCAATGTCCTTGGCCATCGCCATCCTGCCATCGCCGCAGCGATCAACGAAGTCGGGGAAAATCTCGATCTTGTCGGCGCCGGCGTGCTCGAACTGGAGGTCGAGGTCGCCGAACTTCTCGTCAAGGCGATCCCCTGTGCCGACCAGGTGGCTTTCTGCAGCAGCGGATCGGAAGCAACCTATCACGCCCTCCGCCTTGCCCGCGCCTATACCGGGCGAGAGCAGATCATCAAGTTCCAGGGCGGATATCACGGCTGGCACGACTATGTGGCGATGAACGGCCAGTCCAGCCGCCAGATGCTCGGTTCCTTCGATCCGATGTCGGACGGCATCCTTTTCGATGCGGCACGCTACACGAAGATATTGCCCTACAACGATGCCACGGCCGTCGAGGACTACATCAAGGCCAATCCCGGCGAAGTCGCCGCCATCATCGTCGAACCGATCGCCCACAACATGGGAGCGGTCATCGGCCGCGACCAGTTCCTCCGCGATCTCAGAAGGATCGCGACCGATAACGGCGTCATCCTGATCTTCGACGAAGTCATCACCGGCTTCCGTCACGCGCTCGGCGGCTATCAGTCGATCGTCGGGATCACGCCCGATCTTGCGACCTTCGGCAAGGCGGCGACGAGCGGTTACCCGATCGGCCTTGTTGCTGGACGGCGCGATATCATGGAGCGCGTAGGACGCACCGGCGAGGGCGCCGTCTTCATGGGCGGGACCTTCAACGGCACTCCGTCTTCGATGGCCGCCGTGAAGGCGACGGTCCAGGAACTCTCCAGGCCTGGTGTCTACGAGCGCCTCTTCGAGCTTGGAGATTATCTGCGCGGGGAGATCGACGGGATCATCGCCCGTCATGGTCTGAAGGCGCAGGCGGCCGGCTTCGGATCGGTATGGCTCGTCTATTTCTTCGACGGCGAGTTCAAGGACTATGCCGACCTGCTGCGTAACGACAATGAGCTCGACATGCGCTTCCGGCGCGCGCTGATCGCAGGCCGTCAGATCTTCCAGCCGCTGCAGCTCAAGCGTCTCTACCTCTCTCTCAGTCATGACAAGAGCGTGCTCAACGACACGCTCGAACTCATCGACACCACGATGGCCGACCTCGCGAGGTCGGTCGCTGCCTAACAATCTAACCTGCTCTCGAAAAAAGGGGAACCAAAATGAGAACTCGGTTTATTGCAATGATGGCTACGGTCGCTTCCATCGCGGCTGCTACTCCGGCGCTTGCCAGGGACCTGACGGTCGTGGGCTTCGGCGGAGCAACGCAGGATGCGATGCGCGAAACGCTCTTCAAGCCTTACGAAAAGAAGGCCGGCGCCAAGCTTCTGGAAGAGTCCTACACCGGCGGAATCGCCAAGGTGAAGGCAATGGTCGAAACGGGCACCACGACCTGGGACGTCGTGCAGATGGACGAGAACGAAATGATCCTGGCCTGCGACCAGGGCCTGCTCGAGCCCTTCGATTGGAAGACCTTGCCCAACGCCGCCGACATCATCGCACCGGCAAAGTCCGATTGCGGCGTGGGTGCCTTCGTCTGGTCTGAGATCCTGGCCTATGACGGCGACAAGACATCCGGCGTGACCTCGTGGGCCGATTTCTGGGACGTGAAGAAATGGCCGGGCAAGCGGGGACTTCGCAAGCAGGCGCGCATGACGCTCGAAATCGGGCTGCTCGCCGACGGCGTCAAGCCGGAGGAGATCTACAAGGTGCTCGCCACGAAGGAAGGGCAGGACCGGGCCTTCGCCAAGCTCGACGAGATCAAGCCCTACATCCAGTGGTGGGAAAGCGGCGCGCAGCCGACCGAATGGCTGGCCTCCGGCGAAGTCGTCATGACGTCCACCTATAACGGACGCGTCATTGCCGCCAATCATGAGGGCAAGAACTTCAAGATGTCCTGGACGAACCAGCTTTACGCAATGGACTTCTGGGCCATCCCGAAAGGCGGGAACACCG
Source organism: Neorhizobium sp. P12A (assembly GCF_008365395.1). Lineage (NCBI taxonomy): Bacteria > Pseudomonadati > Pseudomonadota > Alphaproteobacteria > Hyphomicrobiales > Rhizobiaceae > Neorhizobium > Neorhizobium sp. P12A. The sequence continues at coordinate 46,830 of NZ_QOVX01000026.1, read as the reverse complement.
AAAAGGCCTTCGACCTCGTCAATTACATGACCAGCCCGGCGCCGCAAAAGGCCTTTGCCGAGAAGATCGTCTACGGCGTGACCAATGCGAAAGCGACCGCGGATATCTCGGCAGAGATCGCGCCTCAGCTTCCGACGGCCGAGCAGAACATGGCCGGCGCTCTGGCGCTCAGCACACCGTTCTGGGTGGATCATGAGGAGGAAATCCAGCAGCGCTTCAATCGCTGGGTCGCTCAATAAGGCCGAGAAACGGAGGAGGCACAAGATGAAGAAGCGAAACCTATTCAGCGGCATCGCCGTTGCCGCTACCCTCGTGGCGGCAACGGTCTGGGCGGCCGACGCCGGCAAGCTGACGGTCGTCGGCGCCGGTGGCGTCCTGCAGGATGCCGAGCGGAAGGCATTTTTCGAACCCTTTGCGAAGGCATCGGGTGTCGCGCTGACCGAAGATTCCTACTCGGGCCAGATGGCCAAGGTCCGTGCCATGGTCTCCAGCGGCGGCGTCTCCTGGGACGTCATGCAGGTCGAGCAGAACACGTTGCTGTCAGGCTGCGCCGAGGGACTGTTCGAGCCGCTCGACTGGAGCAAGGTCGGCAAGAAGGAGGACTTCATTACCGAAGCCTATAACGAATGCGGTGTCGGCGCATTCGTCTGGTCGATGGTGCCGAGCTACGACAAATCGAAGCTGTCGAACGGGCCGGCGACCTGGGCTGATTTCTGGGATACCAAGACGTGGCCGGGCAAACGCGGCTTCCGCCAGACTGCGAAGATGACGCTGGAGATCGCGCTTCTCGCAGACGGCGTCCAACCCGGTGATGTCTACAAGGTCCTTGCCACCAAACCCGGACAGGACAGGGCCTTTGCAAAGCTCGACCAGATCAAGCCTGATATCATCTGGTGGACATCGGGGGCGGAATCGCTTGAGCTTCTGGCAGCCGGTGACGTCGCGGCGACGGCGACCTTCAACGGCCGGGTGTCGGCGGCCAACGCCACGGGCAAGAACTTTGCCCTGATATGGAATGGCCAAGTCTACGGGATCGACTATTGGGGCATCGTCAAAGGTTCGCCGAACAAGGCGAATGCCGAGAAGTTCATTGCCTTTGCCGCTTCCGAGGCTGCCCAGTCGGTCTTTCCTGAATCGATTGCCTATGGCGTTACCAACCTGAAGGCGATCCGCACCATCAAGCCGGAACTGGCCAAGGATCTTCCGACCACGGAGGCCAACCTGGCATCGGCGGTCGGTCTGAACACCGAGTTCTGGGCCGACAATGGCGAAGCGCTCGAGGCGAGGTTTGCCACATGGCGCGCGCAATGACATCCGACCTCCCAATGCGGCAGCCCTCCGGGGCTGCCGTTGCCCGCCCGGCGCGGATCTCCGCGCTGGCAGCAGGTTTTCGTGCCGACAAGCGAAGACAGACCATCATTTCGATCGCCCTGATCGGTCCGCTTGTCGCGTTCATTGTCTTCGCTTTCGTCCTGCCGCTTGCAACGATGCTTTTTTACGCCATCAACAATCCGGAAGTCCGCAACGCGCTTCCGAAGACGCTGGTCGCGCTTGAAACATGGGATGGCCATTCAGCTCTCCCGTCTTCCGCCTATGACTCGCTGGTGGCGGACATCAAGTCTGACGTCGCGCCGAACGTGCTTGCCGAAGCCGGGCGGCGGATGAACTATGAAATCACCGGCTTCCGCAGCCTGCTCGCCAAGACCGTCCGCACTGTGCGCAACGCTCCGGTCCAGCCTGCCGAGCAGCAACTCGTCTCGATCGATGCACAATGGAGCGACCCATCCTATTGGAGAGTGATCAAGCGCAATGCCTCTCCGCTGACCGCCTTCTATCTGTTGTCGGCAGTCGATCTGCGCCCGGGCGAGGACGGAGGCGTGACGGTCGCGCCGGCCGATGAACGCCTCTTCATATCGACCTTGCTGCGGACATTGACGATCAGCGCCTGTGTGACCTTGATCTGCGTCCTTCTAGCCTATCCGATCGCCAACGCGATCGTCTCCATCGGCGGTCGTTTCTCGGCGATCATGCTGGCCTGCGTGCTTCTGCCGTTCTGGACCTCGCTGCTGGTCAGAACCAGCGCCTGGATCGTCATCCTTCAGAAGGAAGGCATCGTCAACCGGGCGCTTCAGGCTGTTGGCCTGACGGATGCACCGTTGGAACTCATCTTCAACAGAACAGGCTTATACATCGCCATGGTGCATATCCTGCTGCCCTTCATGGTCCTGCCGTTGATCAGCGTCATGAAGGGGATATCGCCGTCCTATGTCAAAGCCTCCCTGTCGCTTGGAGCAGGCCCGGTGACCACTTTCCTGCGGGTCTACCTGCCTCTGACACTTCCGGGGGTGGGTGCCGGCTGCCTTCTGACCTTCATCATCTCGGCTGGATACTATGTCACCCCGACGCTGGTCGGCGGTGCGTCCGACCAGATGTTGAGCTATTTCATCGCATTCTACGCCAACACGACGATCAACTGGGGCATGTCTGCAGCGCTCGGCGTCCTGCTTCTGAGCTGCATCTTGGCGCTTTACGCTATCGTTGGCCGGATCGTCGGCATAGACCGCATCATGGGAATGGAGTGAGCGATGCCTTCCAACATCAGACGCGTCCAGATCACCTTTTGCCTGCTCATGATGGTCTTTCTGATCGGGCCGACCTTCGCGATCATTCCGCTCTCCTTCAGTTCGGCGAGCTTCCTGTCCTATCCGCTGCCGGGTTTTTCCCTGCAGTGGTATGAGAAGATCCTGCAGCCGCAGCCGTGGATGAACGCCCTGCTGAACAGCCTCATCATCGGCCTCGGCGCTACCGCTGTGGCGACCGTCATCGGAACGCTTGCAGCACTCGGCCTGACAAGGGGGCATCTTCCCGCGCGCTCGACAATATTGGCCGTGGTGATCTCGCCGATGATCGTTCCCGTCGTTATCAGCGGCGTCGGCATGTATTTCTTCTTTGCCAAGCTCGGGCTGGTCGCTTCGCTTCAGGGGCTGATCCTTGCCCATGCCGTCCTCGGGGTTCCTTTCGTGGTGATCACGGTGACGGCAACGCTGAAAAACTTCGACACCAACCTGGTGCGCGCCGCAGCCAGCCTCGGTGCATCACCAATTCACGCCTTTCGAACCGTCACCCTGCCGCTGATCGCGCCGGGTGTCGTCTCGGGTGCACTTTTCGCTTTCGTCTTTTCCTTCGACGAGGTGGTTGTGGCATTGTTCATCAGCGGGCCAGGCCAGCGAACGCTGCCGCGGCAGATGTTCGATGGCTTGAGGGATAATATCGATCCGTCGATCCTTGCAATGTCGACGCTGCTCGTCATCATCTCGATCGTCCTGATGGGCGGCGGGGCTCTCGTTCAAAGGCAAGCTGCGGCCAACAGAGCGCCGGCCAGATAATTGGAGAAAACTGTATGATCATCGTCACGGGTTCCACGCACGGAATAGGACGAGCCTGCGTGGAGACGCTTGCGGCAGCAGGGAAGAAGGTGCTGGCGACCGGCAGGGATGCGGGCGCGGGCGCGGAGCTTGCAGCCAGTCACGCAAACATCAGCTTCATCGCCGGAGATGTCAGTCTGGAGAACGACTGCAGGAAGGTCGTCGAACACGCTCTCGAACTCGGCGAGGGACGCCTGTCGGGTCTCGTCAACAATGCCGGGATGTCGAAGCGGATATCCTTTGCATCCGCCACCCAGGCGGACTGGGATGAGGTGCTCGCCGTCAATGCACGCAGCGCTTTCCTGTTCACGCGTCATGCTCTGGATGGCCTGCGCAAGGGCAGGGGCTCGGTCGTGAACATCGCCAGCATCGCCGGGAAAACCGGCGAGGAGGGGCTGGCCGTTTATTGTGCGTCCAAGGCTGCGGTCATCGGCATGACGGAGGCTCTGGCGCTTGAGTTCGGCGAGGAAGTGCGTTTCAACGCGGTCTGCCCAGGCCAGATCGCCACGCGGATGATGGAAAAGATCATCGCAGATCCGCTCCGGAAAAAGCAGCTGGAGCTGCGCATCCCCGCCAATCGCTTCGGCACGCCGGAGGAAGTGGCTGACGTCGTCGCCTGGCTGCTCTCGAACCATTCGAGCTACGTCAACGGCACTGTCATCACTGTCGACGGAGGCGAGACTGCCGGCTTGCGAACGCCACGGGTCGCAGACATCTCAGGCGGCTGACCACATACCCGGCGGGAGCTACGCCAGATCCCGTTCCTCGAAATATCGGAGAAGGCTCGTCGCGGCGCGCTTGATGTCGTTCTCGACACCTTCGCGTGCCTTCGCCTTGTTACCGGATCGGAGTGCATCCAGAATATGGTTGTGCTCCTCGGCTCCGACATACTCGTGCGGGATCTCGCGGTAGTAGACGTTGAGGATTGGTCCCATTGAGACCCACATGCTTTCGATCTGCCCGATGAGCATCGGCATTTTCGATAGCCGGTAAACACCGAAGTGAAACGATCTGTTTGCCGCCCGCGCCGCGCCGAAATCACCGGCCTTTTCGCTTGCCACGAAGGCGGAATGGAAGCCGGCCAGTTGGTCGATCTCTGGGTTCGTCACATTCTCGGCCGCCAGTTCAGCCGCCAGCCCCTCAAGCGCCATGCGGATCAGCTTGATCTGGACATATCTTGAACGGCTGAGACCGGGAACGCTGACAAATCTTCCGGAACGCAGCTCCAGCGCCTGTTCGCTGACAAGCCGGAGGCAGGCCTCGCGAACCGGGGTGACGCTGGTTCCGAGCTGTTCGGCAAGATCCTGCATCAGCAGCCGTTCGCCGGGAGCAAAGTTGCCTACGATCAGCCCTTGGCGGACCTTGTTGTAGATCCGGGCGGACAGACTGCCAATTTCGCCCGGTTGCATTTCCATGACGGTCATCAAATTCTCCTGGTCTTCCTTGCAGCCATACCGAAAAGCCGTGCTGCCGCCAAATACTTATATCTTGTAATCCGGACGGCCATCCCGCCCGCGCCGTAAAAATCGAGCGCCGCACGCAAATTCACTTGCAGCAATCTTCTGATAACTTATAAGTTATAAATTACAAAGACAAATCGGAGGGCTCCCTTTGCTGAATTCGCTGAGGTCGCGTGACATGACGCACCATTTCCATTCCCAGACCAATCCGCGCCGTCAGGAAGTCGATGGTCCACTGATGATCACCAAGGGTGAAGGCTGCTACGTCATCGACGAAGTGGGCAATCGCTACCTAGAGGGAATGGGTGGTCTCTGGTGCGCGTCGCTGGGGTTCGAAAACGAGCGGCTGGCGGATGTTGCTGCCGCCCAGATGAAGAAGCTTGCCACCTATCATACCTTCAATCATCGCTCGAACGATCCTTGCGCCGACGTCGCCGAGCAGGTCGCCGAACTCTCGCCGATCCCCGGCAGCAAGGTGTTTCTTGTCAATTCGGGTTCGGAGGCGAATGACACGATGGTCAAGTTCGCCTGGTATTACAACGTTGCCCGCGGCAAGCCGGCAAAACGCAAGATCATCAGCCGCAAGGGCGCCTTTCACGGCAGCACCGTCATGGGCGCGGCGCTTAGCGGACTTCCCCACATGCATGAGAGCTTCAATCTTCCGGGATTGAATGTGATTTATGCCGAAAAGCCGCACTTCTATCGTAACGCCGAGGCCGGCGAGGATGAGGAAGCCTATTGCAACAGACTGATTGCCGATCTCGAAAGTCTCATTGAGGCGGAAGGTGCCGATACGATCGCAGCGATGATCGCCGAGCCGATCATGGGGGCCGGCGGGGTCGTGACGCCACCAGCCGGCTATTTCCAGCGTGTCCGCGAAGTTCTTACAAGGCACGATATCCTGCTGCTTTCCGACGAGGTCGTCTGCGGCTTCGGGCGCAGCGGACATTGGTTCGGATCGCAGGCCTATGGCTTCGTTCCCGATATGATGTCGATCGCCAAGGGTCTGTCTTCAGGATATATGCCGATCGCCGCCGCGGTGATCAGCGACGATCTCTACCAGACGATTGCCGACGAAGCTGACCGGATCGGCGTCTTCGGGCATGGCTTCACCTATTCCGGTCATCCGGTTACGGCAGCGGTCGCCGCCGAGGTCCTGCGCACCTATCGCGAGATGGATATTCCCGCTCGCGCCCAGGCTCTCGGCAGGCGCCTGTTCGGCGCGCTTGAGACCTCCCTTGCAGGCCATGAAATGGTCGGCGAAATCCGCGGTGCTGGCTTCCTCGCCGGTGTCGAACTCGTGGCCGACAAGGCGACGCGAATGCCGTTCGATCCCGCCCTCAAGGTTGGCGCACTCGTCGAGCGGCGCTGCCGCGCCCATGGCGTGATGATCCGCAACATGGGGGATGTGATCTCCATCTGCCCGCCCTTCGTCATGACGGAGAATGAGGTCGATCAGCTCGTCGCCGGCATCGCCGCGGCACTTGACGACGCTCTTTCTCAACTGGGGAGGTGATAGCCGTCATGAACGATTTTTCCGGATTCGACCTTGTTGGCCAGGCTGGGCTGGTCAAGGCAGGGGAGGCGAGCGCCGAGGAACTGCTTCAGGGCGCAATCGCCCGCGCCGAGAAAGTGAACCCCCGGCTGAACGCGATCATCAGGTCGCTTCATGACGAAGCAAGGACCGAGGCGCGTGCTGCCACGAAAGACAGCGCGTTTGCCGGTGCGCCTTTTCTGGTGAAGGACCTCTATTGCCATATGGCGGGTGTTCCGACGACCAGGGCTTCCGCGCTGACGAAAGACTTCGTTCCCGATCACGACAGCGAACTCATGAAGCGCTATCGGCGCGCCGGATTGAGCACGTTCGGGAAAACCAATCTTTGCGAGTTCGGAACTCTCGGTACGACGGAACCGAAATTGTTCGGCCCGACACGCAATCCCTGGGACGAGACGCGCTCCAGTGGCGGTTCTAGCGGCGGCGCGGGCGCTGCCGTCGCAGCCGGGATCGTGCCGGCTGCGCATGGGGGTGATGGTGCCGGTTCGATCCGGATTCCGGCGTCCTGCTGCGGCGTCTTCGGCCTCAAGCCTTCGCGCGGCCGCATCACCATGGGCCCGGACCTTGGTGACAGCACCGGCGGCATCGTCAACGAACATGTCCTGTCGCTGACCGTTCGCGACAGCGCGGCTCTTCTAGATGCCACACGGGGCTCGATGCCCGGCGATCCCTATACGGCGCCAACGCCTGAGCAGTCCTACCTGTCGGTGTTGAGGGGGAAACCCCGCAAGTTGCGGATCGCCTATTCGACCGGCTCGCTGCTCGGCACATTCGTCGATCCCGAATGCGTGCAAGCGACGCTTGAAGCTGCCAGACTGTGCGAAAGCCTGGGGCACGAGGTCATCGAGGCGGCGCCGCAAATCGACGGCGAAACCTACCGCAAATACTACAAGCGGTTCTGGGCGATGACGGCGACCCGTGCGATCACGGCGCTCGCTCGCGGCCGGGGCGTGAAGCCTGACAGCCTGGTTTCCGACGTCGAGCCCTTCAACCAGTATCTCTTCGGCGTTGGCGCAAAGATAACGGCGGCTGACTACCTTATCGATCTCAACTGGTTCCACGGCATCGGACGCGACATCGCGAATTTCCTTGGAGGTTTCGATCTCTGGCTGACGCCGACGCTCGGCTCGCCACCTCCCGCACTCGGCCATTTCGACGCCGCGACGCACGGCGGCGAGGAAGTGATGGAGCGCTTTCTGCAGTTTCTGTCCTTCACGACATTCGCCAACATGGCAGGCCTGCCGTCGATGAGCGTGCCACTCTACTGGACGCCAGGTGGTCTGCCTGTCGGCACCCAGTTTACCGGACGCTTCAACGACGAAGGCACGCTGTTTCAGCTGGCCGGTCAGCTTGAGGAGGCTTTGCCGTGGAGCCGGAGACGTCCTCCAATCCACGCGGCGGCATAAGCAGACAACAAAGGGGAACCGCTATGTCCACATCGCAATATGTAGAATTCACCAATGTAGACAAGAGCTATGACGGTCGCAACCTTGTCGTCGACAATCTCAATCTCGCCATCGCGCAGGGGGAATTCCTGACCATGCTGGGGCCATCCGGCTCCGGCAAGACGACGAGCCTGATGATGCTTGCAGGCTTCGAGGCGCCGAGCGCCGGCCACATCCGCATTGCCGGGCGCTCGCTGGGCTCCGTTGCGCCGCATCGCCGTAACATCGGCATGGTCTTCCAGAACTATGCGCTGTTTCCGCATATGACGGTCGGCGAAAACCTCGACTATCCCTTGCGCATCCGCAAGATCGGCAAGGCGGAGCGGAATGAGCGGGTTCGAAAAATCCTCGACGTCGTGCAGATGCAGGCGTTCGCCGACAGGAAGCCCTCGCAGCTTTCCGGTGGGCAGCAGCAGCGCATCGCGCTTGCCCGGGCGATCGTCTTCGAACCCGACGTGGTGTTGATGGATGAGCCGCTCGGCGCGCTCGACAAGAACCTCCGCGAACACCTGCAGCTCGAGATCAAGCACCTTCACGAGCGGCTGGGGATCACGGTCGTGTATGTAACCCATGACCAGTCAGAGGCCCTGACCATGTCGGATCGCGTGGCCGTCTTCAACGCCGGAAAGATCGAACAGCTGGCGCCGCCCAGCGAATTGTACGAGCATCCCGCCACGCATTTCGTCGCCGGCTTCATCGGTGAGAACAACCGGCTGACCGGAGAAATCTCGGGGCGGGACGGCAATGAATATGCTGTCCACACCGATACGGGGCACCGCATGGTCGTTCGCAGCGATACGGCATTCGCCGACCGGCAGCGCGTCATTGTCTCGGTGCGTCCGGAGCGGATCCGCATTGAGCAAGAGGCGGGCGGCCTCAACCGGTTCGGAGGCACGGTCGAGGAGGTCATCTATCTCGGCGATCACAAGCGCATCCACGTCAAGCTCGCCGACTCATCCATGCTGGTGGCGAAGGTGCCGAATGCGGGCACCAGCATCGATATCAAGCCGTCGCAATCGCTTTCACTCGGCTGGGACAGCAAGGACGCTGTTCTCATTCCCGCCTGACACAAGGAAACATTCACGATGACGATATTCCGAGACCTCAATCTCCGGAACCCTGACCTGTTGCGTGATCGCGCCTTCGTAGGCGGCACATGGGTCGAGGCTCCATCTTCCTCACGCATCACCGTGACCGACCCATTCGACGGGTCACCGATTGTCGATCTGCCGAGCCTCGGGATTGAGGCGGTGCGGTCGGCAACCGACGTTGCCAACGACACGCAAAAAGCCTGGGCAGGCCTGCCCGCGAGCGGTCGGCGGTGCTAAACCGCTGGTACGATCTCATCATTGCGAATTGCGAGGATCTCGCCGTCATCCTGACGCGCGAGCAGGGCAAGCCCTTGGCCGAGGCGCGCGGCGAAATCCTCGCCAACGCCCGCTATATCGAATGGTTCGCCGAAGAGGCGAAGCGGGTCGATGGGGATATCATCCCGGCGCCATCAGGCGACCAGCGGCTGATGGTGCTGAAGCAGCCGGTCGGCACCTGCGCTGCGATCACGCCGTGGAATTTCCCGAACGGCATGATCACCAGAAAAGCCGGTCCCGCCCTTGCCGCCGGTTGCAGCATGGTGTTGAAACCCGCCTCCCAGACGCCGCTTTCGGCCCTGGCGCTCGCGTTTCTCGCACAGGAAGCCGGTATCCCCGATGGGTTGTTCTCTGTCGTGACTGGCCCCGCGCAGGCGATCGGCGAGGAGTTCTGCACCAACCCCAAGATCGCCAAGGTCAGCTTCACAGGATCGACGGAGGTCGGGCGCTGGCTCATGGAGCGCGGGACGCCGCAGATCAAGCGGCTGTCGCTGGAGCTTGGCGGCAACGCCCCGTTCATCGTTTTCGACGATGCCGATATCGACACTGCCGTCGAAGGCGCGATTGCATCGAAGTTCCGGAATGCCGGGCAGACCTGCGTCTGTGCCAACCGGCTGTATGTCCAGGACGGGATATACGCAGACTTCGCAGCGGCGCTTTCAAAACGCGTAGCCGAGCTCAGACTGGGCGATGGCGGCGATCCCGAGACAAGCCAGGGGCCGCTCATCGATCAGAAGGCCGTGGCAAAAATCGAGGAGCATATTGCCGACGCCATATCCAAGGGAGCGAAGGTGATCATGGGCGGGCGCAAGAGCCAGCTCGGCGGCAATTTCTTCGAGCCGACTGTGATGACCGGCGTGACGCAGCGCATGAAGGTTGCCAGGGAGGAGACGTTTGCGCCGCTCGCGCCGCTGATTGCCTTCAGCACCGAAGCCGAGGTGATCGCGATGGCCAACGACACGGAATATGGCCTGGCATCCTACGTCTTCACGCGCGATTACACTCGCATCTGGCGGGTCGCGGAGGCCCTGGAATCCGGAATGATCGGCATCAACACCGGTCTGATCGGCAGCGAGGCGGCTCCCTTCGGTGGGGTCAAGCAATCAGGTCTCAGGCGCGAAGGGTCGAAATACGGGATCGCCGAATACCTCGACATCAAATATGTCTGCCTTGGCGGAATAGGTCCTTCATAGGATGAAGGTGGTCTACACCGACAGGCATCGGGCCCATATTCCGGGCGACGTCGTCGAGAACGGGCTTGCCCGTCCAAGGCGCGATGTTCCGGAAAGGCTGGATGCGCTGCTGCGCGCCATCCATTCGCTGGGCCACGACGTCGTCGGCGTAGATGACCATGGCACATCGCCACTGGCGGCGGTACACTCCAAGGCCTATCTCGTATTTTTGGCAACGGCTTATCGCGACTGGCAGCGTCACACGGCCTCACCGGGCGCGTGGTGCCGGCAGCGTTCGATAGGAGACCGGAAACCTACCGCGCCGACTGGTCGCCGATCGCAAAGTCCGGCTTCCATCTTCGCGATCAGATCACCCCTGTCGGCGAGGGAACCTGGAGCGCCGCCTATTAGGCGGCACAGACGGCGCTGACGGCAGCCGCTCTGATCAAGGAGGGCGAGCGCCGGGCCTATGCGCTCTGCCGGCCATCAGGACATCACGCCGGTCCCGACTTCGGCGGTGGGGCCACCTATCTCAACAATGCGGCGATCGCCGCACGCTTCCTTGCCCGGCATTTCGGCCGGGTCGCGGTCATTGATGTCGATGTTCATCACGGAAACGGAACCCAGCAAGTCTTCTGGGACGATCCTGATGTCTTCTTCGCGTCCGTGCATCGAAGCCCGGAAGCCTATTATCCGCATTTCACCGGCTATGAAGACGAAACCGGCGGGCCTTTGGCGCCGAATGGCATTTTAAACGTGCCATTGCCCGCACAGGCGGGAGACGCCGCTTTGTTCGAAGGCGTTAGGACCTGCCTTGCAGGTCTGCTGGGGCACGATCCTGCCGTACTCGTCGTCTCCCTGGGCTTCGACGCGCTTGCAACAGATCCGGCTCGCGGGCTCTCGGTTTCAGCGAACGCTCTCGAGACGCTTGGACACCTCTTCGACGCACTCGACATGCCAATCCTGCTGGTTCAGGAAGGCGGGTATGATCTTTCGAACCTGCAGGATGCGTGTGAGAAGTTCATGCGCGGGTTGGCGGTCTCGCTCTGACCAGTTTGCGGGGAGGGCAGTGCTATTTAGCCGGCATCACTGCCGGGCTAAGAGCGCCTAGAATGTAGGCGGGGTGCTGACCCAAAGAATTTTCGCCGGATGCTGTGTCAGGTTGCGAAAGCCATGGGCCTCCTTGGAGCGAAAATGAAACGATGCTCCGACCGGGACCTGATAGGTCTTGCCGTCGACGGTCAGCGTGATTTCCCCTTCTAGCACATAACCCAACTCTTCGCCCTGATGGGAAATCGGTTCGATGCCGGCTGAGTAACATAAAACGAGCGTAATTCGTGGCACGCCTCACCGCGGCGACCATTCAACGAAGTTGTGTAGCCCGTATTAAAAGTTAAGAAAAAATTCAATATCTGCCGGACTTCAGTGGCAGCTAGATGTCGATCCAGGACCCGGTCCAAGAAGGCGGATTTTCAAGCAGAGCTTGCGATTACACTTTGAAAGATCAAGACAAATTTTTGGTCGCCTCTGGATACGCCGGCTTGTAGCGCGCCAAGAGGCAGACGCCGGTGACGTCTGCCTCTTTCAGTTTCGGGGCGTGGGAGCGTGGTGGCCGATAGCCCGACTCGCCGAGGTTTTCAGCGCAGGAAATCGAGAGCCTGCTGAACGAATACGTCGTGGTACTGGAAAATACCGCCATGGCCGGCATCCGGGAAAATGCTGAGCTGGGCATTCGGGAGCAGGCGCGCCAGCTCGAACGAATTGATGGTCGGTGCCATCACGTCATCGTCGCCGTTGACGACGAGCACGGGGTGATGGATCGCGCTCAGCTTGGACGGCTCTGCCTGTCCCCAGGCATGAATGGCGGTCAGCTGAGCGCCGATCGTGGCATTGCTGATGGCGGCATCGCGGTCATTCTTGCGCTCGTTCAGACGGGCGAGGAAGGCATTGGCTGCGGCCTGACCGTTGCCGGTCTGCGAGAAGAACAGGAAGTTCTTGGGGTGTTTGCCTGCGGCGCCAGCCTTGGCAAGTGCATCCTGCAGGACGGCGCCCATATTCGAGATGCCTTCGCCGCCTGCTGGACCCGAGCCGGCGATGATCAGCTTGCGGACGAGATCAGGCTGCTCCTGGACGATGGCCTGAGCCACGAACCCGCCGAGCGAGAAGCCCAGCAGATCGACCTTGCTCAAGCCGAGGGCGCGGATGAAGGCAACCGCATCGCGGGCCATTTCCTCGACTGTGGCAGGTGTTGCGCCACCCGATGCGCCGACACCGCGGTTGTCAAATGCGATGACGTGATGCTTGGCCGCGAAGCCATCCACGACCCGCGGATCCCAGTCGTCGAGCACTGCTGTCAGGTGATGAAGGAAGATAACGGGAACGCCGCTCTTCTCGCCGGCTTCACGGTAGGCGAACGACGTTCCGTTGACTTCGATTGTCTTTGTCGGTGCGGTTTCGAAGCTCATGATTTTATTCCTTTCGATTGAATTGCGGGATCAGCGATTAGGCACTGGCGGTTTATGATAACGATCGTTATATAACGAACGTGATGCTATGATGCAAGACCCTGACCGGCGAAATATTTGGAGATTTGAAATGCGATACCCGCCCGACCAAAAGGCAAAGGCCAAGGAAGCAATTCTGCGCGCTGGAGCGCAGGCCCTCAGAGTGAACGGATTCAACGGCATCGGTGTCGACGGCCTCGCCGCCGCTGCCGGCGTGACGTCCGGTGCGTTCTATTCGAACTTTTCGAACAAGGAGTCGCTCCTGGAGGGCGTCATCGAGGCTTTTCTGGGAAAGCCATTCGTTGATTCCACCGGAAGCGTGGCGGAACGCAGGGCGGCTCTCAAGCAATGGCTCAATGAATATATCAGCGCCTATCACCGGGAGAACCCCGCCATCGGCTGCGTCATGCCGACGCTGAGCGCCGACGTCGCACGCGCCAGCCCGGCAGTTCAGGAAACCTATAAGCTCACGATGATGGACCTGATCGAGAAGATCACGGCGGTTCTCGGCGGCCCCGAGGGGACCCGCGAGCGCCGCGCCTGGAACATCGTTGCCCTGATGGTCGGGGCAATCGAGATCGCACGCGCCATGCCCGATGGCGACGAGGCCCACAGTGCCATGGCGCATGCCCTCGAGGCCGCGATCTCGCTCATCGGCTAGCTCTTGAGATGGCCGGCGATCAACGGCGGCAGCATCCAAGGAATGCCGGACCGCCGTCCGGCAACTGCCGGGAGATCGAACCGATTCCCAGCGCAGATGGCCATGCCTGTTCGGAGGCCGTTACCTCACGAACGATGCCAGTCGCGTGAACATTACAGATGTAGCCAATCGCATCATGCCTGAAATCCAGCTGTAGCGCTCCTCCGGCAGAAACCGTCCGAACAGGACACGCACGGTCTTCTTCTCTTTGGATTTCAACGGAATGGTTGTCATGGATACACGAAACAGCAGTGATTCGATTGGATACTATACGCCGGACAGGTCCGCGGAAGTTGTAAACGCCCGGATGGGCAAAGCGATCAATCCGCGACTGGCTCTTTTGATGGCTAGCCTCGTCGGCCACCTGCACGGTTTTGCTCGCGAGGTCGGGTTGACGCAGGATGAGTGGGACGTTGCGATAGAATTCCTGACCGAGGTCGGACAAATGAGCTCGCCCCAGCGGCAGGAGTTCATTCTTCTCTCCGACACGCTCGGACTGTCGATGCTCGTGGATGCGATCAACAATCACCGCCCGGCCGGGGCCACCGAGACAACTGTGTTCGGACCCTTCCACATAGAGTGCGCCCCGGTGCTGGAGATGGGCTCCAACATTTGCCTGGATGGCAAGGGAGACCCCTGTCTTTTCGAAGGTCATGTGCTGAGCATCGATGGCAGTCCGATTGCGGATGCCCATATCGACGTGTGGTCCGACAATGCCGACGGTTACTATGACGTCCAGCAGCCCGGCATTCAGCCGAAATGGAACAACAGGGGTGTCTTCGTTACGGGCCCGGACGGCAAATACAGCTTCAAGGGCATAAGGCCGGTTCCCTATCCGGTCCCCGAGGACGGCCCGGTCGGCCGCATGCTTGCGGCGATCGGACGCGATCCCTATCGCCCGGCGCACATGCATTTCATGATCCGGGCATCGGGCTTCCAGAAGCTGATAACCCACACATTTTTCAGCGGCGACCCCTACCTGAAATCCGACACGGTTTTCGGCGTCAAGAAGTCCCTCGTGGCGACGCTCGAGCCTGCAGGCAGGCGAGGTGAGTGGCGCTCGGCATTCGACTTCATCCTGGCTCCCATCGTCTGAATTGCTTGAATCGCCGCCGGTGGAAGGATCGGATCCGCGATCCTTCGCCAGCCAATGAGGATATCCACATGGCTAATTTTGTACTTGTGCATGGTGCATGGTGTGGTGGCTGGATTTGGGAAAGATGCGCTTCCCTGCTCCGCGCCGAAGGTCACCAAGTCTATATGCCGACGCGGACCGGTCTCGGAGAACGGAGCCACCTGATAAGCTCCTCCATCAACCTCTCGACGCACATTCAGGATGTCCTCAATCTTATCAAGTTTGAACAACTGACCGATGTGCTCCTCTGCGGCCACTCTTACGGCGGCATGATCATCACCGCCGTTGCCGACGCGATACCTGAAAAATCGTATCCCTCGTCTATCTCGATGCCTTCCTGCCAAGTGATGGTGACAGCATGGCAAGCCTTACCGGTCCGATAATGATCGATGTCGTCGGGAGCGCCAGTGAACATGGGGGGGCTCGCCATGTCTCCAATGCCGTTCGAACTTTTCAATTTCAATGAGTCGGACTTAGCGATGTTGACCAGGCTCTGTACGCCCCAACCCGTGGCAACGTTCTTTGAACCCGTCAAGCTCAGCGGAAAGTATCGATCGGTTCGCGGAAAGCATTACATCCTGGCCACCGGATGGAGCCACAGTCCTTTCGAGGCGTTCATGATGTCGGTTCGTGAGGACGATGCGTGGAACATTGAAACCCTTCCGACAGGGCACGCTGACATGCATGACGACCCTGCCTCGGCGCGCTTGCCGCGTGAAGGCTGTCCCTTGAATTGCGTGGCCCGGCACGCGCCGGGGCACTGTGGAACGGACAAGGAAATCAATCGATGCGAGTGCTTATCGTCGGAGCGGGTATAGCAGGTTTGGCCACTGCCAGAGCGCTGCAGTTAAAGAGAATCAGCTTCGATATCATCGAAACACGCCCCGAACTTCCGAAGGGCGGCGCTGGGATCTTCCTTCTTGGAAATGCCACGCGGGCCCTGAGCGAACTCGGGCTGCTTGAGCGGATCACGCCCTTCGCAAGCCAGATCCTCCAGCAGCGGATTTTCTCGCAGGGCGGATGGCTGTTGAACGAGGTATCGACGCGGGATGTCTGGGGTGAAAGCGGGCCATGCCTGGCACTGGCCCGCAAGGACCTCGTCAATGTTCTCTATCAATCGCTCGAAAGCAAGAGCGTCGGATTTGACCGGCGCATAGAGGACGTGACGTTTTCCGATTCCCATGCCGCGGTCCGCTTCTCCGATGGCAACAGCCTGAATTACGACCTGGTCATCGCGGCTGACGGTACGGGTTCGGCGCTGCGGCGCTTCATCACGCAAAGCCGCCCCGTATCGCTTGATATCGTCTGCTGGCGGCTCGTCACTGAGAACACGCGGGATATCAAGGCATGGACGGCGGCTCTCGGCCGGAGCCGGACCCTGCTCGGCATCCCGATAGGCCCTTCCGGGCTCTACATATACGGCGATTGCCGTGCCCATCTGTTCACGGACGATAGCGTGTTTGCAATGAAGGCGATTTTTGTCGACTTCAAGGGACCCGTGGGTTCGATTGTCAGGGACCTTCCCCAGACGACATCCATTGAGAGCATGCTCCTGAAAGAGGTTCCGGCGACCTGGTCGAACCTGCCCAACCTCGTCCTTATTGGTGATGCCGCCCATGCCAGTTCCCCCAGCATGGCGCAAGGCGCCGGAATGGCTCTGGAGGATGCCGTGGTGCTGGCCGATATCATCGCCTCGCGACCCTATTCCCAAGTGATCGCAAGGCGATTCCAAGAACGCCGAGCCCAAAGGATAGCCTGGGTTCAGCAACAGGCGAGGCGCCGCGACAGCCTGAGAAACGCCTCGTCGCTCGTTCGCAACGCCGTCATTCGCACTTTTGGAACAAAGCTCTACAAGAACGCCTACTCACCGCTCGCCCTTCCGCTTGTCGAGCCTTTTGGCTAGAGCGCCGGTCGACGCGGAATCCTCTCGAAAACGAAATATTCTCAAGGCTTTGCAAGCCTGCTTGCGGCATCCGGTGGTGCAAAGGGCAGTCTAAATGCATGGTAAGCGGAACAGATGCGCGCCGCTTTCGTGCGCGAGCAACAGCCCGCCGATGTCATCAGGCAGCTCAGAGCCTCTGCGGCGGCGACTGACATATCCGTCAACAATTATGGAAAAGACCCTTTCAGCACCGGTCACGACGCCTTCAGGCTGGTCAACGCCTCATCGGGCAATCTGACAAGCCACGCCGGCGGGCAGAAGATTTCCATCATCAATCTCGATGGACGCATGACGCTGACGGGAACGTCAGTCGAGCCAATTCCCAATCTCCTGAACGAGGCAGTGCGGATCATGCTGGAGCAATAGAACGTCGAGAATTCCTGCCCCGCCGCTCACCGGGCATTGTCCCCGGCTCCGGCTGGCCGACTGCGCCGAGATCATTCAGCACCCCCGTTCCACGGAAGCCCGAAAGGCAAGCCATGTCAGTCAAGAACAAAGTTGTCCTAATGTCCGGAGCAAACCGTGGCATCGCCTGGCAATCGTCAAGGAATTGCTGAAAGCCGACGTTGCGAAGATCTACGCCGCGGCGCGCAGGATCGCCTCGCTACCAGATTTCGGCGACACGCGCGCCGTCCCGCTGCAGCTTGACCTCACCGACCAGGCCTCCGTCGAGCAGGCTGCCGCTATAGCAGGAGACGTCGATATCCTCGTCAACAATGCAGCCACTCTTGGAGTGACAGACTTTATCACCAAGCCGCTCGACGAACTTGACGCCGACATGCGGACGAATTTCCACGATACGCTGCGTGTCATTCGCGCGTTCACGCCTGCACTGCTTTCCAGGGGTTCGGGTACGATCGTCAACGTCGTCAGCCTTTCCGGTCTCGTCGCCACCCCGCCGCTTTCTGCCTACGCTGCGTCGAAAGCAGCGCTGCACTCGCTGACGCAGGCGCTCCGCATGACGCTGAAGAAATCGGGAATCGATGTGATCGGTGTCTATCCCGGCCCGGTGGCCACTGAGATGGCAAAGGACATTCCGCTCGCGAAAGCCAGCCCCGACCACGTCGCCGCGAACATTATCAAGGGCATCGCCGATGGCGAAACTCATATCTTCCCTGATCCCACCGCCCTCCAGATGCAGCAGCTCTGCGAAAACGAAGGCCGCCGCCTCGAAGACGTCGTCGCGTCCACGTTGGGATAGCAGGACATGCGGCATCGAATCCCGGCGGCTAATATTACAGATAGGATGCCAACCGAACTTGAGTGACTACATCTGAAACATTGGCCATGAAACAGCTTGCCGGGCCTGCTGTACTTCGATCAGGTTCGGCTTACCGGCCTGCGCGGCAATGCGCCGGCCGAACGTTCCGATAGGTTGCGGATACCATTATGACCCAACACAGCAAACTTTCAGCCGCCCTTGCCGAGCTCGATCGCCTGACCAACTGGGAGCAGAAGTCACGCGACGCGATGCGTGTCGGGCTTGAACCAATAAGCGATCTCGTCAGGCGGCTTGGCGATCCTCAGCAGGCTTTTCGTTCGATCCAAGTCGCGGGTACGAAAGGGAAGGGCTCGACCTGTTCTCTCCTTGCCGCCGCATTGGAAACGGCCGGATATCGGGTTGGCCGTTATGCATCGCCGCATGTGGAACATATCTCTGAGCGGATAAGCTTGAACGGTACCGCCGTCGACGACGACGTTCTCGCGGACGCTCTTCAGGACTGTCTCGCGGCCTTCAGGGATGCGACCCAAGAGGGAACGGCGGCACAGGCGGCGACCTGGTTCGATGTCCTCACGGCCGCAGCACTCATCATTTTCAGGACTGCTGACGTCGAATGGGCGGTGATCGAGACCGGGCTTGGCGGGCGGTTGGACTCGACGAATGTCGTTACGGGTGAGATTGCGATCATCACCAATATCGAATTGGAGCACACCGAAGTCCTCGGGAATTCCCGGGCAGCGATTGCACGGGAAAAAGCCGGGATCATCAAGCCGGGAAAGCTTGTCGTCACGTCGCTTGCTCCGGAGGACGAAGCTGGCCGGGTTGTGGAAGAGCGAGCCAGCGTACTGGGTTGCCAGGTCTTCCGCCCCGTTTTGTCCCGCGAAGCAACGATCGAGGACCGGAATGCCGCAATGGCCGGCCTCGCGCTCGGTCTGCTGGGCGCGCACGATTTTCGTGCCCGATCTCCGTCCACCGGTCAGATGCCGCTCGGTGCTTGGCTACTGGATGAGAACACACGTGGCAAGGCCAGGTTGCCGGGCAGGCTGGAGCGATTTGACGTCAAAATTCCGTCCGAGGATGGGACGGATCATGATGTCCCTGTTATTCTTGACGGGGCGCATGTGCCATTTAACCTGCGGGCCGTGTTGGATGACCTTGCCGCCCAAGAAGACTTGCGCGGTCCTTGCGTATCCGTCGTATCGCTTGCCGCCGACAAGGATGGCCCTGGCTTCATCGAGGTGATGCAGCGCCATTCGGCTATTTTCACCTTGCCGGGTTCTGTCGGCCGGTTCCACGATCCCGAGACGCTTCAGCAGCTGGCGATTGGTTTCGGCATGCAGAGCGAAGTGACGGCCGATCCTCTCGAGGCATTGGAACACGCCTTCAAGCAGGCCGTGGAATCAAGCTCGTGGATTTTGATAACCGGCTCGTTTCACCTCGTGGGTTTGCTTCGGCAGAGCGTCATCGCGAAAGTTCCGCATCGGCGCTGATGCGATGGAAACGTTGCAGATGGCTAGGCCAACAAAGCTGGTTTTCGGATGACGAGACGACAAAGCACCAAGATCTGCGAGCGGCTGGCAAGTGACGGGGTATGACGGGCTGGACCGTTTGACCTTCTGGCAGGCTGGCAGGAAAGGCGGCCGCCGCTGCTGGCACGCATGAGGGCATGGATATGCCGGGTGCTCCTGAGCCGCCGCCGGTTCAGTTGAGATAGACCCGTTACTGTGCTCTCGCCTCGCTTGGCGCATAGCCGAAATGCGCCTTGAAGGCGCGGCTGAAGGCGGCGTCAGACGCGTAGCCGCTTCGATACGCTGCTTCCGTCACTTTCAAGCCGCCGCTGCGGAGCAAATCCGCGGCGATGGTCAGGCGCCACCGCGACAGATAGCGTAGCGGCGGCTCTCCAACCGCGGCCGTGAACCGCTCGGCGAAGATCGACCGGGACATTCTGGCGACCTCGGCAAGCGATTGCACGGTCCAGCGCCGGAAGGGATCGGCGTGCATGGCGCTGAGGACCCGGCCGATGCGCTCTTCGCCCAGTCCGCCAAGCCAGCCCATGCGGTTGGCTTCGCTCGCTGCCCAGCTGCGCAGCGTCCGGATGACCAGAAGGTCGATGAGCCGGGATATCATCAGCGACGAACCAGGATTCGGTTCCTGGGCTTCCGCGACCAGGAAGTGCGATATCGCAGCCAGCCAAGGGGGCGCTCCAGTGTCGCCCCGGGGAATATGAATCAGTGATGGAAGCGCCGACATCACCGCCGGAAGCGGGCTCCCCTCGAAACTGAAAAAGCCTCCGACCAATCTGGTAACCGGTCCGTCTCCGCCGTGCCGCAACACGAGTTCGTCGCGATCGAAATGATTGGCGGCAACGATACCGATGTTTTCCACCGGCGAACCCAAGGCATCGGCCATGACGTGGCCTTTTCCCAACGGCAGCAGGACAAGGTCGCCCTGATTGACCCGCGTCGGCTTTTCGCCTGCCGGCGTCACCCAGGCCGCGCCGGTCTCGATGAAATGGAAGTGCGCGGGTCCGGGTTGAAACTGAAGCCCCCAAGGCTCGCCGAGAAACGCAGTGTAGACCAGCTCGCCTCGCAGACGGATCAGCGTCAACACCTCCGACAGCACGTCGTTGCGCGCCGCCGACATTCCAAAGTCCTGTGTCATTTCGGATGATCCATCATGAATTCCGGAGGCTGCGGCATATCCCCAAACTCTCCGTCAGATTAGTTTTTGCCCATCGGCCCACCGCAAATTACAAGCAAATCACGAAGGAACAATGAAATGAACGCTGAAAATCAAACTTCTTCCTCCTCTATGGGCAACTCCAGCATGGCTGCAGAAAAGCCGCCCGTCATCCTCGTTCACGGCGCTTTCGCAAGCGGCTTTGTTTGGGGTCACGTTGCTGCCAAGCTGCAGGCTGCTGGCCACGAGGTAGTGACGATCGACTTGCCGGGCCGGCCGGCAAACCCGATGAAGCCCGACAAGGTCAGTCTCGAACTGTATCGCGATACGGTGGTCACCGCGCTCGATAACACACAGCGTCCTGCGATCGTCGTCGGCCACAGCTTTGCCGGCATCGTCATCGCGGCAGCCGCCGAGAAGCTCCCGGAGAAGATCAAGACGCTGGTATTCGTCGCCGCCTGCCTGCCTGATGACGGCGACTCGCTCCTCTCATTGGCCCAGCAGGATCACGACTCCAAGATCGGCCCGCGTTTGCAGATCGATAAGGACAAGGGGATCGCGGTTGTCGAATATGCAGCGCGCGCCGAGCTCTTTGCCAACGATGGTCCGGAGCCTCTGAAGGCAAAGCTTCCCTCCCTTATCCAGGATGAGCCAGTGGTGCCATTGGTCACCCCCGTCCACGTCACCGACGCCCGGTTTGGTGAAGTTGACAGGATCTATGTGCACACCAGCTTCGATCAGGTGATCAGCCCGGCCTTCCAGGCGACGATGGTCGAGCGCAGACCGGTGCGGAAGACGGTGACGCTCGCTACGGGACACCTCCCGTTCCTCACCGACGCGGAAGGTCTTGCTTCGGCTATTGGGAGTGCTGCCGAATAAGGCCGAGGCGAAACGCGGTTCTGCGCGGGGGCGGATGACATTCGCCCCCAACGTCTCTGCAGCGAATATATCGCTAGACGTCTTCGCGGCATCGCCCGTTTGCAAGGAAAAGTCCCGTGGCTGCGTGCCATCAATCGATGGCCGTATCTGGAATTACAAATTGGATATTATATTACGAGCGGTAAAATTGTAGTGAAGCTCCTTTTTCCCTCGCTGCCAGGATAGACCGGTTGACTTATAAGATATAAGGAAACGTATCTACTACGTCTGTGCTGCGAGGATTTTAGATTGAAGGTCATGGGGCTCTATCCTCGCGAAACGGGCAAGGCATCCGGCGCAACCGGCAATGCTATCCGTGAGCTGCTGGTCAGTTCGCTTCGCGGCCTGAACCTGTCATCGCACCGCAGCGTCGATGATTTGCTTGGCGATCTGCTTGGCCTGCTGCGCGACGCCATCGATGCCGCGAATCTGGGCTGTGACGATCGCGCCTTCTTTCAGGAGAGCAAACTGCTCGGCAAGCGTTTCCGGATCGCGCGCTCCGGCCGCCCTCGCCAGACCAGAAAGATAGTCGACGATCAGCTGCTTGTGCTCCGCCGAAGCGATGTGAGCAGGGTGATCGAAGCTATCGAACTCACCCGCGGCCTTGATGAAGGCGCATCCATGAAACCCGAGCGTACCAAGCGCTCGTCCATGAAACCAGTCGTCCAACGCGTCGAACATCGCCAGCATTTTCGCTTTCGGATCCTTCCCCGCCTGTTCCATGGCAGTGGTAAGCCATTCCCGAAATACTTCGTCGCGCTTCTTGAGTGCCGCCAGAATGAGCTGGTCCTTTGAGCGGAAATGTTTGTAGAGCGTCATCTTCGCAACGCCGGCCTCATCGAGGATCCTGTCAATTCCGGTTGCGTGGAACCCGTGGGTGTAGAAAAGCCGCAATGCGACATTTACAAGGTGTTCGCTTCTCGGCTCAACCATCATGCTCTCTCAAAGGTAGGTTTGGTTTTGTTCACGTAATCTCCGAGGCAAAATCAATCACGGAACCGGCAGGGCAAAAACGAAAAAATCATTTTACAGATACAGATCTGTCTGTATACCTACCGCCGATCCAAGGCAACCACGTCGAACGCAACGACAAAGCAATGCTGTTACGATGGAGAAATGCGGGCATGGTTTGGATGCGGTCTCGCGAAAGCGGCGCTCGACCAAACCGCGAAACGACTCACCAAAACGTGGGTTAGTGACTGAGCGATAACCAGACAACGAAGTTGTAGGCCAAACACCCCCAGCAGCACCAGCCGATAGGAGTCACCCCTGCCAGTCCTTCTCCCGTCATTGACCCTTGAGACCACCAGCCGCAATCTCCGCCTTGCAGAAGACGGTCGGAATTCTGTGGGAGAGCTTGCCGTCAAGGAATCCGCGCGCAGATTTCTCTGGCCCTTAAGCCACCCGGACGGTCGTCCGGATGTCTCCAGTTCGGGTTTGTAGGCCTTGGAGGGCGTTCGGTTTGCTGGCCTCAATCAAAGATCTTCGTTCAAACTTTTCACCGGGTTATCAGGCCTGATCCCATGGCTATAGAGAGCGCTTACTGCTTTGGTCCCTACAGGCTGTTTCCAGCCCAACGGCTGCTGTTCAAGGACAAGGAAAAGATCGAAGTGGGAAGCCGCGCTTTCGATGTGCTTCTTGCTCTGACCGAAGTGGCCGGCGAACTCGTCGGTCAACGCGAACTTCTGGAGCGAGCCTGGTCGAACGTCGTCGCCGAAGGCAGTCTCAGGGTCACCATCGCGGCGCTCAGGAAGATTCTTGGAGAAGGAATAGACGGCGCCCGGTACATCCAAAACGTCACCGGCCGAGGCTATTGCTTCGTGGCGGAGGTGACGCGTGAAGACAATATGCCTCCTGCGCTTGGCACAACAGGTCAATCGGCGCGGATTCAACACACCGCGGGGCTGTTGCCGTCCCGGTTGACGCGAATGGTGGGTCGCGATGCCGAATTGGAGACGGTCTCTCTCCTATTGCTGTCGCGACGTTTCGTCAGCATCGTCGGGACCGGTGGCATGGGCAAAACCACGGTGGCCGTTTCGACCGCCCATGCCATGCGTGACGTCTTTGATGACGCGGTCTATTTTGTCGACTTGAGCGCCATCAGCGACCGGTCTCTCGTCTCGAGCACCGTTGCTGCGGCTCTCGGCGTTGTCGCCCCCACGCAGGATCCAACCCCGAATATCCTCGCATTCTGCCGTGATCGCAGGATCATGCTGATACTCGACAATTGCGAGCACGTCATCGAGGCTGTCGCCGGCCTGTCCGAGCGTCTTTATGGCGAAGCCGGTGACGTGTACATCCTGACGACGAGCCGGGAAGCGCTCCGTGTGGAGGGAGAGCATGTCCATATACTCGCTCCGCTCCAATGCCCGCTCATCGTCGACAATCTCACAGCTATCGAGGCTCTTAAATGCTCCTCGGTCCAGCTCTTCATGGAGCGGGCCTATGCTGCCGGATACAGGGTTGAATTGACCGATGACGACGCGCCGCTGGTCGCCGGCATCTGCCGTAGGCTTGATGGGATCGCTTTCGCCATTGAACTTGCGGCCAGTCGGGTTGCGGCTTACGGGCTGCAGCCGACCTGCGACCTTCTCAGCAACCGCTTCAGGCTGCTTTGGCAGGGACGGCGAAGCGCTCCGCCGCGGCAGCAGACCCTCGCCGCCATGGTGGACTGGAGCTACAATCTCCTCTCCGCAAAAGAGAGACTGGTTCTCGTCCGGCTATCGGTCTTCGTTGGTGCGTTTACCCTGGAGGCCGCCGAGAAGGTGCTCGTCGACGACGACATAAGCTCGACGGAAGTTGCCGAGGCCATAACCAGCCTTGTCGACAAGTCTCTCATTTGGATTGTCATCAGCGACGGCATTCCACACTACAGATTGCTGGATGTCACCCTTGCCTACGCGGCCGAAAAGCTTGCGCAGGCCGCCGGCGCAAACGCCGTTTCCCAAAGGCACGCCGAATTCTTTGCATCCTGGTTGCCGAAAGATATCGAAGCTGATTTTGCAGCCTTCGGACCGCAGGTCGGCAATATTCGCGCAGCGCTGGAATGGTGCTTCGGCGAAACCGGAGACAAGACGATCGGCCTTGCATTGGCCGCGTCATCGGCACCAATCTTCTTTGCGCTGTCGCTTTTCCAGGAATGCAACCGGATATGTGAACTCGGCTTGAGCGCTTTTGCCACGGAAACCGGCAACGAGCGGGCACAGTTGGCGCTCCAGTCCACCCGCGCCGCATGCCTGATGTTCACGCGAGGCAATAGTGACGAGATCAGGCACCTCCTCGAAGTCTCGTTTGAACAGGCTGTCGCTCTTGGCGAGACGTCCTACCAATTCCATCTGCTTTCCGGACTGAGTATCGCCCTGACAAGGTCGGGCGAGTTTTTGACGGCGGTGGAGGTGGCTCGCAAGGGCCTGCCCATCGCCCAGGTGATCGGGTCACCAAAAGCGATCGCCGTCGCCGAGTGGATGCTGGGCGTTGCTCTGCATCTGGCGGGCGACCAGGCTGCGGCCCTTGTTCATTGCGAAGCGGGTTTCAACGAAATTTCAGCGCGCGCGCCTGAAAGAATTGTCTATTTTGGCTACGACCATCGTCTTCGCGCGCTTGTCGCACTTGCCCGCAGTGAATGGCTGGCGGGATTTCCTGACCGCGCCGCGGTTACCGCACGGCTTGCGGTAGACGGCGCAGCGGATGGGATCCATCCCGTAAACATGTGCATTTCGATGATCTACTCCGCGACCGTATTTCTGTGGCGCTCGGATTTTGACGAAGCAGAGAGCCTCATCCGGAAACTGCAAGTCTACGCGGCGCGGCATTTTCTTGCGCCTTATCAGGCGGTGGGTTCGGCGCTGACGGGCACGCTGGCCGTTGCCCGCGGAGACGTGGAATCCGGGATCCTCACTCTCAGAACCGCCCTGGGCACACTGGGCTCGCAACACTATTACACGCTGACGACGCTGTTCCAAAAAGCATTGGCCGAGGGACTGATGATTTCCGGCGACCTTCGAAGCGCCGGAGAGGTGGTGGATGAAGCCCTTCAGCGGTGCAAAGCCCTTGGCGAGGAACTTGGGGTGGCTGAACTCTTGTGCCTGCGTGGCAAGATCAACTGCCACCTGGACCGGTCGGCTGCCGAGCAGGACTACATGCTCTCCATCGAACATGCGAGACGCCAGTCCGCATTAAGCCTGGAGTTGCAAGCCGCCAATGAACTTGCGCGGCTCTGGTCGGATCGCCAGAACAGCCGGGAAGCGATCAATTTGCTGGACTCGATCGTAGGGCGCTTCACCGAAGGGTTCGACACGCCCGACATGGTTATTGCCGAAAATCTGCTCTCGGAGCTCAAGAAACAGAGCTTTTCGACCAGCGAGGCTCGGAATAACGCTACTTAACGTGAGATAACGTGCCACATTGAGAAAACTGCGCCAAAATTCCTTACCGATATAGAGGACAGAATTTTGGCCGAACGCACATTTTCTCCTGGCGATCCTCCGAGGATTGACACTGAAGATCGATTTGTAGCCGACTTGCCACCGGTTATCGCGAAATTCGTCCATGCGACGAATGCGGGAGATCTTCACCTACTGCTTGAAACATTCGTTGAAGACGCTTTGGTCAATGATCAACTCCACGATTATTGGGGCCGTCGCGAAATATCGACCTGGGCCTTGCGGGACGTCCTCGCGCAGGGCCTGAGACTGAAGATTGTCGGTGTTGTCCAGCACTACGGCCACTCGATCGTCACGGCGCATGTCGATGGAATATTCGACAAGCGCGGCCTTCCCGATCCTCTGGTGCTGGCGTTTTATTTCTCTTCCCAAGGGGAAAAGATCGTTCAGCTCATAATTTTGCGCAACCACGCCGGAATCTGATCGGCTGAATGCCACTGTCAGCCGTCGTGTAGACCGCGGTTTGGAAGAAAGGAAACTGACATGATCGTGATCGGCGCCGAAGACGTGACAAACAGGTTGGGACGCGAAAAATGCATCGCGCTGATGCGCGAGGCCATGATCGGATTGTCGGCTGGAACGTCGAGACAACCTCTTCGAAACGTTATCGATCTCGGCAACGGCGAACTGTTCGGCGTCATGCCTGGCGTGGTTGAG
This sequence comes from Neorhizobium sp. P12A, assembly GCF_008365395.1. Lineage (NCBI taxonomy): Bacteria > Pseudomonadati > Pseudomonadota > Alphaproteobacteria > Hyphomicrobiales > Rhizobiaceae > Neorhizobium > Neorhizobium sp. P12A. Next base: position 20,207 of record NZ_QOVX01000026.1, on the reverse strand, counting down.
GGCGCAGGATTCGGCGCGAAACTCGTCAGCGTCTTCCCTTCCGCCGCAATCCACGGCCGATCGCATCAAGGTGCGATCCTGCTTTTCGATCGAGGCTCCGGAGCGCCCGTCTGCGTTGTCGATGCGGGTGCAGTTACCGCCATAAGAACAGCCTGCGCGTCTGCCGCGGCAACCGACACATTGGCTCACGCAGACGCCAAACGGCTTGCGATCCTCGGCACCGGGGAACAGGCATGGCAGCACGCGCTCGCAATCCCCTATGTGCGCCAGATCGAACATATTGCGATATGGGGCCGATCGGCGGAAAAGGCGCGGCATCTTTGCGAGCGTCTGCAACAGGAACTCGCCATATCCGTGGAAGTTGCAGCAAGTCTCACGGCTGCGGCACAAACCGCCGACATAATCTGTACGACGACATCGGCCCGGGATCCGATCCTCTTCTCGGCAGACGTTCGGGATGGGACGCATGTCAATGTCGTCGGATCCAGCTATGCAGGACCGGCCGAGATTGACGAAGCGCTGGTGAAGCGGGCACGCTTCTTCCCTGATCATCGGGAAGCCGTCCTTGCGCAAGGTGCTGAATTCCTGAGGGCGAAGGCGGCCGGGTTTGTCTCGGAAGAAGACGTTCTTGCCGAAATAGGAACGGTGTTTGCAGGCGCGGCCGAGGGCAGGGTGGGTAATGCGGATGTCACAGTCTACAAATCGCTCGGATCCATTGTCCAGGATCTCGCCTGTGCGGCCTTTCTTCATCGCACATACGCGCACGCCGTTCGAGACTTCTAGATCTCAACGAAGCGTCCGTTGGAACCGCGCGTCAACGGAAATGCAAGGCGATGTCCTTGCGCCACCGGCCCGGCGTTTCATTCACGAACTGTTTGAACACCGTCGAGAAGTGAGCCTGGTTCTGGAACCCGACCGCAAGCGCGACTTCGATCAGGCTTGTCGAAGGATCGAGCAGCATTTGCTTTGCAGCCTCGACACGTTGAAGCAGTATGTATTCGTGTGGCGTGCACCCTGTAGACAGGCGGAATTGGGCTGCAAACTGACTTCTCGACAATCCCGCCGCCGCTGCCATATCGTCGATGAGTATTGTTCTAGCGAGGTTTGAGGCAACGAAGTCGAACACCTGCCGCAGACGCCACTTGGCGAGCGGTGCAACCCGTTTGTTCGGTCTTATGATCTGCGTGCTTCGTAGGGCGATCGCTTCCGCCAGCGTTTCCGCAGAGCTCTCATCGATTGCCTCCGGCGGCGTCAAGATCGCCCGTGCGAGCTGGTATACGAGACTGTCGCGGGGGATCATTTCGACGCTGGCCCCTGACGCGGCACGGAGCTTACGCCTGACGTCGGATTTCCTGATGTGAAGCTGAAGGAAATCCACCGGACCTGGCACCTCAGCCATGACGTTCCGGTTCGGCATGCATATGCAGGTCATGCCTGGCATCATGACGCCATCGTAGATCACAGCATTGTCGTCGATGCTCAAACGCAAGCTGGCTGCTTCAAGCGCCACCAGGAGTATCGTTTCGTCATCACCTGCCGACAGGACATGATGCTGCCTGTCGCTGCAGGTGGAGAACCACCGCCGTACGAAACTCCGAGGCTCGGTTCCATCCTGCAACGCGTGAGGGTCGGTTCCCGGACCGCAGGAAATTGGCATCGGCTCGAAAACTTTTGGCGAGGCTTCCGCTGAAATCAAAGTGATCATGTCGGTCGTCCGTTGGCCGCGTCTGATCGCCGGCAGCCTTGCCGGCATCTGCGACAGTTCGAAGCGAGCTTATCAAGCGGTGTGCAACGACGGGCATGATGCGGCGTGAAGATCCATTATTTCGAATAATCTGAAAATCGCGGCGTTAGACGCCGTTATTTCGAGTTCTCGTTTGCAACAAGAGAGCCCAAATCGGCCGATTTCGAAAAAACGATTCAATTTTCGAAATCCTGATTTGCTTCTTTTCTCCATCTTCAACAGGTCGCCACCGAGCGACGACAGCATCGATCGGAACCGACAAGTGGACAGGATTGAACGCGCAAAGGCTGCGCCGTCACCCGGAGACCGTCCAACTCCTTCGCCCGCATCATCGATGACGCCTAACCTTATAAGGATCAAAGAGATGAAAGTGTTTCTCGCTGCCTTGGCAGCTGCCGCCTTCGGCCTATCAGTCGATGCCATGGCAGCAGAAAAGCCGCCGATCGTCCTGGTTCACGGCGCTTTCGAAAACGGTCAGGTCTGGGGGCACGTGGCCGCAAAGCTGGAAGCCGACGGATACAAGGTAACAACCGTCAATCTGCCTGGCCGCCCGGGAAATCCGATGTCGCCTGACAAGGTGAGCCTCGACCTTTATCGTGATTCCGTTCTCAAAGCCTTGGACGACGCTGGAACGCCAGCGGTAGTGGTCGGTCACAGCTTCGGCGGGATCATCATTTCCGCTGCAGCCGAACAAGCTCCCCAACAGGTGAAGACCCTCGTCTATCTCGCTGCCTACCTGCCTGAGGACGGTGACTCGCTGGTGTCGATGGCCCAGCAGGACCGGGATGCGAAGATTGGTCAGCATCTTGAGATCCGGCAGGAAAAGGGCATTGCTTCGATCGAATATTCTGCGCGTGCCGACCTGTTTGCGAACGGTGGCCCCGACGGGCTTCGCAGGGCCATTCCTGATCTGATCATGGACGAGCCGCTTGTTCCGCTGGCAACGCCTGTGACGGTCACCACCGAAAATTTCGGCAAGGTCGACAAGGTATACATTCATACCGCCATCGACCAAGTGATCAGCCCGGCGTTTCAAAGCCGGATGGTCGCAAGCACGCCGGTGCGTGCCGAGTTCACGCTTCCGACCGGCCACACTCCCTTCCTGACGGATCCTGGCGACCTGGCAGAGGACATTGAACAGTCGGCGCAGTAAATGCCCGCCCTGGCAAGGCGCCGAACCACACGCGATCTCACCGGCCGCAGGCAATCTAAAGGATTGAACAGGATGGAAATTGTGAAGAAGACCCTTGCCTCTGCCGTCGTTCTGATTGCCGTTCTGGGCGCAGCCTCGTCAGACGTGTCTGCCGGGGAAAAGGCAGCCGAAAGCACGCGCGACGTCAAAACGATCGAACTCCGGTTCAAGACGCTGCTTGATCTCGCCAACAAGCACGACATCACGGGAATCCACGCGATGTTCTGGCAGTCTCCCTCGGCGCTCCTGGTGGCAAAAAGTGCGGTCCCATCCGAAGGCGAATGGGCCGGATTTTGGGGCAACGACGCGATCGATCAGAAGCTCCACGCGATCGCAGATTCCGGTCCTGTGGTCCTTACGCCGGACCTCTCCAGGCTGAAGGTCGTGAAATTGAGCGCCGACATTGCGGAATCCTACGATCCGCTGGAGATTACCGTCTCCTACGCCGGGCAAGACGGAACCCCAAAGCCATTTCTGATGATCATGACGTGGAAGAAAATTTCAGGAGACTGGAAGGTCGCTTCCGAAATCATCCTTCCGGTACCGGCGAAATCGCACCCGGCCTGAGTGCAGAAAACCAGCAGCGAGGACCTGCCGGATCAATAAAGCCGCGCGCCATACCTTTCCACCTCACAAAAGGAACACCTCGATGGTAGCCAAAGCGATCGACGTTCAGACGATTGGTATCGATCATGTCACGATCCGCTCAAGCAAGGATTTTGGCGCTGTCAAATCAAAGCTTGAAAGCATGATCCTGCGGATCGATGACGGGATATTTACCCTGCTTCGCTATCGCGAAACCTCGCGTGCCCTTCGCGAACTGGAGGCCCTCCCGGCGCTTTCCATTTCCAGCTTCAGGGATTATGGCGTTCTGCTCCAGGTCGCAGGTCTTGGGCGTCGGGCGATACAATACGACATCGGCAATCCTCTCACTGCGTCGAAGATGACGCGACACCGGATTTCCGCAGATCTCTACGCGCCAGTTCGGGTGCTGTTGCGCGAGGACAGTGATGGGGTCGCGTTTGAATACGATCGACCGATGACCACCTTTGGCCAGTTTGCCGACCCAGATCTTATTGCAACTGCTTAACAGCTCCACATCGATTTGCAAGCCGCTTTGGAAACCGCCGCGCAGTAGCTGGGCATCTCGCCTGGTGCCGACGTAGCCGCTCATCGAGCGCAAAGCCTCAGCGCAGAGCTCCCAGCTATGTCGATGACCTCTTCTGCGGGTGAAAAATGTTTGATTTTCCATTCACCATAGCGGACGGCAGGTCGCCTTCCTTCCGCTAATCGAGACGCCGGTAGACCCCATCGGCGCTCGCTGCTCTCCCCCGGTTTTCGCCGGTCATCCGGGGATCCTGATCCCCCCGGGGCGGACCGTCAAATATAAGAGTTGCCAACATTAGGTGGTATATTGAAACACGTGGCGATCGTAGACGACGACAGCACCATCAGAGCCATTCTGGTCGAACTCCTTTCTCATCATGCCTTCAAGGTTAGCGCGGTTGCGGACAGTCAGCACTTGAACAAGATTCTTGCGTCGGATCCTGTCGATTTGGTTCTCGTCGACCTTAATCTCGGACACGAAGATGGATTGGACATAGTCCGCAAACTGACCGCGCGCGACGACATTGCCGTCATTATCGTGAGCGGCGAGCGCCTTGAAGAAGCCGACAAGGTCGTGGGGCTTGAACTGGGAGCGGTTGACTACATTACCAAGCCGTTCGGGATGCGGGAGCTTATCGCACGCATCAAGGCAGCCCTTCGCATCAGAAACTTCAGACCAGTTGCTTTGGACAAGCGTACATATCACTTTGCTGGGTGGACTCTGAATATCAGACGGCGACGCCTGACATCCCCGAGCGGATCGGAGGTTAAGCTCACGTCGGCAGAGTTCAACCTGCTGGTGGCGCTTGTGAGAACACCACACGAAATACTCTCGCGTGACCAATTGATCGCCGCAACGCGCATGCACAACGAAGAGGTTTTTGATAGAAGCGTCGACGTTCTGATCCTGCGCCTCAGGCGCAAGCTGGAAGATGACCCTTCCAAGCCGAAATTGGTCAAAACCGAGCGTGGTGTCGGCTACTTCTTCGGCGTCGATGTCGATGTGGCCTATGCATGATCAGGCCTGATCGCCATCGGTAGCTATCGCGTTGAATTCGCGCATGCCCGTCGCCGGTCAACGTCTCCCGGCGACGATACTGGAGATCATTCTTGTGACTGCCGCGTTTGCCGGCAGCAGTCTGATATCCGCCGCGGCCCAGACAAGGCAGCAGAATATGACATTCAAGCTTAGAATGATTTGAACGACAGTACCGTGCTCTGCTCTGAAAACACCGGCCGCAGCAGCACAGATGGCCGGGATCCTGCTCAGCAGGACCAGCTCCTTGAAGAAGGAACCAAGGCGGGGCATTCCCGCTGATTTGCTCTCGCCGGAGCACGCGCTGCCGAACTTTCCAATCGCATGCATGGCGCCTCCCGAGGCCGCGAGAATGGAATTGCCCAAAAGCGCCACGCCGGCGCCGAAGGCAATCGCGGCTACGCCCGAAAGCCCGTCTCCCACCTGGCTCATTGTCCGATCGGGAACGGCACCATCCCGCCATGCGCGTGTGTAGGCCAGTCCAGCCACGAAGAAAATGAGCGTTGCAAGCGATAGCATCAGCGCCGACGTGTTGCCGAAGGCGTAGATTTCCAACCGGCCTAGAGCGCTCAAGCCGGACGCGTCGCTGCGCGCGGTAGCGATGGTAGCGCCGGCACCACCAAAGAATCCGACGAGGTTTCCGAGATTGTAGAGGCGGCCAGGGTCCCAGTACTGGCGGGATAGAATTGTTGATGAGAGGGTTAGGCGGGAGGCTATTTTCTTGATCGACATGAGGGCCATGGCGTTGCCCCGGGATGCTGGATGATCCGTGACGCTTTGAACAAGCAAGCGTCTAGAAGTGCACCGATCCAATAGGAGACGCCGATTGCTCCGCAATTTCAGATTTGCCGATGCACGTTACAATTGGAACTCAGCCGGTGAGCTTGGGGCTCCCGCTCATCCAGGCGCTGGTGGAGATTTGGCCGGGCAGCCGCCACATTCACGGTCGATTTGGCGGCACTTTCGCTAACGGCGTACAACGTCGCGGACACATCGAATTAACACGAGCTGACGCCCTCTTTCACTTCATAACAGGCAATTCCGAGCCTGCCATGGCACCTTTTGGATGCCGCTAAACAAGGAGCGGTTGTCCAAGCCGGAGGAGGCCAAGCCCGATCCCGAGACTATAGAAGCTGCGTTGCCTACCCTCTCCAGAGGGGCGGCTGTTGGCTCTTTCAGGCCGGGTTGCCGGTAAGAGGCCAAGTCACGATCCATCGCGATGCCACCGCATTTTCTGAAGCCTCGGGTGTCGTCTAGCTCAATCGCTGAGATCCGGACGATCGATCATAACAATGGGAGCGCGCGGCATGGCCTAAATCGGTGCCGATCTTCTATTTTGGTCACATCATATCACGTCAACTTCTTCGAAATCTCACAAGGAACCACGAAAATGAAGCTCTTCATCGCTGCTCTTACCGCTTCTGCAGTCGCCTTTGGCGCAAATGCCATCGCTGCAGAAAAGCCGCCAATCGTGCTCGTTCACGGTGCATTCGAAAACTCCCAGGTCTGGGGTCACGTCGCCGCCAAGCTGCAGAAAGATGGCTACAAGGTCGTCACCGTCGATCTGCCGGGCCGCCCGGGCAATCCGGCCGCTCCTAACAAGGTTAGCCTCGATCTCTATCGGGATGTCGTCGTCAAGGCCCTGGGCACCACCAAACAGCCCGCCGTCGTCGTTGGCCACAGCTTTGGCGGCATCGTCATCTCCGCAGCAGCCGAAAAGGCGCCGAAGAAGATCAAGACGCTGATCTATCTCGCAGCCTACCTTCCCAAGAACGGCGACTCGCTGGTCTCGATGGCCCAGCAGGACAAGGATGCAAAGATCGGCCCGCATCTCCAGATCCAGAAGGACAAGGGTATTGCCTCGATCGAGTATTCGGCACGCGCCGATCTCTTCGCCAATGGTGGACCTGAAGCCCTGCGCAAGGCGATCCCGAATGAGATCATTGACGAGCCGCTGGCGCCGCTTGCTACCCCGGTCAAGCTGACTGCCGCCAGGTTCGGCAAGGTCGACAAGGCCTATATCCATACCACCCTAGACCAGGTCATCAGCCCCGCCTACCAGGCGCAGATGGTCGCCGGTACTCCGGTGCGCGCCGAGTACGACCTTCAGACCGGCCACACGCCGTTCCTGACCGATCCGGACGACCTGGCAACCGATATCGAAAAGGCCGGCAAGTAATGGCAGGCCAATCCGTCCGGGGACAGGCCGCCAAGGTCTGCCCCCGGAAGCGGAAATTTGCCTCGCGGCAGGCCTATCCTCGCTCACTCACTGCGACAATTCGAAAGTGTGTCATGAAAGCGTTCCTCTTCATAAGCCCCTCGGAATCGAGAGCGTATCTGCGATGTTTCGCGGCGCTGCTCCTATCGATTGCCTGTGGCGCCGGAAATCCTGTTGCCGCAAGCGCGGCAGAAGGAATCGAGGCAACCGTTGCGAAAGATATCGGCTTCCCGGAGGGAACGATTTTCGTCGGGAAACAGATCTACTTTGTCGACTATCTGCGCTCCAATGTCCTGCGTCTGGTCGACGGCAGGTCGAAGGTCATCTGGCATCGACAAGGGTGCGGGGCAAACGGCTTGGTCCAGACGGCGGGTGGACTGATCGTCGCCTGTTTCGACAGCGGCACGCTTGTCGTCATCTCACTCGACGGCAAGACGGTCACTGAAGTCGACCAGGATCAAAACGGGCAATTTTTCGAGGCACCGAACGACCTTGCCGCGGCCAAGGATGGCAATGTCTATTTCTCGGCTTCCGGCAATTCCGGAAATCCGGGGAAGGTCTTCTTCCTTAAGCCGAACCGCGTTGCCGTCGAAGTAGAAACTGATCTCGGTTTTGCGAATGGAGTGGGGCTCTCTCCCGACGGAGCCACGTTTTATGTCGCAGACTCCGCGACGGGCCGGATCGTTGCGTTTTCGATTGCCCCGGATGGCTCGCTCGGATCAAGGCGCGATTTCATTCGGCTTCGGGACACGATCCCGAATGCAAAGCCCGATTCCTTCAAAGTCGATGGGCACGGAAACCTGTTCATCGCTCTCTACGATGGAGGAGGCCTGGCAATTGTCTCGCCTGACGGAAAGCTGATCAGCGTTCTCGCTGTGCCGGCCGATCACCATACCAATGTCGCAATAAGTCCCGACGGCGCCAGCCTCTATGTCGCCGCCGTCGATGACAATCCCGCCATCAGCTTCCCGGGGAAGATCATCCAAGTATCCAACCCGATCGCTCGCTAGCATTCCGGACGATGTATCATGCCTTGCGGCGTTCCGGATATGGCGGATTTTTCTACGCCCGGTTAGATTCTAGCCGTGTTCAGCAAACAAAACTTCTAACTATCAGTAGCCTGCGAGACGAGACCAAAAAGCCTTGGCGCAAAATTTCGCCAAGAAACAGAATTGCAGATTGTCCGAAGACAATGGCGTCTTGGACACCAACTCAAATGGAGCCTGTCATGAAAAATATTCTTCGTTCCGCCCTTCTGCTGTCCGCTGCCGCCTTCGGCGCAGCCCCAGCTTCCGCGCAGTCGGCCCTTCCGGCCGGTACAGTCAAGAACATCGTTCTAGTCCACGGCGCCTTCGTCGACGAAACCAGCTGGAACGGTGTCGCAACTATCCTGACGGCCAAGGGCTACACGGTCACGGCGGTCAAGAACCCGCTTACCTCGCTTGCCGACGACGTCGCCGCCACGAAGGCCGTGCTCGATGCGCAGGACGGACCTGCTGTTCTCGTCGGTCACTCTTGGGGCGGCGTGGTCATCGGCGAAGCCGGTGACAACGCCAAGGTATCGGCACTTGTCTACGTTTCGGCCTTCGCACCTGACAAGGGCGAAAGCATCACGGCCCTGTCCAAGAGCGGACCGGCCACCGAGGGCGTCAAGGCCATTCACCCCGACGCCAAGGGCTACCTGACGATTGATCCGGCGGTATTCCCGAGCGCCGTAGCGGGTGACCTCCCCAAGGAAATCGGCGAGCACCTTGCCGCCCACCAGATGCCGATCAACCACACTGCCTTTGACGCACCGGCAGAGGTCGCTGCATGGCACACCAAGCCAAGCTGGTATGTCCTCAGCTCGAAGGACATGCTGCTCGACCCGCACGCACAGACCTTCTTTGCCGATCGTATAAAGGCCAAGGTGACGACTGTTGCTGGCAGCCACTCTTCGCTGGCTTCCCATGCCGCAGAAGTCGCTGCGGTTATCGAATCCGCTGCCGCCGCTAAGTAATCCATCGCAATGCGTCGCCGTCGATGACCGACGGCGACGCGCTACAACACATGCCCCGTCGAAGCATCCGTGTCACCTTGCCGCTGCTTGCTGTGCAAGACGATAACTCGGAGCGCAAATTGCGGTTGCAGCGGCCGTATCGGTCGGTGATAGACTGTCCGGCATGAACAAGATGTCCAGTGACGCATTCTTTGCCGGCCTGCCGGTCTTTACCGATTTCGAACGCGTGACCGATGAAAGCAATTACCAGCCGCTTCCCGAAGGCTGGGTGCTGGCAACGGCCGATATCGTCGGCTCGACACAGGCGATCGTCGACGGGCGCTACAAGGACGTCAACATGGCCGGCGTCAGCGTCATTTCCGCAGTGCTGAACGCCGTCGGCAAGGGCGACTATCCCTTCGTTTTCGCCGGCGACGGCGCGGTGATCGCGCTGCCCGGCTCGCTGGAAAAAGTTGCGCGTGAGGCGCTGGCAGCGACTCACGTCTGGGTCAAGGAGGAGCTGGACCTCGACCTTCGCATTGCCGTCGTGCCGATCGGCGATATCCGCGCCGCGGGCCTCGATGTGCGTGTCGCCCGCTATTCCGCCAGCCCTTTCGTCACCTACGCGATGTTCTCCGGCGGCGGCACAAGCTGGGCGGAGAAAGCCATGAAGATGGGGCGCTTCGGCGTCGAAAAGGCCGCGCCTGGCGCCTGTCCGGATCTGAACGGTCTTTCCTGCCGCTGGAGGCCCATGGAAGCCCGGAATGGCGAGATCGTCTCGATCATCGCCGTACCGGGAGACGCCGGTCTGGGCGCGGAGTTCCAGGCGCTTGTTGCGGCTGTCGTGTCCATAGCCGCCGAGCGGAACCGAAATGGCCATCCGGCGCCGGAAGATGGACCGACATTTGCCTTCTCCATGAAGGCCGTGAGCCTTGAGGCCGCCGCCGCTGCGCCAAAGGGCCGGCGCCTGCGGGAAAAGCTCTTCATCTTCCTGCAGATCGGCCTCGCCGTTTTCCTGAACACGTTCGGCATCACCTTCGGGCAGTTCGACGCCCGGCGCTTCAGGAAAGACGTCGCACGCAATTCGGATTTCCGCAAATTCGATGACGGGCTGAAGATGACGGTTGATATCGATGCTGCCCGTGTCGCCCGTATCGAAGCGTTGCTGAAGCAGGCGCAGGACGAAGGTGTGGTGCGCTACGGCCTGCACAGGCAATCCTCGGCGCTGATGACCTGCTTCGTGCCGTCTCCGCTATCTCGCGATCATATTCACTTCATCGACGGCGCGGCCGGGGGCTATGCAGTCGCCGCAAGCCAGATCGCAGGCAAGCAGGCTGTCGGCACGCGCTGTGCCCTTGCCGACGTGAACCGCCAATGAAACTCGGAGGCCGCGATCGACAGGTTCAATGCGCTGGACGCTAGTCGTGGGCGTCGAGGATTGTCACAGGCCGGTCCCATTGGATGAGGACAACACAGCCGGTTCTGGTCCAGACTGAGTGCTCGGTTCCGGCCACGTTGACGACGTAGCTTCCCTTGGCGTAATTGCCGAGCTCGTCCGACTGGATGCCATCAAGCACGAGTATGGTCTCGAGACCCTCATGCCGATGACGCGGCACGCTGGCACCGGCTTCGTATTTCAGCAGGGCAACGCCAGGCTGATCATCTTCGAACGGCCGGATCCAGTGGATTGTGACATTCTCTCGGAATGGTCCGAATGGCAGCTGCTCCCAGCCATCAAAGGTCAGACCTTCGCGTATTGCTTCCGGCATTGCCTGTCATCTCCAAAGTATGGTTTCCGCCGGCGGCCGATCCCGCCTTGACGGCCTCAGGGAAGGGCTTGGATAAATGTCTTCGAATTGGATACGGACCAGAAAACGCCACCCTGCATCTTCACCATGTTGATAGCGGCAAGGTGGTTGCCCAGATCGGTGGCGCCGCAGCAGTCTTCCAGCAGCAAGCACTCGAAGCCTCGGTCGTTGGCCTCGCGCATTGTGGTGGAGACGCAGACATCGGTGGTGATGCCTGTCAGGATGAGGTTCTCGATGCGCTTCTGATGCAGGATCAGCTCCAGGTCCGTGGCACAGAACGAGCCCTTGCCCGGCTTGTCGATGATCACTTCGCCATCGATCGGATAGAGATCGTCGATGATGTCCCAGCCCGGCTCGCCGCGAATTAGCATCCGGCCGCAGGGACCGGTATCGCCGATGCCTGCATGGATCCGGCGCGAACGCCAGCGCTTGTTGGCGGGAACCAGAAGGTGGTCGAGGAGACCCCCGCACCTGGCCTTTCAGCCGCCACTCGCGCCCGCCTGCACAAGGCCGCCGTCGATCTCGGTACGGCCGTCTCCTACGAATCCGCCGGTACGGTCGAGTTCATCTATGATCCTGTCCGGGAAGAGTTCTATTTCCTCGAGGTCAATACGCGCCTGCAGGTCGAGCATCCTGTCACCGAAGCCGTGTTCGGCATCGACCTTGTAGAATGGATGATCCGTCAGGCTGCCGGTGAAGAGGTGCTCTCGGGTGCTGATACGTTGCAGCCCAAGGGCGCGGCTATCGAGGTCCGTGTCTATGCCGAGATGCCGCATGCGGATTTCCGGCCGAGTGCTGGGCTGCTGACGGAAGTTGTCTTTCCAGGGAATGTTCGTGTCGATGGCTGGATCAAGACCGGGACGGAAGTTACGCCCTTCTACGATCCGATGCTTGCCAAGGTCATCGTCTCCGCCGACGACCGTCCCGCCGCGATCGAAGAGCTGAAGGCCGCGCTGTCGAAGACATCGATATCGGGGATCGAAACCAACCTCGACTATCTGCGTGCGATCGCCGATTCCGAGCTGCTTTCCAACGGCAAGGTTGCGACGACGGCGCTGCGGGACTTCGCTTTCGTCCCCGACGTGATCGAAGTGATCACACCGGGCGCACAATCCAGCATTCAGGAGCTGCCGGGCCGTCTCGGGCTCTGGCATGTCGGCGTGCCGCCGAGCGGCCCGATGGATGAACGCTCCTTCCGCCATGCCAACCGTCTCGTCGGCAACGGCGACCTCATCGCGGCTCTGGAGTTGACGGTCTCCGAACCGATACTGAAATTCCATACCGACACGGTGGTCGCTCTTGCCGGTGCAAACATGCCGATGAGCATCGACGGCACGAAGCTGCCGCATGATGAAGCGGTGACGATCCGCGCCGGCCAGACGCTGTCGATCGGCAGCATCGACGGGGCTGGTCAGCGCGCCTATCTTGCCGTGGCCGGCGGCTTTGCGGCTCCCGTCGTGCTTGGCTCACGGGCCACCTTCGGTCTCGGCCAGTTCGGCGGCAATGCTACCGGCACCTTGAAGACCGGACATGTGTTGCATCTTGCTCGCCACGCCGTAGAATCGCCGAAACCGGCAACCGAGCCCGCAGAACTCACGCGCGAATGGCAGGTTGGCGTTCTCTACGGTCCGCATGGCGCGCCTGACTTTTTTCAGGACGACGATATCGTCGATGCCGTTATTGCCGCCTGCAAGGCGACTGGCGCCGAAGCGGTTCACCCCGGCTATGGCTTCCTCTCGGAAAACATCGCCTTCGCCGAGCGCCTCGCTGCCGAAGGCATCGCCTTCATCGGCCCGCGGCCGCAACATCTCGCAGCCTTCGGGCTGAAACACACGGCGCGCGAACTTGCCAAGGCGAGCGGCGTGCCGCTGCTTCCGGGTACCGGTCTTTTGTCGAACAGCGACGAAGCGCTCTCGGCGGCTGACGATATCGGCTATCCAGTGATGCTGAAAAGTACGGCCGGTGGCGGCGGCATCGGCATGCAGCTTTGCGCCGATGCGGATATTCTCAAGGCGTCTTTCGAAAGCGTGCAGCGCACGGCGCGGGCAAGCTTCGGCGACGCCCGCGTCTATATCGAGCGCTAGGGTGATCGAATTCGTTCGCGGTTTCGTGCCCAGTAGAGCGAAAGCCACGTCTCGACGTTAATGGCGGAAAAATGAGCACAGGGAAAATATTGCATTGCAACAAATGCATGACTGCACTGCGATCTGAGCACTGGCGGTCGAGGCAACCTCTGATATCTTCTGGACAACGAAGCAATGCACCTCCTCCCGCAGAGCTTCGTGTTTCAGGCGACCCGCTCCTCCTCCCAAGGCGAGCCTGACGGAACAGCGGCAATCCTCCTCCCAGCCGTTGTTCAATTCTTTAAAAAAAGCCTGCCGCACCTCCTCCCGCGGCAGGCTTTTTCGTTTTCAATACATTCAAGCTCTGAGTTCAGGCGTCAAAGCAGGCTGCCTTGTTCGACAGGCTCGCCGGATTTCGACACGATCGTCGATCCGTACGGTTCACGGGACGAGATGATCAGCGCGTCGTTGGGTAGTGGACGGGCCAGATCCTTGGCCTCATCCCAGGGCGCCCGCATCCAAGAGTCCGTCTCTTCCTTCGTCAGCAACAGGACCGGCATGGCCTTCTCATGGATCGGCTTCACTAGGTCGTTAGGATCCGTGGTCAAAAACCCGTAGAGATCATCGGTGGTCACGCCGTCCCTGACCTTTCGGACACCCTGCCATTGCGGCACATGAAGACCGGCAAAGAAGATTAGCGACTTCTGCTCATCGCGAGCGAACCAGACATTCGGCACGTTTCCGCCAACCACTTGGCTAGCTGGATCCGGTTCCGCGAAACTGGTGACCGGGACGAGGCATCTGTTTTCGACCCCGAACCACCGCTTCCAGTGCGGAAAATTGAGCTTGCGCACGTTCGTCGTGCCGCGGTCGGCCTCCATGCGGATCAGTTCTTCAAGATCGAATGGCTTGCCCTTGGCCGCAAGTTTCTCGGCCTTGGCGTTGGCTGCCTTCTCAAGGGCGCGGCGAGGGCATTCCCCAGCGCGCATGGACCAGTTGCTTCTTTCCGTCGGCGGTGTTGCGGACGATCGGCCCCATCTGATCGGGGTTCATCTGGTAGGCCGGCATCAGGTTGTTCAGGCTTTCAGCGTCCTGCGCCCACTTCGCGACCCAGTCCTTGTCTTCCATGCGATAAAGATTGCACATTGCAGGCCATCCACTCCGCTGAGCTCGAATGGTGACCAATCTAGCGGATGGCGCTGGTTTCGCTAGTCGAGCCGGAAGACCTCGGCATTATCCTGGCGTTCTCGCAAGCCTTTGTAGGACGGATGGCGGAGTTTACCGTCTGTCGTCCAGGCGCGAAACTCGATCTCGGCGATCAGTGTCGGCTCGACCCAGACAATGTCGGCACGTCCGGAATAGGGCAGGGGCGGCTGCTTTCGCTTCCACCGCAGCGTGTCCAGCATCTTCCGCAATCGGATCGCCTCGGCTTCCTTGAATCCGGTGCCGACGCTTCCGACATCGACGAGATCGCCATTGCGGTAGGCGGCAAGCACCAACGAGCCGAAGCCGGCAGGGGATGCCGTCGACCTCTCATAGCCGACGATGAAGAAGGCCTCGCTGTGGACGCATTTGACTTTCACCCAATCCCCGGTCCGGCCAGAACGATATGGCTGATCGAGGCGCTTGCCGACGATGCCCTCCAGGCCGAGGCGGCAGACATGCTCAAGCAGGACAGTTGGTTCGCCATCGAGTGTTTCCGATAGCCTGATGGCGCCGACTTGATCATTCTTTAGGCCGTTTAACGTGTCCTCGAGAAGGTGTCGTCGCGAACGGTATTCGACGCCGCGCAAATCGTGGCCATCAAGGTAGATAAGATCGAACGCGTAGAGGATCGCGTCGGAGGCCCGGTTGCCAGCTTGTTTGCCGGATGCGCCCAGCGATTGCTGCAGCAACCCGAAATCCGGCCGACCCTCTTCGTCGAGCACTACGGCCTCGCCATCGATGATCATCGTCGCCGGTCCGAGTGCTCGGGCAGCCTCCTCTATGGCTGGAAACCGATGCGTCCAGTCATGGCCGCCACGGGTGAGGATCCGGATCCCTTGCGGCTCGATATGAACGGCAAGGCGATAGCCATCCCATTTCAGCTCCCAGCTGACAGTTGGTTACGGCGTGTAGACGGCTCCAGCTTGGTCTTGCACACGTCGATCCAGATCGTTGCCCAGAACCGTGGCGCTCCATAAGAGCCGACGGCAGCAAGGCCACGCATCGATGGGGGAAGGAATGAAGAATTCAGGTTGACGGGCATGACTTCTCGCTGGCGTACGGAAGCGGCAGACTCAAACGCAGCAAGAAAAAAAGCAACGGTCGTAATGACCTTTTACACTGTTTCCACATCGTTGCCTAAAAGGTCATTACAGAGCAAAAAGCAACAGTTGGAAAATGACCCCCTGGTTCCATAATACACCTTATGCGATCTTTGTGTGTAATGGCATTTTAGAGATGCGACACATAGGCCAGTTAGAGATGCGACAGTCGTCGTGTTATGCGCACCCACACCTTGCCGATGCGCGCCCTACTTTGCCAAAACCCATTCTTGCGTTCGCATTTGTCCATTCACCGGTATGCCTACTCAAATCGAAGATCTGAAGGATCATCGTCTTCTGGCCTTCGTGACCGGTAATGGTCGCACGCGCCCTATCGCGTATAGTTCGGGACGACGTGAGATCAAACTGGACACCCGCAACGCTGTGGCCACGTTCACCAATGGCGAGGCCATGATTGACGCCGCCATAGCCGGAATCGGCATTGCCCAGACCCCGGCACTTTATGCGCGCCAGGCGCTATCTGACGGAAGCTTGATCCAGATCTTCGATGGGCGCGACGCGGGAAGTCTGCCAGTTCAGATCGTCTACCCATCGCAGCAACAGGTGGCGACAAGGGTCCGCGCCTTGATAGATCATCTCGTCGAGACGATGACCGACACATGGGGCTGACATAGCGTGGACACAGCTTGAGATGTGTTCAAGCCGTGCGCAATGGCGACCGCCGCCCTATGGCACAGAGGCAGTGTGACGACGCAAGCAATGTCTGTTGCGCGGTGCATGCCACAATGGCGTTTATGACGGGTATGAGGGCAAAGCAGTTACCACCCAGGCTTCGCTTCGATATTTCTTTCCAACTGCAGACGACATTCTACGAGGTCAGATCTGTTGATGTGAAGGGATTCGAACCGCCAGTGCCCGACTGTGAACGTGGCAACTCGCATCGTCAGCCTTGCCATCGGTATGCTAATCGCATACCATATAGTGAGCAATGGAGGTTTCATATGGCGACCGTCGAGAAAATAACGATTGCGCTGACATCCGAAATGGCTGGCTTTGTACGAAATGCTGTTGAAGCCGGCGAATACGCTTCGACCAGCGAAGTTATTCGTGACGCTGTGCGTGAATGGAAGGAACGCCGCGATCTGCTGGGTTACACTGTCGAAGACCTGCGCGTTCTGGTGCAGGAAGGCATCGACAGCGGCCCAAGCCCTCTTGAAACGATGGCGGACGTCAAAGCCGAAGCGCGCCGCCGTCTTGAAGCCTCAAGTCGTTCGGAGTGACGTTGATCACGATTGTTCGGAGCAATCGCGCCGACGAAGACCTCATCGAAATCTGGACATACATCGCCGCAGAAAATCCGACGGCGGCCGATCGCGTTCTCGATGCAATCGAAGCGCGCTGGCAACAGCTTGCCCAGCACCCCTACTCCGGTGTCGCTCGCGACGACATTATGCCGGGTATCCGCCATCTGATCGCGGGACAGTACCTGACACTCTATCGGCTCAACGACCATAGTGTAGAAATCGTTCGTGTCGTTCATGGGCGTCGAAAAGTTGATCAAGACGAGATCAACTAACGGCCTCGTCAATCCACAACTCTACAGCCGAAATCGTGGTCTTACGTCCGATTTACAAACATCCGGCAAACTCGCATTCAGCGCGTCAGGCCAGTCAACTCGGTCACCAAATCGCCGGCCGAACTTTAACCCCGCAGCACAGTGATCTAGAAATTCGCAAGAAAGCATTTCAAATGCGGCTTCAACGAGAACGGCCTTGGTTCGAATTTTAGTAAACTGCGACGAGGATTAAACGTTTTGCGTGTCTCGAATCGAAGAGGATGAACAATTACCCGCGATTGGGATACGCGACGATCGAAGTCGGGAGTCTCCGCTTCGAATTGCAGTCAGATGAGCTGACCCATTGTACTAAAGCTGTTTTTGCGATTTTATAATGGATAATTGCTCGCTTCCTTCGGACTGATCCTCCCGACAACGCGCATTCTCGCATCCCGGACATCGATGTCGTCTCTGCGCCGATCCGAGCGAAGGTCAATCGCGACCTCCGCAGCATCGCGGATCCGCGAGCGCGACAAATTGCAACCATCAGGCGCCAGTTCTCCGGCCAGATCGGGGTTTGCCCGCCATTGGAGGAATAGCCGTGACGCTTGAACCTATGATGCGCACCCACCTGAAAGCGGGCATATCGGCAATGGCGCTGCTGTCGTGCATGGCATTCGCTCCGGCCGGATTTGCCGAGGATGCCGCAAAGGCGCCTGTAGCCGCTCAAACCGGCAGCAGCCCGAAACAGGCCGCCCCTATGATGCCTCCGCAAGACGGTCAGGCCGCGGGCTCACAGCAGCAAGCCAATGTCACCAAATTCGACGACTGGTACTATCGCTGCGTCGATGGCAAGGCGGCCGACAGCGCGGTGAAGTCAAGCTGCGAGGTGGCACAGATCGCCACGGTCAAGCAAGGAGACCAGACGGTCAACGTTCTGACTCTGGCCTTCGCCAAGGCCGTGGACACCGGACAGAAGGGCGTAAAGCCCGCCGCACCCGGACCGCTACTGACAACGCTTGTTCCGCTCAATGTATATCTGCCCGCCGGACTTTCGATCGACGCCGGCGACAAGCAGGTGGTGCAGTTGGCCTATCGGAACTGCAATCAGACCGGCTGCTGGGCCCAGCAGGAAATGACCACCAAGACCTTGGCCACCTTACAGAAGAGTGCGGACGGCGTCGGACATCTGCAGCTGATGGACGGCCGAAAGGTCAACATCAAGTTTTCCCTGAAGGGACTGTGGCCCGCTCTCGATGCCATGAACAAACCGGCCGCGAAGTAAGCTCGCGATCCCATTTCCCCCATGCCTCCCCGGACTTCCGCTCTCATTTTTCTGCTTCTGACCGCAGCCTCGGGCAATCCAGCCGCCGCAAGGCAGTCGCCTGCCGACGATTTCGCGCGTCGCCAGGCCGAACGGAACGACCAGCAGCGGCTCGACGATCTGAAGAAGATCACGCCGCAGCAGCAACCGGCGGCGAGAGGTGGCGAACCGGCACAGCAGCCTGCCCCAGGCGCCTGTTTTGCGATCTCGCACGTCGAGCTCGCCGGCGTGACACGGCTTCCAACGTCCGCAACCGACAGGATCATTTCCGCCTATCGCAACAAGTGCATCGGCGTCGCCCAGATCAATATCCTGATGCGGGATATCACCACTCTTTATCTAGACAAGGGCTACGTAACCTCGCGCATCTTCGTGCCGGCACAGGATATCGCGGGCAGCAAGGTGCTGAAACTCGTCGCGGTCGAGGGGAAGCTTTCCGACATCTACATCAACGGCAAGCCGGCCCTGGATTCCGCCATGCTGGAGACGGCCTTTCCCGGCATGAAGGACCATATCGCCAATCTGCGCGACATCGAGCAGGGCCTGGATCAGATCAATCGGCTGCAATCGAACAAGGCGAAGACGGCGATGTTGCCTGGAAAGGACGAAGGCACACCCATTCTTAACATCCAGAATGTTCCCGAACACGCTTGGCACGCATCCTTCGCCAACAACAATCTCGGCCAGGAGGAGACCGGCTATTCCAGCTCCACGCTGTCGCTCGGCTACGACGGTTTGCTCGGCCACAATGACGAGATCGACTTTTCCTATGGCCGCACCGGACCGGACTATCCCTGGCGCGGCGACGGCGACGGCAGGAGCAACAGCTATTCCGCTAATGTCAGCATTCACTATGGCTATTGGACCCTGTCCGCCAACGGCTCGCTTTATGACTACGACAGCAGCGTGCCGGGCAGTTTCGGTCCGCTTGAAACCTCCGGCAATTCACGGCAGGCAGGCATCTCGGTCGATCGCGTCATCCTGCGCGACAAGGATTCCATCACCACGGTGAGCGGCGGGCTGACATACAAGGAAACGAACAACTTCCTGCTCGGCAGCAAGATCGAGGTTGGCAGCCGCAGATACACGGTCGGCAGCCTTTCGATTACCCATTCGCGCCACATGCTGGGCGGCGTCTGGGTCTTCGATCTGTCCTACGACCAGGGGCTGAACCTGTTTGATGCGGTCAGTGCCGGCGATATCGGCGCGGGCGACGCCGATCCGCGCTTCTCCAAATTCACCGCAACGCTCAGCGTAACGCAGCCGATCGAGATCGATGGCCGTCACTTCGAACTCAGCTCGGTCATGACCGGGCAGTATTCACCGGACAATGTCTTCGGCTCCGAACAGATCTCCATCGGCAGCTATTCGAATGTGCGCGGAACCCGCGAAGCCATGCTCTTCGGCAATGACGGCTTCTTCTCGCGCAACGATTTCATCTGGCGCACGCAGCCGTGGGCGCAGAACGCGACGCTGGTCAAGGCCTTCGGCGAGCTGCGGCCCTATGTCGGGCTCGACTATGGCTGGGTTCCCTCGCAGCCGAGCTTCAATCTCGAGGGCGNGTCGGCGCGGAAGTTTGACGCTTTGGATGACGCCGGAGGCACTGTCGTCCTGGCAGGCGCCGAAGCGGACGACGCGTGGCGGCCAGCCGCGCTACTCCGATCTTGCGATTGAGACTGCGCTGACGCTGGGCCTCGTATTCGGCTTGGGGCTTCGGCAAACGGAGGGTCTTCTGGTATCGGTGCTGGAGCTGATGAGCCTGGATCTCGCTGTTCCCGATCACACGATGCTAAGCCGCCGGCAAGCAAGCGACGATTGCCGAACAAGCGGCAAGATGATCGCGATCGCATCCCGGAGAAAGGAGCCGTCCACGTCCTTGTCGATAGCACAGGGTTGCAGATCTACGGTGCGGGCC
>NZ_QOVX01000025.1:0-82887 GCF_008365395.1 Neorhizobium sp. P12A | reverse complement strand
GGTGGGAAAGACGACGACGTTGTCGCGGCAGCGCGCCAGTGTGCCATAGGTCTTCCAACTGAGGTTCGCGCCGGGTAGCACTTCGCCGGACTGCAGCGGAAGATCGCCGAGCTCGAAACGGCCTGTTTTGGTTGCAAAAGTCATGGGCTTTCTCCTGGAATCTGCGCGTCCTGCCTTCGAGCGCCACTCGATGCACCGGAAATATGAATCTAGGGTGGATATGGATAGCCGCTTGCCTTCATTGAATAGTGTCGAAAAAGCGAAAAGCTACTCGCGTGCATTGATCATCGAAGACTGCATGCTGAGGAAAGCTGGTACGAGCAACGGTGCAAATTTCGTTGCCATGCGCACATGGTTCTCGTTGTAGAAATGCTCTTGATGCAGCAGGTTCATAGAGCCGAGCGCGATACCGTTGTAGATGACAGGAACGGTAATCGCCGAGCCAAGACCCAAGCTTGCGATCAAGGCGTGGTCAAAAAAGGCCCAGCTTATGGCCGCCATATCACGGCCTAGAAACACTTCCTTGCACTCAAGGACTTTTCGGCCCCAGGGCGTCGCTGTCATCGGCTTGGAAGCCGCCACCGGATAGTCATCAGGACGGGTTGAAAAGACGCGCTGCATCGTGTCGCCATTGACGCAGAGCAACGTGAATAGCAGGTGGCCGACGTCGCGGGCCATTTCCTCGCCCAGGGCCTGATAGAGGCGATCGGGCTGCCCAGGTTCGGCCAGTATCGGCAATAGGGATTGCATCTCAATCGTCTCCGAAGCCCGGTTCGGGCATCTTTCTGCTCATATTGAAAGCAGTGCGAGGGCCTATTTAGAACTTCAGATCAAATAATAGGCAAGCAATTTATTTGTGCAGCGATCCGTTGACGACGCTAATATAATCGCGTTAGTATCCGATATCAGGATGAAGTGACCGAATATCGGATACTTATGAGCGAGACCCTCAAGACCGTCGAGAAAACCCTTCAAGTCCTTCGCGCCTTTCGGCGCGGGGAAACGGAGCTCAGCACCGCAGAAATCTGTAGGAAGCTGAAAGTCTCAAGGACCGCCGTGACGCGTATCCTGGCAACGCTCGAGCAGGCGGGCTTTCTCGAAAGGGCGTCGGATGGCGTCAAATATCGTATCGGCGTCGCGGCCTGCGAAGTCGGCGCGCTTTACCTGACCGACAACCCGCTGACCAAACTTGCCGACCAAACGATGCTGGGACTTGCCCAGCAGACGGGCTTCACCTCCTATCTCGGCAAGCTCTACGGCGATGAAATCGTCATTCTCGGCGTGCGCGAGGGCAGCCAGCCGATACGGTTTCTCTGGACACCGGGCGACCGACTGCCGGCTGCAACGACTGCGACCGGGAAGGCCATGCTGATGTCCATGGACCGCTCCGAACTCGATCGCATTCTCGGTGTCGGGCGACTGACCGGCCTGACGGCGCAATCGCTCCAGACCCGGGAAGACCTTGACCTTCAACTCGACCGTCATCGCGCCGGCCGATGGGTGCCGATGGCGGAAGAGAGCTATCCCGGCGTCTGCGGCGTAGGCGCGGCGATCGTTGATGTTACCGGCGCACCGATCGCCGGGATCAGCCTCAGCTTCCTCGGTGGCGCCGACGAAGGCCTCAGCCTCGAGCGCTACGGTGAACTGATCGTGGCCGCAGCAGACGCGATCTCACAAAAGCTGCGGGCACAAAGCAGCTATTTTTCCGCAACCAAAAGCGAAAACGATAATCGCAGCTTCAGAGCTCCGATCAATAGCGCTTCGCCGGCGGCAGCAGACCAGGAATCACGATGAGCCAAAAAAAGGGGAACCGCAATGCGCAATGCCAAGTCTGCTTTCAATGCCTCATTCCGCCAAATGCATCGGCTTACTTCAGCCGCTGCCATAGGCCTTGCCCTGGCCGGGGCTGCTCATGCGACGGAGTGCAATCCTAAGGAAAAGACCACAGGGGTCAGCGATAAGGAAATCAAGCTCGGCTCCCTCATGCCGCTAAGCGGTTCGGCTGCGGCCGGCGGTATCGGCGCACGCGATGGTGCCCAGGCCTATTTCGATATCATCAACGACGCCGGGGGCATCCAGGGACGCAAGATCAAGTATACGGTCCTCGATGACCAGTATACCCCCTCGGTCGCCCAGCAGCAGATCCGAACGCTGCTTCAGCGCGAAGGGGTCTTCGCCATTGCCGGCGGAGAGGGAACGCCGAATTTCCTCGCCACCGTTCCCTTCATCGAGCGCGCCGGCGTTCCGGCCATCGCGCCCTACGCACCCTCCAGCGAGCTCGGTACGATGAAGACGCCTCACGTCTTCATGACCGCCGTGAACTACATTACCGAATTTCAGATCATGACCGATTACGTGGTCAAGAATTTCAAACCGAAATCGCTCGGCCTTGTCGGTGTGCAGGGGAATGTCGGCGATGATGCCAAGGCCGGCATGGAGGCTGGCGTCAAAGGCACCGACATCAAGGTCAACTACATACCCGAAGTGCCGGGTACCGCAGACCTCACACCGATCGCCACGCAGCTGCGCGACGCCGGCGCCGACTGGGTCTTTCTGATCCTGACCAATGCCGATACCGGCCAGTTGCTCGAAGCCATGTCCCGCATCGGCTACAAGCCGCAGACAGCCGCCTGGGCCGGTATGGACGATGAGAATTATATCAAGGGTTTCGGTCACCTCTCTCAGGGAATGATAATCGCCGAAGAAACCGCCAAGCTTGATAGCGCCGATCCGCTGGTGAAAAAATTCGTGGCCGACTTCAAGGCGAAGACCGGGCGCGACCCCGGCAAGTTCGAGGAACTCGGCTGGAGCCAGGCGCAAATCACCGTCAAGGCCCTTCAAGACAGCAAGGCATTGACGCGCTCCTGCCTGATGGCGGCGCTTGAGACCATGAAGGATTTCGAGACTGGCGTCCTGCCGCCCATCAGCTTCGGACCGGAACAGCGCCAGGGCGTGAATGCCGTCGGCTTGGTCAAGCTTGAAGGCGACAAGACCACCGAGGTCATGCCCTTCACCTCCGTCAAATAGTCGACCGCTCAACGGGGAAGTCGCGACGATGGCCAGCATCAACATTGCGACGCTTTTGCAGGTAGCGCTCAGCGGCCTGGCAACAGGCGCACTGTATGCGATCATGCTGCTCGGCGTCCTGATCGTCTATCAGGTCAGCAAGAACATCAACTTCGCCTATGGTCAAACCGGCATGGTCGCTGCCTTCGGCAGCTACTGGCTCTATGGGGAGAACGGCTGGCCCATCTGGCTGGCCGTGATCGCCGCGACTGCGGCGGCCATTGTCATCTCGGCCCTGACCGACCTGCTGATCATCCGGCGGATCGGCAACCGTCAAGGCCTCGATTTCGTCGTGACGCTCGGAGAACTCCTGCTACTGACCTCGCTTGCCGAAATCGTCTTCGGCACCAGCGCGCGCAGCTATCTGAGATTGCTCTCCGATATATCCTGGACCGTCGATGGCGTCTTCATCAACGCCAACGACCTGCTGGCCGTCTTTCTGGGAATCGTGCTCGTGGTCGTGGGCCATTTCGTCTTGCGGCACACGACCCTTGGCGTATCCCTGCGCGCTGCCGCCGAGGATGCCGACATCGCGCAAAGTGTCGGCATCCCCGTTCCCGCCCTGCGGACCTGGACGTGGGCTGTCTCCGGCCTGCTGGTTTCGATCGCCGGCATGATGTTTGCCAGCCGCTTGTCCGTCAGTTCCTTCTACATGACGCCGCTCGTTATCAACGTGTTCATCGCCGGCATGATCGGCGGTCTGGAGCGATATTGGCCGCCGATACTCGCCGCCTTCTTCATCGCGCTCTACCAGGCTTTCGCCATCTACTTCTTTGGCGAAGCCGGAGGCGTGCCGGCACTGTTCATACTGGTCGTAGCCGTGCTTGCCCTCATGCCGAAACGTTTTGTGGATGAACGCAATGAAGCCCGCGCTTGACCTGCCGATGACCACAAGCCCCGCCTCGCAAACGGATGCCGAGGCTGGCGACAACAGCCGCATACTCGCGCTCGTCAAGGCCGTGCTCGCACTCGGCCTCGCCGTCCTGCTTCCGGTTGCGCTCGATGATTATTATTTATACCTGGCAAGCCAGGTTGCGATCTACGCGATTGCCACCCTCGGCCTCGACATCGTTTTCGGCCGAACGGGGCAACTATCGCTTTCCCACGCCACATTCTTCGGGCTCGGTGCCTATGCGTCGGCACTGATGGCCGATTGGGGCTGGTCGATCTGGCTTCAGGTCCCGCTGATCGTGCTCCTGGCAATTCTTGCCGGCGCTGTGGTCGCCGTACCGACCTTGCGGCTTTCCGGTCTTCGGCTTTCGCTCGTCACCCTTCTCTTCGGGGAGCTGTTCATCTGGGCAATCAATCACAGCGCTGATATGACCGGTGGCTCCCAGGGCATGGCAGTGCCACCGCTGGAGATCGGCAATTTCAGCTCGGTCACGCCGCTGCATGGCTATATCCTGGCGGTTACGGTTGCCGCCATCGCCACCTTGGTGGTGATCCAGATTTCGCGATCGCAAATCGGGCGACGCATGCTTGCCGTGCGCGATTCCGAGCTCGCCGCCACCTCGGTCGGCATCCATATCGTCAAGACAAAGATCACCGCCTTCATCATGTCGGCCGTCTTTGCCGGCATTGCCGGTTGCCTCTATGCCTATACGTCAGGCTTCGTCTCGCCTACGATGTTCGACCTGTTCGGTTCGGTGAATTTCCTCGTGGCCGTAATCCTGGGCGGCGCCGGCAGATCCATCGGCGCCTGGCTGGGGGCGGCCTACATCATCCTCGTGCCGGAGGCATTCACCGCTTTGGGCTACACGAACCTCTTCCCCCTGCTTGGCGGCTTCGTGCTGATTGTCATCACCCTTTTGCTCCCGGGCGGGCTGACCGAGGGCTTTACCCGCGCATTCGCTTTGCTGCGGCCGGAAAGGAGGCGCAATGTCTCATGACGCCGTGAATGGACGCCTGCGCATCCGCGACGTCCAGGTGCAATATGGTGCAGTTGCCGCAGTCGCCGGCGTCAGCGTGGATTTCGTGCCAGGCAGGATAACCGGCCTGATCGGGCCGAACGGCGCCGGCAAGACCACCCTGCTCAACGCAATATCCGGCTTTACAGGCATGACATCGGGCACCCTGGACCTCGACGGGGCCGATATTACCGCTTCCACGGCGCGGATGCGGGCCAGCATGGGCATCGTCCGCGGCTTTCAGACGGTTCGCCTGCTCGAGCGGGAAAGCGTCTTTGACAATGTCATGGTCGGTTGCGAACGCCTGCCGCACCCGCCTTTGCTTGCCCAATTGCTCAATTTGCCGTCGCAGCAGCGCTGCCGATCGCGTGACGTTGCCGCCGTCAGGAAGACGCTTTCCGCGCTCGGATTGCTGGCGGACGCTCACCGCCTTACCTCGGAGCTTCCCTATGCCAGCCGCCGGCTCGTGGAGATTGCCCGATTGCTGCTCGTGCGGCCGAAGGTGCTCCTGCTCGACGAGCCTGCCGCCGGGCTCGATGCAGCCGAGCGCCGGCGGCTGGTTAGTACACTGCGCGCCTATCACGCGGAGAACCCGTTTACGCTGATCGTCATCGAGCACGATATCGATCTCGTCCGCAAGCTCTGCGAGGATTGTCTGGCCCTTGCCCAAGGCCGCGTGATCGCCACCGGCACGCCGAGCGAGGTTCTCGAGAACCCGCTCGTCAGGACCGCTTACTTTGGACAGCCAGCCCATGCTTGAACTGGACCATGTAACCGCCTGGTACGGACGCACGCAGGCGCTCTTCGATGTCAGTCTGTCGCTGCGGGCCGGCCGTTGCCTGGCGCTCGTCGGCACCAACGGCGCGGGAAAGACCACCACGATCCGTGCCGTGCTCGGATTGATCCCGACTGCCGGAAGCATTCGGATCGAGGGCGAAAGCAGCGAGCGGCTGGCAACCGCCAAACGCGTGCGCCGGCACGGGATTGCCGCCGTTCACGAAGGGCGCGGCCTGCTCAAGCGCCTCTCGGTGTTCGAAAACATCGTCGTCGGGCTGCCGAGGAACGCCTATGACCGTCTCGACGAGGCCCTTGAACTGTTTCCCGCCTTGAAATCACGGCTTACTGAGCCTGTAACGCTGTTGTCCGGCGGCCAGCAGCAGATGGTGGCACTCGCCCGCGCGGTCGTCGAACGTCCGAAACTGCTGCTTCTCGACGAGCCCTCGCTTGGCCTCGCGCCGGGGATCGTCGATGAGATTTACGGGCACCTCAGCAAGCTTCGTGCCTCCGGGCTTACCATGCTTCTCGTCGAGCAGAATATCGCGCGCGCACGCGATTTTGCAGACGAACTCTGCCTCATCCAGACCGGGCGCTCGGCCTTTACCGTTCGAGCGGACAACGAGGCGGCCGTCTCCGGCCTCATGGAACTTGCCTTCAGTCAGAATGAAACAGCCCATCAACCGCTTGCGTGATCAAAGGAGATCGACACCATGTCCGTCGCAACGCTCGCCGCAGCCAATGTCAAAATCGTCCATGACAAGAAACAGAATCTGAAACGCTTCGCCGAGCTGATCGAGGAAGCAGCCAGCAAGGGCGCGGATGTCCTCGTGCTTCCGGAGGCCGGATTGCAGGGATATGCGGATTTCGATCTGAGCGGCAAGGCCAAGGCGGAGCAGAAACAATATTACTTCCGCGAAGCGGAAACGATGGCCGGGCCTTCGGTGCAGGCCATCGCGGTGCTGGCGCGAAAGCACGATATGCTCATTCAGCTCGGCATGGCCGAACGCGCTTTGCATGGCAACGCGATCTACAATTCAACAGCCCTGATCGGCCCGGAAGGGGTCATCGGCGTCTATCGCAAGATCCACAACCAGTTCGAATTTCCCTACTTCAATCCCGGAGAGGAAATGCCGGTCTTCGAGACGCCGCTTGGCGTCTTCGGCAGCATCATCTGCTACGATCTGTGCTTTCCGGAACTGCTGCGAACCTACGCCGTCAAGGGTGCAGATGTCGTCCTAATGTCGACCGCCTGGCCGATGCGCGGGCACGATCGGGACACCGATTATCACGGCTGGGCCATGGACACTGCAGCACAGGGCAACGCCTTTTTCAATCAGAACTGGCTGGTCATCTCCAACCATTGCGAGAAGGGCGCCTACTCCCAGAATGTGGATTATTACGGCGGTTCGCAGATCGTCGACCCACGCGGCAAGGTCGTCAGCTACCTCGCCGATGATGAGGGGCTGGTCATCCACACGGCCGATCTGCAGGAAGAGATTCTCAAGTCCCGAACTGAAGAATTCTTCGGTCTCAATCTGCTGCAGGATCGCCGCCCCGAACACTATGCGGCGGTTGTCGACCAAAGCCATCGCTATCCCTCGTCCGGCATGGCAACCGAGCACTCCCTGGCAAAGCCCCGGGCCGTGAAGCATTTGCCATTGTCGTCGAAACCCGCAGCAGAGTGATGGCGCCCGACAACGTCGCCACTTGTGTCAGTCAGGATCTTGTTATGAGCCAGCCGCTTCTGATCTCCAATGCCCGCATTCTCGATGTCGATGCCGGTGCCTATCTCGACAATCGTTTTGTCGAGATAAACAACGGTCGGATTGTATCCATCACGGATAGCCGCCCGCGTAACGACGCCCAGGAAATCGATATTGCCGGTCGCACCCTCATGCCGGGCCTGTGCGATGCCCATGTCCATGTTACCGCGGTCACCGCGGATCTCGGTGCCGTCAACCGCATGTCCCCATTCTATGTCGCGCAACACGCACGCAAGATCATGGAAGACATGCTTCTTCGCGGCTTCACCACTGTGCGTGACGCCGGCGGAGCAGATTTCGGATTGGCGCGGGCCGTGGAGGAGGGTCTCATCAAAGGACCTCGCCTGCTTTTCTGCGGTCATTCGCTGTCGCAGACGGGCGGGCACGGAGATATTCGTGGCCCCGGTGACATGCATTTCAACGAGTGCCTCTGCTGTGCCGGACTCAGCGCCATTTGCGATGGCGTTGCCGAAACGCGCAAGGCGTGCCGCGAGGAAATTCGAAAGGGCGCCACGCATATCAAGATCATGGTATCCGGCGGCGTTGCCTCACCGACCGACCGTATCGACAGCACTCAATTTGCCTTCGAAGAAATCCAGGCGGCGGTGCAGGAGGCCCACGCCGCCAACATCCCCGTCATGGCGCATGCCTATACGGCCAAAGCGATCAATCGCGCGTTGATGTGTGGCGTCGATTCGATCGAGCACGGCAATCTCCTGGACATGTCGGCGATTCGGCACTTTAAACAGCACAACGCGTTTCTGGTTCCGACACTCGTCACCTACAAGGCCCTGGCCGAAGAAGGGGTTGCCGCCGGGCTTCCCGAAAAGATGGTGCCGAAGATCGCAGAAGTCGTCGATGCAGGCATCAACGCCTTGCGCATGGCCCACGAGGCTGGGGTCAAAATTGCCTACGGCACCGACTTGCTGGGATCGATGCATCGTCGCCAGCTTGAGGAATTCACCATACGATCGGCCGTTCAAGCGCCGATCGACATCATCCGATCGGCGACGACCGTCGCGGCTGACCTGTTCCGTATGAGCGATCAGATCGGTCGCGTAGCTCCCGGATATATCGCCGACCTCATCGCAGTAGAGGGCGACCCTCTTTCTGACATTAGCATCCTGACACGTCCGGAAGACAATCTCCCTCTTATCTTGAAGGGTGGCGCGGTCGTGGCAAGGCGCATGGGGGCCTCTTGATAGCCCTGGTTGCGGCGTCGCGTGAGTTTTTGCGTCCGATGTGTGCCGCTCACGCGCCCATGCGAACAAAGCGAGGATGCCTGCACGATAATCACCCGTCACTCTCGGGAGACGCTTAGATTTTTGCCGATCCGCAGGCGCCCGGTGCCTAGCCTCTAATTTTTTGTCGATTAAGTTATCCTTGGCGAAATGAATGTAAGTCTCTGGCGAAACGGGGGCCGGATCAGTTCCGGATTGTTCCCCTAGGCCATTGTCGATCATGGGCGACGCGCGATCACCGTTGCCAGAGTAAACACAGGTGCCTTTTTAGCTCTTGAGCGGAATCGAACCATCGACACGCATCTCGCCACCAAGCCGTTGAAACGTCTTGAAAAACGTGAGGCAGAGACTAACACAAAGCGAAAAGCTGCGAGCCAAATCCGCAATGCCCGACTTCATCGACTCCCCTGCAAGGAGAGCGACAATGACGGACCGAACAGGCCAAGCATCCGGCTGGACCATGAAAGACCGCCGCCATCGGATTAGTTCGCAAGTGCCTCGCGGACTATATTAGTGATTCGGAATTATTGTCCATTCTAGGGCGGAACTATCGAGCTTTCCGGTTGTTTGCGATTATCCGACTGCGGCTAGACATGCCGTGTGGGCCCAGACAAGCTGAGGCCAATGGCGAACAGCGGCCGAATTCGGCTTCAACCCCAACAGCGCGGTATTGCGCCCTTGAAGGAAAAGGACCATGTCCCAACCCGTCACCTCGCGATTGCCAGTAGATTCCGGCTATGTCGTGGACCCTCGCATTCCCACATCCCCTTACAAGATATCGTGGGGCGCCGTCCTGGCTGGCGTCGTTCTCGCACTTTCCACTCAGTTTTTGCTCAACTTGTTGGGCGTCGGGATCGGAGCTGCTGTGCTCGACCCCGCAACTTCGGATAATCCGGCTGCATCAACTTTCTCCATCATCGGTGGGCTCTGGTTTGTCGCCGCTGGCATAATCGCTGCATACATCGGCGGCTATGTGTCGAGCCGGTTGTCGGGGCGACCTGACGGTTTTACCGGTGGCTTCCACGGGGTGACAACCTGGGGCACAACAACGTTGGTCGTTCTTTATCTGCTGACGACCTCAGTCGGCGCGCTGGTCGGCGGTGCTTTCAGTGGCCTTTCGAGTGTGGTCGGCGGCGTCGGCCAGACCGCAGTGACGGCGGCCTCAACCGCTGCTCCTTCAATCGCGGCGGCGGCCGATCCGATGGGCGGCATTGAACAGCAGATCCGGGATGCGACTGGTGGAAACGACCCGCAAGCACTGCAGAATGCGGCCATGTCAGCAATGCGTGCTGTCACGACCGGGGACCAGTCGAAGATCGACGAAGCCAAAAACCGGGCGGCCGATGCTCTTGCCAAGGCTCAAAACATTCCTGTCGATCAAGCCAAAGCCAAGGTCGATGAATACCAGAAAAGCTATTCCGACGCCGTGGAGACGGCAAAGAGGCAAGCGCTGGACGCTGCTCAGACTACAGCAACCGTCGTTTCGCGAGGTGCACTCCTTGGCTTTCTGGCACTTGTCCTGGGCGCTGTCGCCGGTTGGTTCGGAGGGGTCGCCGGAGTTGTGCGGCCCATCGCTGATCAACAATATCCCATCACCAGGAACCCGTAAATCCAAAGGAACACGACCATGGCACCGTCAAAACACCTGAACGATCTACTGTACGAAACCATGAAGGACATCTACTTCGCCGAGAAGCAAATTCTGAAAGCGCTGCCTGCGATGGCAGAAGCAGCACAATCGCCGAACCTCAAAGCAGCTTTCGAAACCCATCGCGGCCAGACCGAAGAGCACGTCCAACGGCTGGATCAAGCATTTGAGTTGATCGGAAAGCCTGCTGAGCAAAAGACGTGCAACGCGATCCTCGGCATCATCGAGGAAGGCAAGGACGTCATGGAGGAGTTTCAGGGAACTGACGCGCTGGACCCCGGCCTTCTGGCAGGCGCACAAGCGGTCGAGCACTATGAGATCAGCCGATATGGCACGATGGTAACGTGGGCAAACACGCTCGGCCTGGACGAAGTGGCAGAGCTGCTTGCTCAGACACTCGACGAAGAAGAAAAAACAGACCAACTGCTGTCTGAAATCGCTGAAACAACGGTGAATGCGGCGGCCGCCTAATGAGCGCGGGCCGCGTTGATGCGCGGCCCCAGGTTTTCATCGGCACATTGCTACGGAGGTAAGAGATTTCGTCCGAATGTTAAGTTCTGCGCGATCTCTATCCCCTGCCTGCATGGCTTGGCCCTTTTGCTTGCCCGCAGGATAAGGATGTCTCGTCCGGCTATTCCGCGCCGATGAGAATGATAACAGTTCTTCCTGGGGCCGAAATGAACCTGCGTGCATCGGGCATTGGTATCACAGGGTACTATTTACGAAAGGGAATGGACGGCTCTGAATGGCATACGAGGCCGATATGGCGCTTATCTTCGATCCGGTTTCCGGAGGCCTTGTCGTCAGTTTTCGCGGCAAGATCAGCTATCTCACTGGCCCCTTCGAAGATCGGAAGGCAGCTGTTCGAGCTGGCGAGGATGTATGTCGAAAGCTGGGCTGGAAAGATATCTGAGCAAGCGATGGGCCGGTCAATACCGCCCGCAATCCTATCGTTCTTAGCAAATAGCTGCAGTCCTTGCCAGAATGAGCAGCTGGTGCTCGTTGCGGATACCCTGCCTGTAGAAGTGGATAATGTGAGACGCCAACGAACTTTCTTTGGCGCTTTCCCGCTCCATGCCCATCTCTGCGCGGACGATATCAAATACCTTCTGGCACTGATCGAGATCTTCCGAGAAGAGCGGCAGATCAGCCGGGTGGATGTGCTGTTTTAACATGGAATGATTGCTCACGCTACGCGCGGGAAGATAGAGCAACGATCGCCGCCGACAATATGCAAAGATGCTGAGACGGTCGGATACACCCGCGAACGGCTGCCGCGATAGACCAGTTCGTTAGCCGATCCTACTTCTCCTACTTCTGTAGTTTGTCAGCAGCATCTGCCCCGCTCCGGTGGGCATTTTTTGGAACAAATAGCCCTCGTCAGACATTCGTCGGCGCAAGCCGATATGCTGGACCGGCCGCTTCAATCGCCTCTCTCCGTCCATCGGTGCTTCAACAGAAGCAAAGGAAGACTGTTATGAAAATCGAGATCGGCACGGACAAAGTCTCTGCACGGGCGCGCTTCCTCGAAGCGATCGTTGAGAGCGCCATCGACTACGCGATCATCTCGATGGACCTCGATGGCCTCGTCACCAGTTGGAGCGCGGGCGCGCATCAAATCCTTGGCTGGGCGCCCGACGATATGATCGGGAATCCTGCAACGGTGTTTTTTACCGAGGAGGACAGAGAAAACGGCGTGCCACAGTCTGAGATGACGGCAGCGCTCAACAAGGGGCGAGGAAGTGACGAACGATGGCATGTTCGAGCCGACGGTTCACGGTTCTGGGCTTCCGGGGAGATGATGGCGCTTACGGGGGACAACGACAGGGTAATCGGTTTTGTCAAAATTCTCAGGGACAGGACCGAGCAGCGCGAGCAGGCAGATCGACAACGCCTGCTGATGCACGAACTCGGCCATCGCATGAAAAATACTCTGTCGGTCATTCAATCCATCATCACTCAGTCTATCCGAAATGCCGCCTCTCTGGATGATGCCTCAAAAAAACTCCAGTCGCGTATAACTGCCTATTCCAAAGCGCATGACATCCTTCTGCAGAAGGATTGGGTCAGTGCGACCCTCGCGAACATCGTTGGAGCCGCGACGGCAACCATAGGAATGGAAGGGACCGACCGAATCCGATCAAATGGGCCCGACGTCAAACTCGGGCCGCAGGCTGCATTGTCATTCGCGATGGTCTTCCATGAACTCCTTACCAATGCATGCAAATACGGCGCATTGTCCGGACACGATGGACACGCCGAAATCGAGTGGCGTGTCGACCGCCGCGATCGCGAGGTGTTCCTCCTGTTATCGTGGAGAGAGATCGGCGGACCGGTTGCATCTGAACCAACTCGGCACGGATTTGGATCACGGCTTATCGAGTCGAGCCTTCAGGCTTACGGGGAGGTAAAGGTTTCATACAAACCCGAAGGCCTCGTACTGACAGCGGAGATGCCGCTGCCAAAGCTTCAGTATCGGAATGAATTAGCCGAGATCGACGGTTGAAGTCGAATTGCCGGTAGCAACTTTCGCTGTTTTTTGTGCACTGCAACTAAATTGGATTAGATGCGTTTATTCATGTCACAGTCATTCCGGCTTTGATAGCTGGAGTTTCTCACATGCCTTCAATCTCCGAGACCATTCGTCGTCTGACCGAACAGCAGGCGCGTCACGCTGGCAATACCAACGACGGACGTCGACTTGTCAATCTGCCAGACTTCGGCTCCAATCCTGGCGGCCTAGCAGCCAAAATCCATGTGCCAGCCACTCGCGAGTCCCATCCAGCACTTGTCGTCGTCCTCCATGGATGCACGCAGTCTGCAGACGCCTACGATTATGGCTCGGGTTGGTCGCGGTTGGCAGATAAACATGGCTTCGTCACTCTGTTTCCGGAACAGACACGGGCGAACAATGGAAACCTTTGCTTCAACTGGTTCGAGCCTGGAGATACGGCACGCGAGAAAGGCGAAGTGCAGTCTATCCACCAGATGATTGAGTTCGTCTGCTCGCAGCATGACATTAATCGAAAGCGGGTATTCATAACCGGCCTTTCCGCCGGCGGTGCGATCGCCAATGCTATGTTGGCGACATACCCGGAGCTCTTTGCCGGCGGTGCCATCATCGCGGGACTTCCCTACGGCGTCGCCTCGTCCGTGCAGACCGCGCTCGAGCGAATGAGGGGTCTCGGCCTGCCATCTAGCGCGGCACTCTCGCTCAATGTTTTGAGAGCCTCTTCGCACAAGGGACCTTGGCCGACCATCTCCGTTTGGCAAGGATCGGCGGACCACACGGTCGTCGAGAGGAACGCCCGTGCGATCGCAGAACAGTGGTGCGGTGTCCATGGGTTGGATTATTCGACTTCATCGTCCACCGCGACGACCAGCAAGCTAAGTACGACGTCGTGGATTGCCGCTGACGGTTTCGTCGGGGTCGAAGTTCACACGATCGGGGGAATGGGCCATGGTACTCCGATCGATGCCAGTAGCGCCATCGGGAACGCCGGTCCGTTCATGCTCGACGTCGGAATTTCATCGACAGCAGCGATCGCCAGAAACTGGGGGCTTACGCCATCGTTCGGGCGGCAGGAAACGGAAGTCGGGCTTGATGACCCTCTGCCCGAGAGACCGGCTCCCCCTCCAGCGGACGGCATTCAGGGTGTCATCGAAAAGGCGCTCCGGACAGCCGGGTTGATGCGTTGAGCTCCGGCGCGCATTGCCCAGCGGGTTCTTGCCGCTGGGGAACCAGGCTGCACACTACTCCTGAGATAGGCTTTCCTACGCCCATTAGACACGATGCCGACGCTCAACTTTCAAGGCTGTGCATCGGAATCGCACAGTTCATCCGCAAAGTCACGCGCGCAACTTGAGCGAATTCGTCGCCAATTAATGAATGATGAGAGCCAGGCTGGTCGCAGCCTTTCTGCCCCCTAAAGTTCCCGTTCTCAACCGTTTCGCAGCGATAGCTCGAAGTTGAGACACGCCGTCAGCCTTTGCACCCCAGCTCCTCAGTCGAATTAAAGAACGCTTCTGCTCACCGGCTGCAATAGGGACTGTCAACCGGCCGGGCCGCATTCCGACGATAGACCTTAGTGCTCGATCGGCTGAGGGCGACACCGATTTTTTCGGGAACAAGCGCGCGCGATCGTGGTTGGCATGACTTCTCAACATAAGGAGCCTTCCGATGTTCATGCGTATCGACCAACTACAGGCGGAATTGCCCGCTCCGAAAGCTGCGGATCCTAACGCCGCAGCCGCCCTTCAGGAACTGCTCGGCGGAAAATACGGCGAGATGTCTACGCTCGGGAATTACATGTTCCAGAGCTTCAACTTCCGCTCCAAATCCAAACTCCGCCCGTTCTACAGCCTTGTAGCCAGCATAACGGCCGAGGAACTCGGTCACGTCGAGCTTGTCAGTAATGGCGTCGCCATGTTGAATAACGGTCCCGATAAACCGGATGGTGACGCAGGCGACGGGGGGGACATTTCTGGCGCGCCATTCAAGGACATGGCGGACATCCGGCTGGCAGCAAGTTTCTTATCCGGCGGCGGCGGCGCGATGCCGGTGAACAGCAATGGCGTGTCTTGGAACAACGACTTCATTACCACGACGGGCAACGTGGTTCTCGACCTTCTCCATAACTTTCACCTTGAATGTGGCGCTCGCCTTCACAAGCTGCGCGTCTATGAGACAGTGACAGATCCGACAGGCCGCGAAGTCTGTGGTTACCTTCTTGTTCGCGGCTCGGTTCACGCTCACGCCTACGCGTTGGCCCTGGAAAAGATCACCGGCGTAGATGTGAAGAAATTCCTTCCGACACCCAATATTCCGCTGGGCAACATTCCGGAATGCCAAAAGTATCTGGACGAAGGCTCGCATC
The DNA here is from genome assembly GCF_008365395.1 of Neorhizobium sp. P12A. Classification (NCBI taxonomy): domain Bacteria; kingdom Pseudomonadati; phylum Pseudomonadota; class Alphaproteobacteria; order Hyphomicrobiales; family Rhizobiaceae; genus Neorhizobium; species Neorhizobium sp. P12A. Next base: position 67,608 of record NZ_QOVX01000025.1, on the reverse strand, counting down.
GTCGCCTCTACACCTGGAGCCCGAACGACTACAAGGAAATTGCGGGCATCTGGAGCAATGACGAGGTGGCGTTGCCAGGCGACCCGCCAGGCGAATTGGAAGTCGTTGACGGTATGCCGGAAGGGGGCAAGATTCAGCAGCTCGTCGGTGTTCCCTCAGCCTTCACTCCCGACTACGCGCCTGAAGAAATGTTTGAGATCGCCGAGAAACTCTACCAGAAGTCCCGCTGATCACGCCCGACGGGCATGAATGATTTCAGTTTTTGGCAAATTCGTTCAGGCCCGATCGGCGACGCAATCGATGGCAGGCTGATTGGTTCATCCGAACCTGGCCATTTGATGAAGTAGCCCCGCGTCCGAAGCACGAAACAGGCCCAAGCCGCAGCTCCAGCTGCCATTCCCGAGAAAAGGCGGTGACCGGCCTTGGGCATAGCCACGCCAATGTCACGACCATCGCCAGAACGCAATAATCGCATTTGGACGCGGTTTGAGCTTGCAGATCGCAGAGCACGTTTATAACCCACTAAACTGTTCTCGCATCGAAGGAGCAAGTTCTTGGAGAATCTGGCCATTGCACTCTTCGCCGGGAAGCGCGTGCTGATCGTCGAAGACGAGTATTTTCTTGCAGACGAAGCGCGGCGGAGGCTTGAGGAAGCAGGCGCAATCGTTGTGGGCCCGGTTGGAGCTGTGAAGGCTGCGCTGAACCTTCTCGACACGGCCCAAGTCGACGCCGCTATTCTCGACATTCATCTGGGGGACGAGCTTGTGTTCCCAGTCGCGGAGGAACTCGAGCGGCGCGCAATTCCATTCGTGTTCGCCACGGGCTACGACCCGTCAATCATTCCTGCCAAATTCACCGGCTTCACATTGTGCGAGAAGCCGACAGAACTCGGCAATATCGCGGAAGCCTTGTTCGGTAAGACGCCCGCAGGCTTCCACTAGCTATTCTTCATCGAGCGCGACGCTAAGTCGTTCGCGTGCCCGGCTTATCCGGCTTTTGATTGTGCCGATTGCCACATTACATCGTTCCGCCGCGCGTTCGTAGCTCAATCCTTGAATCAGGACGAGGTCAACTACTGCGCGATATCTTTCCGGAAGGGCGGTGATAGCTTTTTCCAGCTCGTGACCCCTCACCTCCCAATCCTGCGATGGCGGCGACGACGCCCACCTCGCGGAATCATCGACGCCACCGACCTCCTCCCGCTTGGAGATCTTGAACTTCGTGCAGAACGTATTGCGCATGATGGTGAAAAGCCATGAGCGAAGGTGGGTGCCCCGCTGGAAATGGCCGGAATGGGCAATCGCCCTTGCAACTGTTTCCTGAACGAGATCATCGACATCGTTCGCGGAATTGTGGAACCGGCGTGCAAAGCGTCTCAACGCTGGTAGATGCTCCAATAGCTCAGCGTCGGTGAACCCGTTGGCTCGATTGTCCAGCATTGCTCTTCCTCCAATTGAGGGGAACCCGCTAGGAGGCCCGACGTTCCAATGGGTAGCCGATGCAGAGATGGGCCTGCTCTGCCGGCCCCCAGCCTACCGGTGGTAGCTGCTCGCGTCCCGTTATCGGGAATCTTCAACGCCTGCTGCTGTGGTGAAACCTGTGCTCAACTTCATCTACCTGCCCGATGGTCTTGACGGCTTTTGTACGCTTGCCAGGGCAAGCGCCACCGCCGCCGGGCCGTCCGTCCCGACAAACGACTTCAAATAGTGGGGCACGCGATGGAAACGGTGAGGGATGCTGTTCCGATCGTATCCTGTCAGGAATATGAAGGGAATCTCTTCCCGCACCAACCGATCCGCAACAGCGAAAGAGTCTGTATTGCGGACCTTGACGTCGAGGACGGCCGCATCGATGAGGTCCCGGTTGCAATAGCAGAAACACTCCTCGGGCGCAGAAAACGGTCCCACGACCTCCGCTCCGTGTTCCACTAAAGCCTGGGCGAAGGTCTTCGCCTGCAGGTAGTCGTCCTCGACGACGAGGACTTTTCTTCCGGTAAGATTGCCTTGAGACATGACAAGTTTTCCTCCTGCCTTTCCGAACATCAAAGAGCCAACGTTGTTCCCGCGGCGCGCCGCTCCTTAAGTCGTCTCCTGCGGTCGGAATCCATAAAAGCATAAAAAGGCGGACTGTTACGGTTGCCGACACGCGAATCCGACTGCCGTGTGTCCGCTACGCCTTGAGCGCAGCCTCCATCAGCACTGCCGCCGAGCGCCTATATTCCTCAGCGCGTTCCTCAAAGTTGCCGCAGTGGCGTTTCGACCTGTCTGAAGGGCGTCCAGAGCCAGCTTCTCCATCAAAACGACCCGCTCGCCGATGACCCGAACAGCGATGCGCACGGCCTCGTCGACGGAACCCTCCTGCTCGTGAGCCAAGGCCTCGGCTGTGTAACCATGCCCCACCTGACATCGAAAACGCAGGGGCGAACGCCTGATCTGGGATAGTGTGCCCCCACAGCCAGGACATTTCAACGGCACGGGATCTGCGATTTGGGCGACGGTAGGAGTGTTGGAGGGGCGCCCCATGGCAATCGCCACTTCCAGAGCGATGCTTGCAGGTGGAGTTAAAGCCGGGTCCGGCTTCTCCTGCACGAGGCGGGTCAGGAGAGTGGCCAGATCACGGGCAGGCGCACGATAGTCAATATCGCTCGCTAGAAGTGCCGTTCGCGGCATCTCGCTCTCGATGGCGTCGAGCGGGCTTTGCACGACCGTGACACCGCCGCAACGCTTGAGATCCGCCAAGCCAGAGGCCCCGTCGTTCAGCATGCCGGAGAGGAGTACGCCAATCGCTCCCGGACCCGCGCTGATTCCCGCGGATCGAAACAGTGGATCGATTGCCGGCCTAGCCATGTTCTCGCGCGGTCCGCGACCCAATCGGATGTGGCGCCCATCGATAACAAGATAATGGTCTGCTGGAGCCACATAGACAGCGGCCTCCCGTAGTGGCTCGCCATCAACCGCCGTGCTGGCTGGAAGCGGCCCCCCGTTGTCCAAAATGCCGGCGAGGAGGTTCTGATTGCCAGCTCCGACATGAACCGCGATAAGGACGGAGGCATGCAAGTCCGCTGGCAGCAGACGGCAAATTTGCCGGATCACCTGGACCGAGCCAGCGGAGCCGCCGATTGCGATGAGCTTGTGCGTGCCCTAACCTTTCATTCGGGTACGAGACAACCCTCGCGTCGCTCAGGTCAATATGGCGGCCGTCAGGTTCTATTCGGCAGCCGGCGCTTGCAACAATTGCAGCAATCGCTCCTTAAGGTCGTCTACGCTGTAGGGCTTGATTAGATGCGGGCGATCCCGATGTCGTTCCTCAAGCGCCCAGTCGCTATAGCCACTGCAAAAAACGAACGGGATTCCCCGCTCAGCAAGAATATCCGCCACCGGATAGGAGTTACCGCCACGAATGTTGACGTCCAGGATCGCAGCATCGATGGGTGATACGCTAGCAAGCCGCAATGCCATATCGAGACGTGACGCGGGTCCGACAACCTGGGCGCCGAGTTCCAGCAACGTGTCTTCAATCACCAGAACGATGGTCATCTCGTCCTCGACAACCAGCACCTGGCGGCCTTCCGCGATGCGCTGAACAGACATCAGCCTCCCCCACGGTCTGACGAGCGAAGTTCTCCAACTTCCGAGGTGAACGGAAGCCCGATCATACAAACTACACCAGTTTCGTCGAAGCTACGCTCCACTTCTCCATCAAATTCATAGCTCAGGGAGCGGTCGATCACTGTCGTACCGAAGCCCCTTTGCGACGGCGGTCCGGGAACGGATGGCCCGCCTGTTTCCGTCCAGCCCAACTGCAACCGCGGATCGGGCCCGTCCGTCACCATCCATGATACCGCGACTTGGCCTTGGGGTACCGACAACGAGCCATACTTCGCCGCGTTGCTGGCCAGTTCGTGGATCGCCATCGCCACCGACAGGCCAGCCTTGGGGGTAAGTACGATGTCAGGGCCTTCGATCCGAAGGTGACGATCCTCATATGGTCTGAGTTCGGTGCTTATGAGGTCGCGCAGTGTTCCGGAACCGCCTGTGCCACGGTTGGTAAGGAGGCTATGAGCGCGCGTGATCGCAGCTATGCGCCCTGAAATCGTCTTGGCGAACTCTTCGGGGGAAGAGTTCGTCCTCAAGGTTTGGGCGACGATCGAAGATACGATCGCCAGGATGTTCTTTACGCGATGATCCAGCTCGCCTAAAAGCAACGCCGCATGGTCTTCGGCGCGTTTGCGTTCGTCGATTTCCAAGGTGACCGAAATGATGCTACCGGCGCGACCGTCCCTGCCAGCGAGTACGGAGACGCTATCGTGCACCCATACGGCCATTCCGTCTCCTCGTTGAAGGCGGTATTCTGCCTCGAATGGCTTTCCGTCCCGCGTCGCGTTCTCGAAACGTACTTTAATGGCTTCGAGGTCGTCGGGATTGATGAGTTCCTGGCGACGTAGCTGCCGCAGATCCTCAGCGGATCTGCCGGCGATCGTTTCGAATGCGGAATTGGTCAGCAGGAAACGGCCATCGTAGTCTGTTTCCGCGACACCGACAGCAGCCTGATTGACGATCGCCGTGAAACGTCGCTCACTGACGTCTTTCGCCCGCTCGGCCTCCTTACGTGCCGTCACGTCGACAAATGTGATGACGACGCCCTCGATCACCCGCTCAACACTCCGGTATGGCCGGATGCGCATGACGAACGACGCGGCGCGATCATGCAGTTCCAGTTCGCGCTCCATGACTGTGAGTTCACGCAATACTTTCGCGACATCGCGACGAAGGTCGTCATAGGCGAGCAGGCTGACAATGTCCGTCAAAGGCCGACCCCGGTCGTTTTCCCGCAAGCTGAAGATGTCCGCCATTCCTGGCGTAAAGTTCTTGATCCGGAGGTTTTCGTCGAGGAAGATTGTTGCAATCTGCGTGCTGTCCAGCAGGTTCTGCAAATCGCTGTTAAGGATAGAGAGAAGGTCGTTCTTCGCCATCATCTCAGCATTGACCGTTTGCAGTTCCTCGTTGATCGACTGCATTTCTTCCTTCGACGTCTGCAGCTCCTCGTTCGTCGACTGCAGCTCTTCGTTGACCGATTGGTACTCCTCCGCCGAAGACTTCATTTCCTCGTTGGCGGTTTCAAGATCGGCAATCGTCGCCTGCAACTGCGCTCGCGCAGCGCGAAGCTCTTGCTCGGCGGCCTTTCCTTGTGGGCTCAGGGTGCTGTTGTCGTCGTGCGACGGCTCTGTCGCGGCCATGCGCATCTCCTGGAACGCAACGACGTAAAGCCCTTCGCTACCTGTATCCTGAACCCGCTCGACAATGACGCTCAGCATCCGATGCTCCCCCTCAAGGAAGACCGATACGTTGTCAATGACCGCCCCCACTCCCGTCTTCACCACCGACTGCAACGCGGTGCGAACGGTAATCCGCAGGCTTTTCCGCAGGTTGGAAAGGAGGCTCAGGTTTGCGACACCGGCCGACGGTTCCAGATAACGGGCAACTTCTCCGCCCGAGTAGCGCACGATGTTGCTTTGGCGATCGACGACAAGGAACACCGGGGAATGCTTCGCCAATGCCGCGCGGACCGCACGATCGACGCGGTCACCACCCCCGCGGGTCAGATCGCTGGCGAGGCGACTGGCCCTCGCCGGACCCTGCGCTGGAATGGGCATGGTCGGAAATGCCGCATCCCCATCGCGTCTTTGGAAGATGTGGGCTGCTTTGTCTTGCACCGCGAAAAGATTAGGATGTCCACTCACGCCTTCCGACAGGCCGAGGAACAGAAGACCATCGGTATTCAAGGCATAGTGGAATGTCCGCAACACGCGATCCTGCAGCTCGCTGTCCATGTAGATCATAAGGTTACGGCAGGAAATCAGGTCCAGTTTGGAAAACGGCGGATCCTTCGTCACGTTGTGAACGGAGAAGACACACATGCCACGAATCTGGCGATTCGGGCAGAATGCGCCGTCCTCCTCGAAAAACCACCGCTGGAGGCGCTCGGGTGAGATACCCGCCGTGCGCTGGTAGCGGCCAGCTCTCGCGAACTCGATTGCACGATCGTCGATATCGGTACCGAATATCTGGACGTCGAGGTTCGCGCTACGCGCATCCATCAGCTCTCGGATAACGACTGCGAGGCTATAGACCTCCTCTCCCGTCGAACAGGCCGGCACCCAGACCCGCAGCAGCGGCTTTTCTCCGCCACGTTCAAGCATTGCATCGATCGCCGAGGAGACGCCTTGAAAGGCCACGGGGTCGCGGAAGAATTCGGTTACACCGATAAGCAGGTCCCGAAACAGTAACTCCGGCTCGGCAGGATCCTCCCGAAGATGCTCGATATAGGTAGGGACAGTTCCGGTCTGCAAAACCTGCATGCGCCGCTGGATGCGGCGGGTGACGGTCTTTATCTTGTATTTTGCGAAATCGTGCCCGGTTTTCGAACGGAGGACGGCGAGGACGGCCGACAAGTGCTCTGCTGCGTCGATCCGTGTGCCGTCGCCATCTTTGCGGTGGGCAACCAATGCCAAATGATCGCGATACTCAATCAATTTGGCGGGCATCTCCTCGACGCGCATGACGAAGTCTACAAGACCCGTCGCAGCGGCGCTCTGCGGCATCCCGGGCATGGCATGATGGTCAAACTCCGCCTGCGCGATCGTTAGCCCGCCGCTTTCTTTTACGGCCGCTATCCCGGCCGACCCGTCGCTTCCGACCCCCGACAAGACGATTGAAACGGCGTTCTCACACTGATCCTTCGCCAGTGAGGCGAAAAAAGAATCGATAGGTCGTCGGTCGGCTCGCGGGGGCGCGGGTTGGACGACAACGAGCTGGCTGTTATTGATCGTCAAGGTCGCGTCGGGCGGGATCACGTGAACGCGGTTTGGCTCGACGCGCATGCCGTGCCTAGCTTCAACAACGGGGATCGGCGCAACCCGCCCCAGGATCTCGGTCAGCATGCTCTCATGATCTGGAGATAGGTGCTGGACGAGGACGAATGCCATCCCACTATCCGATGGCAAATTTGCAAAGAACGTCGTGAAGGCCTCCAGGCCACCCGCGGAAGCCCCAATGCCGACAATCAGCCCAAGGTGCTGAGATTTTTCTTGGTTTTCCCGCATGCCCATCTAACGATACGCCTCTCGATATGTTCCGGACGCCGGCCTGGCGGACCGTCTCGTCCGATAGGGCAATCCTCGGAAACTATCGTCGGCGTTCGCAAATTGACAGGCAAAAAGCAGCGCCGATCAAGAGACAATGCGCGGTTCGATCAGACGTCATCTTGGTCTGGAAGGTGCTCACACTCCTTGCCTTCCGATAGGCAACCCTCCCCCGAACTCGCCGATCCCAAATCAATCAGTCCCGGGAACATTCGAGGCCTCCGCAGGTTCGTGCGCAGTTCAAACGAGGAGATCATCATGAACCGCCGCACCCTGTTGACATTTGCCACATTTGCAGCAGCCATCCCGGCCTTGCTTTCTTCGACCGTTTTCGCACAGACGGCAAGCGATTCCGGCGAGGCGGAGAAAAAGCATGCCGACGAGGCAAAGAAGTTGGGTTCTCTGTCGCTGGCGACCAGCCGCGTCGCAATGGAGAAGGCCTCTGATCCGATGACGAAGGAATTCGCGAAATGGGAGGTCGCCGAGCAGGAGACGATCGCCGACATCCTGAAGTCCATGGAAATAGGTGACAAGGCAGAAGGCGCCTTGAAGCCGCCATCCGAGGCGGAAGTGGAAGCCATGGTGGATACCGAGGGCAAGGCCTCGCTCGACCAGCTCACAAGCGTGTCCGGAAAGGACTTTGACAAGGTCTTCGTAATGGCTCAGCTGGACGGCCACAAGAAGCTACTGACGATCCACGAGGACTACCTCAAGGTGGGCCAGAACCGCGAGCATCTCAGCGTAACGAAGCTCGCTCGCGGCCAGATCAAAGAACATCTCGACCATCTCGACATGCTGAAATCGAAGGTCGGCTGATTTGAAGGTCCGGTCAATTAACGGCGACGTGATAGCGACGACACCATCTCCATCGAGTTTCCCGACTTACCGCGCTGCGCTAGCGGAGGCGGCTTTTGGCGCGGTTACCACGAAGTTCCTCGGGCTTCGGGAAGCTGGTGAGAAAGCCAAGGTATAGGTTCCCGACAACCGTTCTGGGGCGTGGGGGCCCTCGGTTCAGTTTTGGTGCGCATTCGAACGAAGGGGAGAGGTTGGGAACATTTGTGATCGGCGTTTGTTGGCGGCTCTATCCCCAACAACACGGAGAGCACAAATGTTTTATACTCACGGTAAGCTTCAATTCCCCCGTGCATGTCGAGAGCCCGGACCCGTCGTTCGCGCGCGCTCTGCAGCAGGCGATCGGCGGCGTCGAAGGAGAAATCCGGGTCGCGATGCAATACTTCCTTCCAGGCGTGCGGTGCTCGCGGCGATCCGAAGTTTCGCGATCTGCTGATGAACACCGCCGCCGAAGAGCTCGGCCATATTGAGATGCTGGCGACGGCCGTCGCCCTCAATCTTGAAGGCGTACCGGTGTCAATCAAGGACGAAGTCGCCGCTGATCCCGTGGCAAGTGCCGTGCTTGGCGGTCTCAACATGAAGAACCTGCTTTCGGCTGGTCTTTCTGCAATGCCGGTCGATTCTGACGGCGTGCCGTTCGACATGTCTCACATCTATGCGAGCGGTAATATTGCAGCCGACATGACGACGTCGCTGCCGAGTCCACCGGCCGAGTCCTGGCCGTTCGGCTCTTCAACCTGACCAACGATCCAGGCATGAAGGAAATGCTGTCCTACCTGATCGCTCGGGACACCATGCATCAGAACCAGTGGCTTGCGGCACTCGAGGAACTTGGCGGTCCGGCGGGGGTCTTTCCGATCCCCAACAGCTTTCAGCAGGAACTGCAGGAATTCAGCTACGCCTATCTCGGTTTCCAGGCCGACGGCAGCCCCCCGGTTCCCGGCCGTTGGTCGGAGGGTCCGTCCATCGACGGCAAGGGTACCTATACGACGCAGTCCCTCGAACCGATGGGCGAAAAGCCGGTCCTCGGACCGGCTAAGCCGAACAGCGGTGCACAGACAGAACAGCTTTAACCTTGCGGCGAGCTTCGGCTCGCCCCCTCCAAGAGGCACGCCATGAAAGCACTTCACCTTGGTCTCGCCGTTTGTCTGATCGCGTTGCCCGCCCGGGCCGCAGATGACGCCGGCGCAAAACAGGAATTCGCTCAAAAGGCTTCCGTGTCGAACCTGTTCGAAATCGAAGCTGCCAAGATCGAAATCGCCAACGGCAAGGCGGTCGACGCAAAACAGTTCGCGCAGGACATGCTTCGTGACCACGTCAAGGCGGCACTGCCGCTGGCAGAGGCTGCCAACGACGACGGCGTCACCGTCTCGCAGTCACTTGACGCCGAATATCAGCAGAAGCTGGAGGCCTTGCGAATGAGCGACGCCGTCAACGTCGATCAGGCTTATCTGTCGACGCAGGTGACAGCCCACCAGCAGGCTTACGAATTGTTTCAGGCATATTCAAAAGACGGCCCCGACGGTTCTCTCAAACACGCTGCCTCGAACATGCTGCCTGATCTTCACATGCATCTGACCCGCGTTCAGGGCATAGCAAATAAGTGAGCAATGGCTAATGGGCCCTCGTCATCTCAACCACATTGCCAGCAGAGATCGCCCCCCGCGAACACCGAGCGCCAGCCCAGCTTTGGTTTCGCTCCGAAGGTACCCGGAGGCGAGAATGAATAACACGCCTCCCAAGCCGATCCAGCAATATGGTGCGTTGTGCTTTCGGCCTACGATACAAGGGCCCGAAGTCTTGCTCATCACCACGCGCGAAACGAAACGCTGGATGATCCCGAAGGGTTGGCCAATCGTCGGCCTTAAGCCCCGAAAAGTCGCCGAGCTGGAAGCTTGGGAGGAAGCAGGTATCATCGGGAGGGCGTATAGGAAGCCGTTTGGCGACTTTGCCTATGACAAGCGCATGGCTGACGGTAGCGAGGTCAGACCGGTCGTTGCCGTTTTCTTACTCGAAGTCGTGCGGCAGCGAAAACGTTTCCCCGAAATGACAGAACGCCCGGCGGCATGGTTGAGCCCCGACGACGCCGCTCACCGCGTTGCGGAGGCCGGCCTCGAACGCCTGATATTGAGATTTGGGCACTTCATCGAGCGGCTGTGAATCAGAGACTGTTGATAAGAGCGGAAGCAAAAGTATGGGAACTTTCGGATAGGCCGTGGCTCCGCGACCGGGCGAACATCGTGCCTGCAGGGGCGGACCGTCGACACAGGTACAAGCAGACGCCGGTGGTCAGCGCGTGAATGCGGGCGACCTCGACCCGCTTGAGCACATGAGCCAGGCTCCTTTTTGGATGCCTGGATGCCGTTGGTGATAACGGGTCGCCGTCGTGCCAGCTCGTTTCCGAAACCACGATCGGGTTGCGGTAACGACGCCATGCCGGAAGCAGGACTTTCGCATGAAAGGTTCGGGCGTGCTGTTGCCAAGCAGCCGATTCAATGAATGAGACCGCAATCGCAATCGGGATGAAGGAACAATGTACAGACCGGCTGGTTGGCGACTGAGGCCAATCACGGACCTCATGGAGGAAACACAATGGCCAATCAAGGCGGCTCATCCGATCAGCACTCGAAAGCAGGATCCCAGAGCCATAAAGGTTCCGGTTCGGATTCCAAGAGCGAATCCGGCGGCACGCGTGGCGGTTCGCATGAGCAGCACGTAAAGGCCGGCGAGCAGAGCCACAAGAACACCAAGTAAGCACCTCGAAGTAAAAGGAGGCCTGCTTGATGCAGGCCTTTCTTGCTGCGGATTTTTCACATTGATCGGCTGTCTAAGGATCGCACTTCATTTCGCAGACGGCATCACACTTAGGAAAGCGGCACTATGACCACTATCAAGGAAAAGCAATCTGCTCCAATTTCTCCTCCGGACACCCGACAGGGTGCGCTTGGCAAGCCAGTGCTCATCGTTCTTGTGTCTGCCCTGATACTAGCTGCGGTTGGATGGATCGGCGTGGAATTTTGGGGTGAGCATATCGACCCGGACAAGTCCGCAACCTCTGCTCCTGCGCCCGGGCCTTCGACGAATTCCGGCGCCCAGCCAGCAGGAACAGCGTCAGGCGGGCAAACGCCGCAGGCGACTACGATCGATAAAAGCGAAAACAATCAGCTCGGTATCACGAGTACCCCCGCCCAGCCGAGCCGGGACGGCGTTCAGAACTAGCTGATGTGATGTCGGCCGCCTGCATGTGCGGACGCTGGTGAGGAAGATGGGCATTGAGGCGATCTATCGTCGGCCGAACACCTCGAAGCCTGCGCCGGGCCAGAGGGTCTAGCAACGAGACCCTGAATATCTATTGGAGCCCATAGCTGCCAACGGTGATCCGCGCTGGGGCAACGCACCGAGCCATGGCACGGTCGTCGTCCCAGCGAGAACTTTTGGCGACGCGAGAATACTGGCCGCAGCTTGCGAGCTCGATTTCACGGAAGTGAATGCTGCCCCGGCCGAGGATGTCACGACGTCCAATGCCTGCGCTTTTAGAGACGACAACCTCTACACGGTCATCGGCGGAGCCGATCTGAAACGTGGGCTTATCGACGGCAATATATCGGTCGATACGATCCGCCCGACTCAAGGCTAGTGGGTACAGCGGTTGCTCCGCCCTTCTTGATTGAAGACCCGGAACGATCAGCGTCTGCCGAAGTTCGCCTCATGTACCCCAGAAATGTTCTGGGATGTTTAAGGAGGAATCTATGCCGACCTTCGGTCCAATCAACACCACCGACGTAAGACCGACCATGCCGTTGAAGTCTAGTAAGCCCGCACCGCCAAACGTGATACGTAACGCGCAAGTGATGCCGCCGCACCAGGTGGACCTGACCCTTGCTCCGACCACGTTGGAGCAGATTAGAGCGCCGTCGGACATCATTAATCACAAAGGGCATTAACCCGCACACATACAGATCTCTGCCCAAAACGGGGCGACGTCAGGAGGGATCTGGCAAACCTCACGTAATGACAACGCCTGAAGAGCGCGCTGTGGGCTTTACCGGCCTTGGTTAGGAAGCCGAAGCCGATGGCAGTGTTGCAGGAGATCATCGACGGCTTGTCTTTGACCTGCTGCGCCTGTTCAATTGCGGCGTGGATGGCATCGGTGTTTGCCCGTCGATCTCCTGTACGTGCCACATATCAAGTGAGCATTCATCAGTTCGGATCGCCCGATAGCGATTGAGTAAAATGGGATTTAAGCGCTATCGCAGCCTCATCGGCAGCGTGGCTGTTCCCGCCGCAAGCTCGAATGAGTTCAAGCGCTGTTTTTAGCGTCAGACCGTGGACATCAGCGAAATATCTTACATGCGTGGTGCATTCGGCATCGATTGTATCGGTGTAGGGTCGATCGGCGCTATGCATCGGCGCACCCGGGGAGAGGCAGCGAATTACTCCGCTGCCTCTTTGTTCGAGTTAGGGGCAATTCGTAGTCGTAGCCGGGTTTGCTGCCTTATCCTGCGACATCCCATTGGTGTTTTTGCCGGTGGCTTGACCATTGCAGTCGCTAGCTTTGCCATTGTCGTTGCTGCCGGCGGTGCTACTGCCACTGCCGCTGCCGTTGTTGGAATTGCTGCCGCCGTTGGCAGAGCCTGATCCGTTATTTCCGTTGCCGTTATCCGAACCGGAACCCGAGCTCGTACCAGAACTGCCAGACGAACCGGAATTCGAGCCGGAGCCGCTGCCGCTGTTGCCTGAACTTTGAGCCATGGCGGAAGTGGCGAGGGCGATGGAAAGGGCGGAAACTGCGAGAATTTTCGTAAGCATGTGCTTCTCCTGCGTTAAGGGTACGGCAATGCAACCAGCGGAAACCTTCGCAGTTCCAGAAATTGTTTTTCCCCAGGATGGAAACATTGAAGAGCTTAGGAAGTTTCTTTGTGGTGTACCCCGAACGGCCTTCGAATACGCCGTTTCTTCGTGATGGTCGCACATTAGCGAAATCGTCCCCGACAAATTGCGCTTTTCTGCACCCCCCGAATAGCCGCAGCCAATGGTTCAAAGACAGCCCTCCCCGATGGCGTGGCCTCTGCCGTCAAAAGACCATTTGCACAAAGTCGATCGTTGTCCCAACCGGGATGGTTGACAATCGGGTAGAGACATAAGCCTTCGAGGGGTACGCCAAATCGCATCGCCTGCGCTGCTTCGCTTGCAATATATTCGAACCAGGAAGCCCGTCGCTCGTCTTCTGTACCTGTTTCGGCGATAAGGATCGGCTTGCCGTATCGGGCGAAGGTTTCGATTAAAATCGTGCTGAATGGCTTATAGAGCCGATGACCAATATCGATGGGCGGACCTCCATGAAGCCACTGATTGTTGGAGTAATAATTTACGCCGACGATATCGAGATAGCGCTCGTTCCCTCCAATCTGCGGCCAAATCCTCCCCGCAATCAAGTCCCAGGCCTGGAACTGCGATTGGAAGTGCCCTGCGGCGGCAGATGCGTCTTGAGGACTTAGCGGATTGGCAACAACATTGATGACCGGCTCGCAATGAATGAAACGTGCGCGCGCGTCTATTGAAAGAATGGCGTCCATCGCGGCGAGGGCGGCGCGGGCGAGCTGCACCTTCAACTCGAAGCCCCGGCCCTTGGCAAAGGGGTTCAAATACCCCGCATCACCTCCACTCCACGAGAAGAAAGAGATCTCATTGATAGGGCAATAAAATGGAATCTCGTCGCATTCCTCCTGCACGACCTTAGCACAGGCACCGGCAAATCGTGCGAAGCGATGGACAAAACATGGCGACCAGATGTCTAGATCGTCGGGCAAACCATAGTGCAGCAGATCCCACACGACTTGTGTCTTTGTCTCAGAAGCTGCCCGGATCATCGGCCGAATGCTGGACCAATCATATTCGCCGGATTTCTCGATCAGGTGCCACCTGACACCATCGCGCACGGTGCGGATTCCGAAGTCCTGTAGTTGACGGTAATCTTCCTCAGCGCGACGATCGTGGCCGACTGCGGCAATCATGTCGAGACGCCGGCCGTGGATCTCGCCTTCCTGTGGCCGAAGGCGATGGCTGGAGCATTCGAAACCGCCCTGTAGAAACGACTTGAACAGACCAGTCGATTCAGCTGACTGGCGTTGGCAATTTACATCTGTCAGAAGCCGCTCCCATTGCGGCAAAACAGCATCGACGGCATAGGCTGTCTCTACCTTCCGCCGGAGCGCGGTGCCAAGCGCGTATCGACGGTCGGGGCTCTCGATGAGCGCGATCACCTGCTGAGCAACGGCAGCAGGATTTCGATGCGGCACAAACAGACCGGATATCTCGTCGTCGATCTGCTGCAGTGTGCCATTGTCTGGCGTTGCAATCACGGGGAGAGCAGCAGCGCCGGCTTCCGCAATAACATGCGGCATGCCTTCGCCGGCAGAAAGCCAGACAAAGATGTCGAATGCGGCCAGAAGGGCTGGGACATCGTTGCGATCACCGAGGAATTGAAGCGCGCCGTCGAGCCTGTGCCGGTCGGCCAAACCTTTAAGCTGTACCGCATAATCCGGCACAAAGGCGTCTGCTCCGCCCACTATTACGAAGCGCGCGTGCTTCGCGGTGGTACGCACGAGTGCAGCCGCTTCAATGAAATCTTCGACGTTCTTCTTGGGGTCGAGCCGTCCTGCCCAACCGATCAGGATCTCGTCTTTCGCGATGCCAAGAGCTAGGCGGGCCGGCTCCCGCCGTGCCGGGTCGAATGCTGAAAGATCGACCATTGAGGGAATCTCAAGAGCACAATGTTCGCGTCCGGGCATCCGAGATGCCGCGGCATCTCGGATGGAACGGCATACGCCAACGTAGCGCGTGGTCAAATGCTTGGGGCCGGCTAGTGCCTCCGAAACCAGGCCGCCATGCTCTATGAGGGGCGGACGAAGATAGAGGCGCTCCAACGCGGGATAGATATCGGCGACGTTCTGGCAGGAGATCACCACGTCATAGCTCGGAATTTTCTCGGCGAGATAGGCGACCGTATCCTCAAATGATAAGTCGTAGGGTGTTGTATCGACAGCGATCCCAATCGAGCGGAGTTGCTGATGCGTCTGCTCCGGCATGCCAGGCCTTCGAAGACACGCCACAACGTCGAGACTAAAGCGCCGCCGATCGAGGTTCTCGGCAAGCAGCCGTACCTCGGTTTCTTCGCCTCCGACGACCAGCCAGGCGAAAACGAAGAGGATACGGATGGGTCTTGGTTCGACGGTCATTCGCCAACCTTGAATACGACCTGCAGGAAGTCCGGTCGGTTCTCCACAAGATCGTTAAGAAAGGATGGCGCGTCATCGATAGGCACAACGTGGGTGATCATATGCTCCCGGATTGTTGCCCCTTCCGTGGCAAGGAGATCGATGGTCGCCCTTGCGAGCCGGCGACGATCCCAAAGTGGTGCAAGCCATCGGGGAAGACGGTTGATTTGGGCGCAACGGATGTTCAGGCCATTATGGTGAAATTCTTCACCAAGCCGCAAGGCATGTGCTCCGTCCTGGTAGAAGGCGAGGTCGATCACCGTCCCCTGCGGCCGCAATGCCTTTAGCGCTGTGTGAAGGCTACCCGAGTGAGCCCGGGTCTGAAACGCAAGGTCAGCCCCCCGTGCCGTCGCACCGTCGTGCCAGCGCGCTTTTGCATGTTGCCATGCCTGATCCTCTGTCATCGCGGTCAACCCCATCGCTTCCGCCTTGCCGCGGCGAAACGCGGACGGGTCGGTTATTACGACGTCAGATGCACCGAGCGATCGGGCAAAGAGTGCGGTCATCAGGCCCACGGTTCCGGCGCCAAGTACGAGCACCGGCCGTCCGGCTATGCCCGCGCCGAGTGCAGGCACGTTTGCCGCGAACGCCTCCGCATCGGCGTGGAGGATGCCGTTGGCGGCGATTGGCCCCATCTGAGCGACAAAAATACCGAGCATGGGATCAAGCCCCGCGGGCATAGGGACAAGCAAATCGTGCATAGCATCCGCCGTATGGCCTGTCTTATGTGCGTAGCTCGCGGCGAGCACTGCACCATTGGAGAAACCCTCCGCGCGGGACTCGGAAATACGCGCAACCTCCATATAGCCAAGGAATGGAACGGGATAGCTAAGGTCGGACTCGTTATCGATGAAGGCCTCGAGCCGCCTGTCGAAGCGCGAGCGGAAATACGGATTGGTGTTCTTCAAAAATGTAAGCTCGGTGCCGGCCGACAGGCCGGTATACAGCGTATCTAGCCGGACGTGACCCTCTGCCGGTGGCCCTTCCTCGTACTCGAAGAAATACGCCCGACCCGGCGCCTCGATACCCAGGGAACGGATCATACGATGGCCCCGCGGCCTCTCAGTCTTCGCTGGCGGTCTCGGCTGTGCACGAAGGGGTGAGGGTGGAGTGCGCCTGAGGGTGGGCACGTCGAGCCGCATTGGCGCGCCGCTACGCGCGGAAGATATTACAGCCAACGCGAGCCGGTGCGTGGTGAGGGCGTCTCCATAGGGGCATCGGATGTGATTTTCGCCCCCGCGGACGGCATCGATAAAATCGCGATCTTCGCGCCACACCGGATCTCCGTCCGCCGCCCGCACGGGGCGTCCCCTTCCGACGTCTACCATGATATCGCGGTCGGTCAGCTCGATCGCCAGCCGATCGGCGAAAATGTGGAGCCCGACGCGGTGGCTCCAACCCAGAAGGCAGGTCGACGCAATGTTCGCAACCACGCCGGTTTCAAAAGTCAGGCTTGCTGTGGTAACCGTAGGTACGTCCAAGCCGGGAAACTCCGGCCTCTCGGCGTAACCGGTGCGGCCGTAGACCTCCGTGATTTCTCCAATCAGGAACCGGGCAAGATCGAGCAGATGCGTGGTCTGCTCCACCATCTGTCCGCCGGATTTGTCCTCCCTCCACCACCATAGAGGTGGGGGCGTCGAGTCTAGCCAGTATCCTGATAGGAGTTGTGCGGGATTGTCTGCCAACAGGCTCCGCGCCTCATCGACAATATCGAGATAGCGCCAATGATATCCGACCGCTGTGACGAGATTTGCCTTGGATACGCAGCCTGCAATCTCTTCCGCCAGCGATAGGTCCAGCGTGACTGGCTTTTCAACGAAGAACGGAATGCGCCGCCGGATGAGATCACGTTCGGGCTCGCCATGGGCGAAAGGTGGAATGCAAATATAGACGGCATCAAGACGTTGAGTCTCGAGCATTTCGCCGTGATGACCGAACGACCTGGCCCCGAAGCGCATTGCAGCCTCGTCTGCCCGGCCGAGATCGGGGTCAGCGAAAGCCACAAGTTCGACATCGTCGAACCTGGCCAGAATATCGAGGTGGCGATGAGCAATACCTCCGACACCGATGAAGCCCAGCCGAGTTCTTTCCATGGGAATTTCCTTTTGCACTTTTGCAGCCGGCCGGATAAGACTTCGCTCGTAGACGGCTCCGGTCTCCCCCGCCATTCGATCGACGGAAAATTCGCGCTCAAAACGTTCAAAGCCCGCCTTGCCGATGTCCCTCAGGCGGCGTGGATCTGCGAGGGCCTGTTTGATGACAGCAGCGATCGACGACTCGCTGCCGGGCGCGGCGAAATAGGGATGATCCTCCCCCAATGCTTCCAGGGTACCACCAATCTGTGTTGCCACGACCGGAACAGCAAGCGACATTGCTTCCAGAACCGCAAGCGGAAGGCCTTCGAAGCGCGAAGGGAGAACGAAGAGATCGGCGATCGCCAGAAGCTCGGCGACATCGGTTCTATGCCCTAAGAATCGAATGCGGCCAATCAGGTCCAACTCCGCCGCCAAGGAGCGGACACGCTCCTCCTCGGGACCCGATCCGACAAAAAGCAAAACCACAGAGGGATAGGCTTCCAGAATATCCGGCAGGCTGCGGACCAACGAGGCGTGGTCTTTCTGTTCGGCGAAACGCGCGACCGTCAGCAAGACAGTTTTCTCTGCCAGATCGAGTTCCTGCTTCAGAGCCCAGACAGGTCCCGTAGGCAATAGGGGGAAGATGCCATTTCGCACGACCGTCATGCGCGACGGTGCCTCCCGCCCCTCACAGAAGCTCTGCCGTGAATCCTCCGAAACGACAATTAGGTGTGCTAGTCTCGCGGTCTCGCGCCGATAATGCTCGATTTGCTCCGGGTCGGTCAGAAGATAGGGAAGATGTTCAGTGCGGATGATCGGTATCTCTCGATCATCCGCAGCAGCGGCCAGTCCGTGTCCTTCCCATCCGATTCCGGCATGGATGTGCAAGATATCGACGTCTGCTCTGAACAGCCAATCCCGAAATGCGCCCGTGTCTTCGCTTAACTTTATCCCTAATCCACGGCGCGCGGCGCGCGTTAGCAAGCCCGTTCGATCGGCGGCGATTAGCGCGATCGTGACATCCCAGCGTTCGCTAAGTGCCCGGCCAAGAGCAAGCATATGCTCTCCCATTCCGGAGGGATCGATGCTGTCGGTTGCCAGAACGACACGGCGCTTTCTAGCCATCTTGCACGCCGACGCGCGTTTTGCTGTCCGCATGGGATTTGCGTAGCCGGCGGTAGGCCGCCAACGCTTGGCCGACCACCTGATCCATGTTGTAATATTTGTAAGTGCCGAGGCGTCCGACAAATGTGACGTCATCCTGCGCGCGCGCCAGCAGTTCATACTGCTTGTAGATTGCCTGGTTCTCCGGACGTGGAATCGGATAGTAGGGATCGCCCTTTGCACGCGCATACTCATAACTGATGCTCGTCTTCGGATGAACTTGGCCGGTCAGATGCTTGTATTCCGTCACGCGGGTGTAGGGCACATCCTCGGACGGATAATTGATGACGCCTACCGGAAACAGCAGCTGGGCATTGTGGGTCTCGTGTTCAAATTCGAGGCTGCGATAGGGAAGACGCCCGAAGCAATAGTCGAAGTACTCGTCGATAGGACCTGTGAAGATTGTATGATTTGCCAGCCTTTGGCGCCTTAGATCGGCAAAATCCGTACCGGTCATAACCGTGATGTTTTCATGATTCAACATCTGTTCGAACATGCGCGTGTATCCGCTAAGCGGCATGGCCTGAGTGCTGTCGAGGAAATACCGGTCGTCCGTATTTGTGCGGGCAGGAACCCGCGCCGTCACCGATCGATCGAGTTCTGATGGATCCAGCCCCCATTGCTTGCGGGTGTAACCTTCGAAGAACGTGCGGTATAGCTCAGCGCCCACTTGCGATATTACAACATCGCGCGATGTGGTCACCCTGTCAGAGTGCTCAGCCCGGTCGGCCAGGAAACGTGCCGCAGCCGCTTCGTTTGTCAGATCGAGATGGTAGAGGGTATTCAGCGTCGTGCGATTGATCGGGATGGGAAGGCGGAGATCGCCGACCTGGGCCAGCACCCTGTGCTCGTATGGCCGCCATGACGTAAATCGCGAGAGATAGGCGAAGACATCGTCGCTATTGGTATGGAAAATATGTGGGCCATATTTATGGACCAGGATACCAGCCTCGTCGTAATGGTCGTACGCATTGCCGCCAATGTGAGGCCGCTTGTCGCAGATAAGGACCCTCTTGCCCCAATCTGCAGCGAGCCGCTCGGCACAGACCGATCCTGCAAACCCGGCTCCAACGATCAGGTAATCGTAGGTATCCGGGGGCGACCCTGCAGCGTTGAGCGAGCAAAACCTTTCGGGTATCGCGGAGCAGACACTTTTTTGCGAAGCCGCCTGTTCGACGAGCGCAGACATTCTGCGGAAGGTGGTGTCCCAGGACGATCGCGTCAGAATTTCGTCCACTAATTCCAGCCACGTTTGATCGGAACGGGACATCGCAATAGCAGCATCACAAGCGGCGGCAAAGGCATCAGTACCATCAACGAGGAAAACCCCGGGCAGGTCGCTGTATTCCCGCACGACATCGACGATTTTTGTTCCAACGACTGAACGACCAGCGGCAAGGTATTCTGGAGTCTTAGTCGGGCTGATGAAGCGTGTGGCATCATTCAGCGCGAACGGCATCAGCGCAGCTTGCCAGCCCGATAGGTAGGCGGGGAGATCCTGATAGGCCTTCTGGCCCAGATAGTGGATGTTAGCAGCTTGCGGCAAATCTTCTGGCGAGATCTTTGCGATCGGCCCAAGGAAAATGAAGGAAAGGTCCGGACGAGCCGCGGCGACGCCGCGGATAAGATCGAGATCGAGCCGTTCGTCAATCACTCCATAATAGCCGAGCCGAGGGTGGGGTATGCTTACCTGATCGGCCGGTTCCGGCAAAGGGGTGCGTGCCGCGCGGAAGTGATGTGTATCCACGCCAGATGGAAAGGGGTGGATATTGTGATGGTGGTCACGCTTTGCCTCATACAGACTGACCCCACCGGTAAAGACGACATCGGCGCAGGCCATCAAGGCCTGCTCGGAAGCCTTGAGATTGGCGCGCGCGTATCTGAAATTCGCCAGTTCATCCATACAGTCATAGACAACCGCCGCGGCATCGACATGTCGGGCGAAGGCAAACATAAGCGGGGTGTAAAACCAAAGAATTGGACGTTTGCCGCCCAGCAGCTTAAGCATCTCATCCAGCAGCCCGCGAAGCGCCACCTCTTGTTCAACCTCGTTCCACCAATCCGGAATCCGCGGACGAACCGCCCTGACCGTCGTCCCCTGAAACGGATGAATTTCCAGATAAGCGAGATGATGGTCGGTCGGAATGAACTCCTCGAAATAAAAGACCTGGCGATCTCGCGAGAATCGCTCCATCAGATGCTGCGGCCTCTGAAACACAAAATCCCATCTGAGATGCGAAAAGCAAATGAGCGGCGCATCGTCCGGCAAGCCGTTTTCGGAAAATTGTGGGGCGGAATTCAGCAGGTTCATCAAGCACCTCGCGATCAGACCACCACGAACCTCGGATTACTGCGAAGGTTCCTTTCTCAATTTATTTATCTGGGTGACCTCGGCGATGATGGATTTGAGTTTCCGCACGCTATGTGGCCAGATCCAATTTGCCAGAACGGCCCCGCGCGGACTAAACGTCGGGAGCCGTCCCAGCATGTACCTAATGCCCTCGTGAAATTCTTCGGCCGTAGCCATACGGCCGGTATTCGATCTGATATACTGCAACCCGCACCGAAGCCGGCTATTCGCCAGTACGGGTATTCCTGCCAGCATATATTCTGTAAGGATCGCTGGCGCCCCGTCATCGACGCCGCAAACCACACCGATACGAGCTTGGTTCATAAGTCGGTTCACCTCGTCAAGCGGCACGCCGGGCGGGTCGATGAAGTCGACATTGATGCCGAATTCATCGACTTGGTGACGCAACGCTGGCATCATTTCCCCATAGCCACACACACAGAGGGTGCGTAGCGAAGGCAGTTGTCTGAGGGCGCGAAATAAGATGTCGTGACGCTTGTAGGGTTGTGCAGCCGCCACGTAGATCACGTCGTAGACCTTCGGCAGGTCCAGCGGTCTGAAGGTAATCTCGGAGGCGAATTCGGGCCCGATTGGCATAATCGCCGTGCGCGTGTCTGGGTGGCAGCGGTGAACCTCCACCGACTGCCATTCAGACCCTGTCAGAATGAGGTCGAAATGGCGGCTGACATTGGGAGGGATCCGCAACGCGGGTGCGTCGATCGAGTTATAAATCTTAAAACTGTCGCGACACGCCAGCAATATCTCTTCACGTACGCCTAGACCCCATACACAAAGGATCGAAGGCGCTCCGAAGGCCGCGATGTGCCCCATCATGTCATTGGACGCAAACGGGGGCTCAGGGCCATTCATCTGGAAGGAGCGGCGGGTCAGAAGAGAATCGCCGCCCGCTCGGTAGACCGGCGGCGTGGCTCCGCGCTGATGTGTCCAAATCTCCGCACAGTCGGCGAGGTCTCCTTTTAGCACCGCAAGCGGCAGCCGCTCAACGTATCCTCCAGCGACTTCGACGTCTTGTCTGAGACGGGAAGCTTGAGGGGGGGGGCCACGATTCCCGGCGAGCCATTGTTTCCGAAACCATGTCACAGAATTTTGCTCGTTGTCCCGCCAATCGCCATCTTGGAAATCGCTTATGATTACAATGCGACGGGTTGATTTCGTGTCTTTTGACAAAGGGGTGCAGCCATCTCACCGTATAATCGGAATGCCTGAACCGTCCAATCGGTGATATGTTCCTTTGCAACACCGCTAAAAGCCGTTTACCCTCTAAAGGACGCCTTGGTTGTCCGGGCGGGTCGGTTGCGCTGTGGGATGCAGAGGACCAAGGCGCCTAGCCCGATCAGAAAATTGCCGCGGCGTCGCCACCCGTGCCGACCGCGCGTTGTCGACGCGAGCTTCCGGCCCTGCCCGTGTATTGAGTTGTCCTCTCGGGTGTCCCGTAGCGATCGTGTTCGTTCGCCATCACAGCTACACATTGTGGAAGAACCCGCCGAGCTCGATGCCACAAAAGGGCCGCTGGGCTTGGAAAACGGTGCTAGACAGGGCAACTCTCGTCATCTAAAAACCATCGAAATTGCCATTGCTATTGCGGAGATGACACCCGCTCCGGCCAAGCCACCGGTGATGACCTCGGCTCCCCTGCGCATCTCGCCAAGACGGATCTCTTGATTTGTGCCTATCAGGGCAACCAAGCCCGCGCCCATCCAGCATGTGAGGGTCAGCGTTCCGAAAAGCATCGCATACAGTGTTGCATCCATTGGACAATCGTTTCAAGGTGAACCTTAGACGTCGGCGATGGTTCCGAAGGCATGTAATGTAGGTGGAGTTTCGTGCCGAGGGGTACCGATACTTGAAGCCGATGCCTCACAAGTCCAACCCCAAGCAACGAACCATTGTCCAAGGCAGCTTCCAGCGCCACAGGCAAACGGGATCACCCGCGGCTAGTTTGGTTCGCCGGCTTGGAAGGTGTATCTACTGCACTGAAGGCAGGAAATAACGACCTAGCCATTCGTCCCACGTGTGGCCTCTATCAGGGCCTGAGACAACTGATCTTGACTGAAGGGTTTCGACAGTCTCACCGCGCCGGAAACGCTTTCCGTGCCATTCGGTAGTTCTGCGTAGCCCGTTGCAAGAATGACCGGAAGACCTGGAAACCGGCTGCGGATTTCCTGATAAAGCCGTGCGCCGGTCATTTGGGGCATGGCTTGGTCGGTCACGATGACATTCGGCAAGGGCCCTTTTTCGAGGACCGAAAGAGCTTCCTGGCCAGACGACGCCTGCAGCGTCTCCATCCCGAGATCTTCGAGCAGAAGAACCGTATTCATCAGAACGAGGGGATCGTCGTCTACTACCAGCACCGCCATCGACTGAGGCGGCGCTGTTGTCGCCGGGGCGGCGTCCTTCAGTGTCTCTTCTGCCGCTTCCCGAGCGACTGGAAGCCAGAGTTCGGCGCTTGTCCCCGCTCCTAGCGTTGACCTCAAGACGAGCTTGCCACCCGACTGCGCCATGAGGCCGTGCACCATCGACAGGCCGAGACCGGTGCCCTTCCCAACGCCCTTGGTCGTGAAGAACGGGGTCATGGCGTTCGCAAGCGTCTGCGCATCCATGCCCTCGCCCTCGTCGCGGACGATAAGTCGGACGTAATC
Organism: Neorhizobium sp. P12A; assembly: GCF_008365395.1. Classification (NCBI taxonomy): domain Bacteria; kingdom Pseudomonadati; phylum Pseudomonadota; class Alphaproteobacteria; order Hyphomicrobiales; family Rhizobiaceae; genus Neorhizobium; species Neorhizobium sp. P12A. Next base: position 44,089 of record NZ_QOVX01000025.1, on the reverse strand, counting down.
TCCAGCGGGAAGTTCACTTTCCTGCCCTTCGGACATCGTTTCCAATTTGGCGGTGATGACGATCTCGCCTCCAGCCGGCATGGCATCGCGCGCGTTTACGACCAGATTGAGGAGTGCGCTCTCAAGCTGGTTGGCGTCGGTTCGCGCTCGCGCAAGTCCTAGCGGAAACTGGGTTTGAATTACGATCTGCGGCCCGATTGTCCGTTGAATCAGTTCTTCCATCCCGCGAACAAGATCCACAATGTCCACCGGACGGAGCAGAAGTTCCTGCTGGCGCGAGAAGGCGAGCAACCGCTGCGTCAGGGCGGCGCCACGCTGCGCGCCCTGGATGGCGTTATCAATAAGATTGGCCACGTCCGGATTGACGGCTCTCTTCCTCGCGATCTCGAGGCTTCCCATGATAGCCGTCAGGAGATTGTTGAAGTCGTGGGCCAGACCTCCCGTGAGTTGCCCGACGGCCTCCATTTTCTGGGCCTGGAAGATCGCCTCCTGAGCGGCGCGCTTCTCACTTATGTCGCGCGTGATCTTTGCAAACCCAATGAGGCTCCCCTGGGCGTCGCGGATCGGGTCGATGATCACGTTCGCCCAGAAACGGGTGCCGTCCTTCCGAAGGCGCCATCCTTCACGCTCGAAACGGCCTTCCTGCTCTGCTGTCTGAAGTGCCCGGGAGGGAAGCCCCTCGGCCCGGTCGTCTTCGGTGTAGAAGGTCGAGAAGTGCCGGCCGACGATCTCCTCCTCGCTGTACCCTTTGAGACGCTTCGCGCCGGGGTTCCAGCTCGTGATCGTGCCCTGTGGATCAAGCATGTATATCGCATAATCCGTAATGGCTTCGATCAGGAGCCGGTACCGCTGCTCCACATTGGTATTTTCGTCGTACATGATTTCCTGTATCGCCGGCCAATGGCTTCGGAAACTTGCTGCCGCGACGTGACAACACTTAATGCAGTTTTCCTGGTCTGCAACCTTCTTGAACGCGTGTGTCATTCGGACGTCAGGTTTGTCGCAGAGAAGAAGCTGAAGAAGGCTGTCAAAAGCAAGGCCCGGATCAATCGACAAGACGCGGTTGCGAAGAAACTATGCGGAATTTTGTCATGTTCGGGGCGCCACCGACAACCGTTAACCAAGTCAGATTTTCGGGAACAATGGGACCAACGGCAAGTTAGAGAACGCATGCTTCCAGAAGCAGAGCCAGGCGCGTGTCTCCGCGTGTTCCTCCGGATCGTCTGGCTCACCACTCATTGCTCGCCGACTTCCCGCGAGCCGAGCCAGACGGCGAGAAGGCGTCATAGCCGCCTGGCTCGCCTATGCCCCTCAAGAGCGATCGCCTTGGAACATCTCGGGCCGCGGGGTAACTACAGTGAGATTGGTGCGCCTTCGCGCCGGCGACGCCCGGCCTACCGCTGATCATCCCCGTAGGATGCACGGGGCCGTCGGTGAGACACCATATGGCCACCCGATCAGGCCCGAACGATCGAATGCGGTCAAGTGCAGCCCAGAGCTTATCCATGACAGGACCAACGACGGAGGACGAGACCATGATTTCCACAGGAACGCCGCCTGTCAGCGGCAGCGACGACGCACGGTGCACGGATACGAAGCAGTCGCGCGAGGATCGCGATCGGGCCCTGAAAAAGGCGCAGGAGCATTTTCGAAGCGCGCTTGACGGCGGCGAGATGGAGACACAGAGCCACAGGCTCGCGCAGGAATACCTACGTCTTGGCGGTCATCGGCGCTCCAAGATCGACGACAACATTACGACCGTCCGCCACTGGGAAGATGATCCGCCGGAAGCCGAACAGTTCTGGAAAGAACAGATTGAAACGCTTCCCACGGGCGACAGGAAGCAAGTGGAGATTTTCCTCCCAACGATCAATTCGCCGTAACCTCGCGTCGGTTGTTTGCGCGAGAGACCCACATGGTGCTGGGCGGGACCTAGACATTGCAAGGGTATACCCTTTTCCGCTTCGATGTTTTTGTCAGACCAGGGAATGCGGTGGTGCTGCAGTCCATCGCGCAGCCGGCCAATGGGCGGCGTCCACCAGCGCCATCAGATCTTCGGGACGACCATAGCTGCTGTCCGGTGCATAGGGCAGAACGCCGTCGCGCGCGTCCGTCAGGGCAGGCGCGTCGGCGTGGCTGTGATACTGGTCTCGGCGATCTTCAGCGGCGCTCGGCAGAAGCCGACTTAAATTGGAACAACTTGTGAGACCGTTGGTTAGCCATTCCAACACAACCCACAGGAGATGACATGTTTAAGAAAATCGCAGTGGTAGCGATCATTTCGCTAGGAATGGCGACCGCGGCCTTGGCTCAGCAGTCCGGTACGACCGGCGGGTCTACGAGTGGAAACGGAACCGGAGCAACGGGCACCAACAATAATTCTGGCGGCGCCAAGTCAATGCAAAATGGCTCCGTTGGCGGCGTCGACACCGACACAACAGGCAGCACGACCAACGGTAACAACGCAGGGCCAAACGCCCATGGCAAATCGCAGGATTGCAACTCCACGGCAACCGGAAAGACCACGAAAAACGGCACTGCGGCCGCAAACCCTGCTGCAGCTGCAAGTTGCCCGTAATTCAAACAAGAGGTGGCAGAGCTTTCCGCTGCCTCTTCCTTGGTGCTCCGATGCATAGCTCCGATCAACCCTATACCGATACAATCGATGTCGAACGCAACTCGCATGTAAGATATTTCGCAGACGTCCACGGCCTCGCGCTGAACACCGCACTTGATCTCATTCGAGCCTGCAGCGGCAACAGACAAACTGCCGACGAGGCCGCCATAGCGCTTAAATCCCACTTTACGCAATCGATATCCGGCGAAGTGATCACTCGGTGGCGTTTATGACAATTACCACCGCAAACACCTTGTCCCCGTTAAAGCGTCCTTTCCCATTTCGACCCGGCCTACTGAAAGCGGTTCTCCGAAAGGCGCCGAATGGGGAGCTTTTCAGGAACACCGGCGTCATGACCATCGCGCTCAAGGCGGCGTCGTTTCGCCTCGCGACGCCATCATCGTCGAATTGCCCGCCCCGCCGTTGCTTCCGTTGTACGTCGTCGCCTCGACTAATGGGTCTCTCCTTCGTTCATGTCCGCTGGATCGTAGTTGATGTCCCAGTCCTTGGCGGGCTTCTTGCCTGGCGGCGTCTTATGTTCCGTCGAATCTTCCGATCCGGTGATGACGGTCGGCTTGGCACTGGCCACGCCAGTTGCCTTTCGATCACCGACCGACTTGGCGTACTGGCCGTTCGCATCCTTTTCGACGTCCGTCATCTCATTCGCCCTTCTGCTTGAGGCCGTCGGAAATTTTCTTGACCTCTGGGTCGGCGTTTGTCTCGCCATTGGCATCTTCAGCCCGGTCTGGATCGTCTTTTGCGGGCATGTATCCCGGCGGCGTGTTTTCTTGAGGCCCTTCCCAACGGGGAGATTGGTCGGTGGTGCCTGGTGCACCGTCTTTCGGCTTGCTCATTCCCATAATGCATTCTCCTTCTGCGAGGCTAACTATCGTCGCGAATGGATGTTCCGTTCTGGCAGCCACGTCGGACCTTCGATCGGGTCCGACAGCAGCGGGCGGAAACCGACGAAAATTTTCCCCTGGTTGAGCAGGCGCTCCGATCGACGGGGGAAGGCCGCCACTCGGACCGGGTCACGACAGTCGCGATGCTCTGGGCGCGCTTCGCGGGGATGTGGATCGCATCGCAGGTACGGCGACGGATGTCGCGTCGGGTGCGACGTCTGTGGCCAAATCGGAGGTCCGCACTTTTGTGAAGAGCGTCGAGGACAAGATCCGCGAGAGGCCGATCTTGGCAGGAATGATGGTCGTAGATGGCGACGAGCGACGCTACTTTTTCCGGCTCCGGAAAGTCGAACCCTCGAACCCGGAGGTCAGTGTTTGACGATCGGATGGCATTCCTTGACGCGGGACGGCGGCAGTTATTGCTCGCACTTTAGACCGCAAGCCGAGGTCGAAAGAAAGTGTTCGAGAGAGGTTTGACACGAAAGGTGCCGGCGGGAAGAGGCCGGAGAATTTCATTTTCCGGCGCAAGCCCGTCTAGCCAATACATCCGCCGATCGCGCGTCAGCACTGCCATCTGCCGGTCGTGGTAGGCAGAAATATCGGCATTGGCTTCGATCGTCAGGATGGCATAGGCTTCCGGCCATAGGTCCGTCGCGGGTCGCCAAATTCCTGCGAAGTAAAACCAGTCGTCGCTCGCCAGCGAAAAGCTGAAATTTTTCCCGCCACTTCGGTGGCGAAACTCGGATGCCGGCACGAGGCAACGGTGGGTCGGAAATGTCCTTCCTTCTGAGCGCACCACGTTGACGGCACGAGGACCGCCATCGAGCGGGCGCAATCCCCAAGGCAGTTCCACCATCTCCACATCGCCTTCGTGTCGCCTTACGATGACACGGCGCTCGTCGAGCGGCCCGTCGGACTGGAAAACCTTTGCGTTCATCATATGTAGAACATAGCAAGAACTAAGCTTCACAACAAGAACTGTGAGAAACGCATGTGCAATGATTACCGGCTGATGGTGGACGTGGCATCGATCGTCGAGGACTTTGCCCATCTCAAGATCAAGATCCGTTTTGGCGAGGGTGCGCCCAATCTTGCGGCGCGCGAAGACATCAAGATCACCGATATGGGTCCTATCGTTCGCGCGAACAACAACGGTCCCGCGGATGCGGAGCTTGTTCAACGTCGATGGAGTTGGCCCCAGAACAAGCGGCCGGTCTATAACTTCCGTTCCGACGGCCGCGAGTTCAACTCCAACCGCTGCCTGATCATTGCCGACGGCTTCTACGAGTTCACCGATCCGACGGATTCGAAGAAGAAGCGCAAGGACAAATGGCTGTTCACCAAAAGGGACGAACCGATCTTTTGCATCGCCGGCATCTGGCGCGAGACCCCGGACGTCGGAGAAGCCTTCACGATGCTGACGATGGAACCGGGACCTGACATCGCACCCTATCATGATCGACAGATCGTCATCCTTGAACGCGACAGCTGGGCGGACTGGCTCGACCCATCTGTCTCGGCGAAGTCATTGATCAGGCCACTTCCCGCCGGCACGCTGAATGTCGAGCAGGTTGGCTGACGGTACCTGCGCTGCCTCGGAGATTGCTCGGGAACAAAATATGCGCTGGACGCTTCTCCGTTGCGAGGTCGCGTGCCGTGTCAACCGGACGTGACAGAGATGACGAACGCAAGGATTTTTCCGGTTTCTCCTTGCGGCCAACGAAACGGCAGTCGAGCGTCCCACCTGTCCGGCCCGCGCCTCAGCTCTGTCGTCGTTCGACGCGGAAGGCGGATATGTACCGGGGACTGCCATGACCAGCGACAAACTCTCGACCTACAAGCAAAAGCGCGACTTCCAGAAAACACAGGAGCCGAGCGGCCAGGCGAGGCTGAAGGCATCGAACCGCCGCCGCTTCGTCATCCAGAAGCATGACGCAACGCGCTTGCATTACGATCTCCGGCTTGAGCTTGACGGGGTGTTCAAATCTTGGGCGGTGACCAAGGGACCGTCGCTCGATCCGCACGACAAGCGTCTTGCCGTCGAGGTTGAGGATCATCCGCTCGACTACGGCGACTTCGAAGGCACGATCCCGAAAGGCCAGTATGGTGGCGGTACGGTCATGCTCTGGGATCGCGGCTACTGGGAGCCGGAAGGCAACAAGAGCCCTGAGCAGGCACTGGCCAAAGGCGATTTCAAGTTTACCCTGGAGGGCGAGCGGCTGCATGGCAGCTTCGTGCTCGTCCGAATGCGCAACGACCGTGACGGCGGCAAGCGCACCAACTGGCTGCTGATCAAGCATCACGACGACTTTTCCGTCGAAGAGAATGGCGCTGCAGTCCTTGAGGACAACGCAACCTCCGTTGCGTCCGGCCGGACGATGGAAGTGATCGCCGCCGGCAAGGGCAAGAAGCCGAAAGCGTTTATGATTGAAAGTGGCGAGGTCCAGGCGGACGCTGTCTGGGACAGCAACCACGGCTTAGCCGCTGACGAACGCAAAGCCGAAACCAAAACCAAAAAGAAGCCGGCATCGACCAAGGCTGCTAAGTCTTCAATGCCCGACTTCATCGCGCCACAACTTTGCGAAACGCGCGAACGCCCGCCTTCCGCCGATGGCTGGATCCATGAGATCAAGTTCGACGGCTATCGCATGCAGATGCGCATCGAAAACAGCGAGGTCACGCTCAAAACGCGCAAGGGCCTCGATTGGACGGCCAAATATCCGGCCATCGCAGCCTCGGCCGCAAGTTTGCCCGACGCGATCATCGACGGCGAGATATGCGCTCTCGACGAGCACGGCGCGCCGGACTTCGCCGCGCTGCAGGCGGCGCTGTCGGAGGGCAAGACCGACGCTCTGGTGTATTTCGCGTTCGACCTCCTGTTCGAGGGCGACGAGGATCTTCGGCAACTGCCGCTAACCGAGCGCAAGGAACGATTGCAGACGCTGCTTGATAAGGCTGGCGAGGATCCACGCCTGCGGTTTGTCGAGCATTTCGAAACTGGCGGCGACGCCGTTCTGAAGTCGGCCTGCAAGCTGTCTCTCGAAGGTATCGTTTCGAAGCAGGCCGACGCCCCCTATCTATCCGGGCGTACCGAGACCTGGGCGAAATCCAAATGCCGAGCTGGCCATGAAGTTGTCATCGGCGCTTATGCCAAGACCAACGGCAAGTTCCGCTCTCTTCTGGTAGGGGTCAACCGAGGCGACCACTTCGTCTATGTCGGCCGCGTCGGCACGGGTTATGGCGCAAAGGTGGTAGATACGATTTTGCCAAAGCTTCGCGAACTGGAAACCAGCAAGTCACCGTTCACGGGCATCGGCGCGCCGAAGAAGGATCCCGATGTTGTCTGGCTCAAGCCCGAGCTCGTCGCCGAGATCCAGTTCGCCGGCTGGACGGCCGATGGTCTCGTGCGTCAGGCGGCGTTCAAAGGCTTGCGCGAGGACAAGCCGGCAGGGGAAGTCGTCGCCGAGAAGCCCGCCTCGCCTGTAGAAGCTGACGTCCCTGATCCCGAGGTCGAGGCCGCACAGCCAGCGCCGACCAAGTCTTTCCGGAAGGGCGGAAAGGCAAATGTCATGGGCGTGCTGATCTCCAATCCGGAGAAGCCGCTTTGGCCGGATGCCGGCGACGGGAAAGCCGTCACCAAGCTCGACCTTGCGCATTATCACGAGGCGGTCGGCTCATGGTTGATCGAGCATATCAAAGGGCGCCCATGCTCGATCATTCGCACGCCCGATGGGATTGGCGGCGAGCAGTTCTTCCAGCGTCACGCGATGCCGGGCACGTCGAACCTGCTGGAACTCGTCTCTGTGTTCGGCGACAAGAAGCCTTATCTCCAGGTGGACCGGATTGAGGGCCTAGTCGCCATTGCGCAGATTGGCGGTGTCGAACTTCATCCGTGGAATTGCGAGCCCGGGCAGCCGGAGGTTCCAGGCCGGCTGGTCTTCGATCTCGATCCTGGCCCGGACGTTCCCTTCTCCACCGTTATCGAAGCCGCGCGTGAAATCCGCGACCGTCTCGACGAACTCGGCCTCGTCAGCTTCTGCAAGACCACCGGCGGCAAAGGGCTGCATGTGGTGACGCCTCTGGCCGTTGCGAAAGGCAAAAAAATCACTTGGGATGCAGCCAAGGGATTCGCGCATGATGTCTGCCTGCAGATGGCCCGCGACAGTCCCGATCTCTACCTTATCAAGATTGCGAAAAACCAGCGCAACGGCCGCATCTTTCTCGACTACCTGCGCAACGACCGCATGGCGACAGCGGTGGCACCCCTCTCGCCGCGGGCGCGGCCGGGGGCAATGGTATCGATGCCACTCACCTGGACCCAGGTCAAAGCCGGTCTCGATCCAATGCGCTTTACGGTACGAACCGTGCCTGGGCTACTCGCGAAGACCACCGCCTGGCAGGACTACTGCGACGGCCAACGCTCGCTCGAACAGGCGATCAGGCGTCTGGCCAAGTCCATGAAGGCGGCGGCCTGAACGCGCCGGCGATCAGATACCGTAGCGCCGATCGAGTTCGTTGAGAGCAGCCTGCACTTCATCGATTGAAACCGGCTCGGTCATTCCGGGCAGTTGACGAGGACGGGGATTCAATTCCACAGCGTAAAAGGCCGATGCCCAGGCCGCCAGGATCGCCCGCTTGTCGTCAACTGAAAGCGTAGGTGCTCTCACTAACTCGATCGGCGGCGGAGCTGCATGCCCTGAAGAAGGACCGTTGGTCCCATCGCCATCGCGCTGCTGGCCGCCTGCTGCAACATATCGTGCATCATCGATCCTCATCTCACGTGCGGATCCCGGTCACGCCGCAGGCGTGACGCAGCGACTACGTTGGTTTCCGGCACCAGCAGGTCGTGTTTTTCGGCAAAGGCGGCAAACAGGCCGCGAGCTGTCTCCGCTTCGATCTCACCGCGCAACGCGGCACTGCAAGCCTTGAGCGCGACCGAGTGCGAGGTGTCTCGAAGGGATTGCGGCCATTCGACGAGATGTCGGTACGCGTCCATCAAGCCGCGAACCTCTGCCGGAAAGCCAAGGCCGACAAGAATGGAAACAGGCTGTTTGAACATATCGGGTTTCATCGCTCTCTCCTTCCCAACCCAAAATGTTGTGGGCGCCGTCGCCACGGCGCCCTTGTTCTGCGGACAATGCGGCTAGGCTGCCTTCTGCGCTTCGATCTGCGCCGGAGCAGCAGGCGTCAAAGCTGGAGCGCTCTGGATCGAGACCTTACGCGGTTTCAATGCCTCTGGGATCTCGCGAACGAGATCGATGGACAAGAGACCATTGCTAAGGTCGGCCCCGTTCACTCGGACATGATCGGCAAGCTCGAACCGGTGTTCGAACGGCCGGCCGGCAATGCCACGATGCAGGTAACCTTCATTGGCGTTCTCCTGCTTCTTGCCGGTGACAGTCAGCAGATTGGACTGAAAGGTGATGTCGAGATCGTCCTGGGCGAAGCCTGCCACAGCAATCGAGATCCGATAGCTGTCATCACCGACCTTGACGATGTCATAGGGCGGCCAGTCGCTGATCGAGCGGGCGCGCTGGGCGTTTTCGAGAAGATTGAATACCCGGTCGAATCCGACGCTCGAACGGTAGAGCGGTGCATAGTCGTAAGATGTTGCCATAGCCATATCCTCCTTGAAGCAACATGGGTGCGGAAGCGCCGAAAGACGACGACTCCAGCAAGGCCAGCCCTTTCATCAGCGGCTGGCAGCAATCGATTTGGTTTCTGAAATTTTCGGATTCAAGAGCGTGGCCAGAAAAAATTCTAGCCTTTTTTGCCGTTGCCGAATCCAGTTAATCTAGCTGGTAAACCGCAGCATTGTCCTGGATTTCGCGAAGCCCCTTGTAGGAGGCATGACGAAGGTTTCCGTCGTCCGTCCAGCCGCGAAACTTGATCTCAGCGATCAGCGTCGGCTGGGCAAATACGTAGTTCTTGCCCTTGAGCGGAACGACGGGGGTTTTAGTCTTCAGGGTGTCGAGCGTCTTCTTCAAATAGGTAGCATCCTTTTCCTTGAAGCCCGTGCCGACGGCGCCGACGTAGATCCAGTCGTTCCCGCGGCGAGCTGCAAGAAGCAGGGAGCCAATGCCGCCGCGGGCGACGATCAACTGCTCGTAGCCGACGACCATGAAACTCTCGCTCTGCACGCACTTGATCTTCAGCCAGTCGCCGGTCCTGCCGGAGCGATACGGGCGGTCGCGATGCTTGGCGATAATGCCTTCCAGTCCAAGCGACCGGGCGTTTTCGAGAAGCTCTGCGCCGTCTCCCTGCATCTCCACGGAAAGTTGGATCGCCCCAACCGCACCGTCGAGCAGATCCGTCAATAGATGCCGCCGCACCGAGAGTTCGGTTTTCGTCAGATCGTGACCGTCGAAGTATAAGAGATCGAAGGCGAACAGGATCGATTCCGTCGAGGCACGTTTGCCGCCGCGTCCGCCCAACGAGCGCTGCAACGCTCCGAAGTCCGAGCGGCCTTGCGCACTGAGCACCACCGCTTCGCCATCGAGGATCGCGGTTCCGACCCCGAGCTCTTTGGCGGCCGCCGCAATCGCGGGAAACCGATGTGTCCAGTCATGGCCGCCACGGGTGATGATCCGCACGCCTGATGGTTCGATATGAATGGCGAGCCGATAGCCGTCCCATTTGATTTCGTAAGCCCAGTCGGCTCCTGTCGGCGGAACGCTCTTCAGCAGCGCCAGGCACGGCTCGACCCGGTCTGGCATTGGATCGAAGGGAAGGTTCGGCTGTGCCGGATCGCGCTTACGTCTCGGCTGGGATTTCGCGGTAAAGCCTTCGTCCTGCAAAAGCGTCTTGGCGGGTCTTTTCATTTGCCGGTCCGGGTTTCAGCCGCCACAGACTTCTTCAGCGCATCCATGATGTTGATGACGTTGTTCGGGGCGGGTGACGAGGCAGGCGCTTTGGCCTTGGCGCCTGATGGATTCTTGAGCGCTTTCTTCTTGTCCACGATGATATCGAGAAGCCGGTCCTGCACCGGATCGATCACCATCTTGGGATTCCAGTGCTGGGTCTGCTTTTTGATCAGTTGCTGCACCAGGGGCATCATGTCGCTATCCGCCGTCTCATCGCCTATACCGGCGAAATAGGTGTCTTCGTCACGGACTTCGTCCCGGTAGCGCAAGGTCCAAAGGACGATACCCTTGCCACGTGGCTCGAGCATGACGGCGCGCTCGCGGCGGGTGATAACCAGCCGGGAGATGCCGACCATGTCCTGGGATTCCATCGCATCGCGAATGACCGAAAAGGCCTCCTGGCCAACCGGGTCGTTCGGCGACAAATAGTAGGGTGTATCGAGCCAGATCCACTCGATGCTGTCTCTTGGTGTGAAGGTCGAGATATCGATCGTCTTGGTGCTGTCGAGCGCGACGTTTTCGAGCTCCTCGTCTTCGAGCATGACATAGTCGTTTTCGCCACGCTGGTAGCCCTTGACCTCGTCGTCGTCTTTCACCTCCTTGCCGGTGACGGAATCCACATAGTGGCTGACCACGCGGTTCTGGGTCTCGCGGTTGAGGGTATGAAAGCGGACCTTCTCGTTTTCGGACGTCGCCGGCATCATCTGCACCGGGCAGGTGACCAGCGACAGCTTGAGATAGCCTTTCCAGTAGGGGCGCAGTGCCATCGTATCCTCCGATCAACCGGCGCGGCGGGTTGGCGCAACGGCCTGTTTCGCCTTGGCTGCGGCGGCAGGTTTTGCCGCCTTCTGCCTGGGAGCACCCTTGTTAACGTTGGCAGCTGTCGGCTTCGATCCCGTCTTGGCGATGCCGGCGCTCTCGCGCAGGGCCTGGAGCAGATCGCTCTGTTTGGAAACCGCCGGCGCCTTCTTCTTTGGAAGCGACCGACCCTCGATCTTGGCCTTCACCAATTCGGCGACGGCCGCCTCATAGCGGTCATCGAAGGTACTCGCGTCAAAGCTGCCCTTCTTGGTGCCGATGATATGCTCGGCAAGCTCCAGCATTTCGCCTTCGATCTTGAGGTTGGGCACTTCCTCGAAGGCCTCCTGAGAGGAGCGGACTTCGTAGTCGAAGTTCAGCGTGGTGGCGATCAAGCCCCTACCGTGCGGCCGGATCAACACCGTGCGCATACGGCGGAAGAGAACTGTGCGCGCGATCGCGGCGACCTTGGCTTTTTTCATGCCGTCACGCAGCAGGACGAAGGCATCGGTGCCCATCTTGTCCGGCGCAAGGTAATAAGGTTTGTCGAAATATACCCCATCGATTTCGTTACACGGGATGAAGGCGTCGATCTTGAGGGTCTTGTCGCTGTCCGGTACGGCGGCCGCCACCTCGTCGGGTTCGAGGATGATGTACTGGCCGTTTTCGATCTCGTAGCCTTTGACCTGATCGTCGCGCTCGACGGGATCGCCCGTTTCGCTGTCGACGAACTCGCGCTTGACGCGGTTTCCAGTCTTGCGATTGAGCGTATTGAAGGCAATGCGCTCGGATGATGAAGCTGCGGTGTAGAGGGCCACCGGACAGGCGACCTCTCCGAACGTGATGAAACCCTTCCAATTCGCACGCGGGGCAACCATGACGCAGACTCCTGACACAACCAATGCGACTCAAGCGAATCGGCATGTAATTGTTCCGAGTCGAAACGAATCAATTTTCAATGACTTAGCGTTCGCCCCTGCCCGTTTTGCGAGTCATCCCTAGGCGCCCTGATTCACATGCATCTTTTGGAAGCGACGCTCGTTTAGCCATGCAGCACCCAAAAGGACTCCTGCCATGGGCAAGCGCGAACTGATCGATACTGGTACCGACAAACGTTACGTCGCGGCGATTTGTTCGGACACGTGGCAGGGCTCTCCTCCGCGAAACGTCGATTGCATGTCGATTCGAATGCGATGCACCACGAGGCATGACGAGTCAGGCGGCCGAACCGGCCGGAGAGGGTACGTCGCCAAGGGACAAGACGACCGGGTCCGGCTTCGTCTCCGAGGCGCCTTCGCCCCCTTCTTCCCTTTCGTGGTTCCAGTCAACCTGCGAGGGATTGCGGTCCTCGGCGAAAGTCGTGAGCTGGACCATCACGGCCTTCGCGCGATTGATTGCGGCGTCGCCCTGGACTCCGCCTGCCGCCATCTTGACGGAGACAAGCTCACCGCCCTCTCCCTGAAATTCGACCGTGACCATCCCGTCGTTCGCGTCGTTAACATGTATGTCTATGAGCTGCATTGAAGCCTCCATTGTCATAACCTTCCAAGCATCTCTGAACCGATAAGTTCCCGTTCGGCAGCCGACCGGAACAAAAGCCGTTCAGCATTGTTTCCTCGGTCTCTGCAACCGGGGGGCTACGCCGCTTTCCGGCCAGGGAACAACGGCCATTTGGCCAGCCACTCCAGGAGGACATGATGGCAACCGGTTCAAATTCCACAAAAACGCTCGACGACCTTTTCCTTGATACCCTCAAGGACATCTACTTCGCCGAAAAGCAGATCCTGAAGGCTCTGCCGAAGATGGCGCGCGCCGCCCAGTCGGAAGAAGGCAAGGCAGGCTTCCTGCAGCACCGCGACGAGACCCAAGGCCAGATCGAACGCCTGGAACAGGTCTTCAAGATTCTCGGCAAGCCGGCTCGTGGCAAGACGTGCGAAGCCATCCAGGGGATTCTCTCCGAAGGCGAGGAAATCATGGAGGAGTTCAAGGGCTCGTCCGCGCTCGACGCCGGTCTCATCTCCTCGGCACAGGCCGTCGAGCACTATGAGATCGCCCGCTACGGCACTCTAATCGCGTGGGCCAACCAGCTCGGACTAACCGATGCCGTCCTGCTGCTGCAGGCGACCCTCGACGAGGAGAAGGCGACCGACGCCAAGCTAACCCAGCTTGCGGATGCTCAGGCGAACGCCAAGGGCAAGGGCGCGAAGGCCGCCTGACCGCTCGGCAAAGAGCTTGACCAACCGCGGCACGGACGTCGAAGGCGCACGTGCCGCTTTTGCATTTGAGAGGAGATTTCAGACATGATGAGCGGACCATTGAAAGCCCTGCTGGGCGTGCTCGCCGTCGCCGGCTATCAGAACCGGGACAAGATCGGCGAACTTCTTCGCGGCCTCCAGAACCCGCAGCGGGACGGTGCCCCTGCCCCTCAGGGCAATGCCAGCGGCCAGCAGCCGGGGGGGCTCGGTGGCATCTTCGGCGGCCCTGGCGGTTTCGGCGATTTGCTGGGCGGCCTCTCGACCGGCGGCATCCTCAGCGGCGGGCTCGGCGACCTGCTGAAGACCTTCCAGCAGAATGGACATGCGGAGAAGGCCGAGTCCTGGGTGAAGACCGGACCGAATACCGAGATCGGCGGCGGCGAGCTCTCAGAGGCCCTCGGCTCCGACGTCCTTAACGAACTGGCGGCGAAGACGGGATTGTCCCACCAGGAGATCGTTGACCGTTTGAGCCGCGATCTGCCGAAAGCAGTGGATGACCTTACGCCGGAGGGCAGGATCCCGAACCCCGAAGACGAAGTCCTGAACTCCGCGGGCAGCGCCACGGGCGCAGGTCCGTCCTCGACGATCGTCTAACCGGATGCCGGGAGAGAAGCGTGTGGCAAAGCCCGCCCGAAAACCCGCACTTCCGGAAGGCGTCGAAGACCATGGCGCCTTCCAGAGGAAGTTCTGGGCTGTTCAGCGCGCGGCATGGGTCGGGTTCTCGCTGATCTTGCTCGCGTGTCTGCTAGGGCTGCTCGGCCGCGGCGGAATGTTCTCCACGAAGATCGTCGAATCCTCGGGAGGATCGATCGAGATGCCGGCGATTTCACGTTGGAACGCGCCCGACGAGATGAGAGTGCGCCTTAAGGCCAGCGACAAGGACCAGACGGTATTCGTCGATCCGCGTTTTCTTGAAGCGTTCTCTATCGATGGCATTGATCCGCCTCAGAAGGCCACGGTCCGACGCGATGGACGCATAGGATACGTTTTCGGTTCGGACCCTGCCGCTCCAGCGAAAATCGTGTTCCGTCTTCAGACGCAGCAGCCCGGTCTTCGCTCATTCCTCCTCGGCATCGAAGACGACGTCGCCGAGCATTCGACTTTCATCCTGCCCTAGGAGACATCATGGACGCCGTCGTTCGCGGGCTCGCAATCTATTTCGTGCTCCTCTTCATTATCCGATTATCCGGTCGACGGACACTCGCTCAGATGACCCCCTTCGATCTGGTGATCGTGCTCGTTATTTCCGAGACGACGCAGCAGGCGATGCTCGGCGACGATTTCTCGATCACCAATGCCGTGCTGCTGATCCTGACCCTCTTTGCGACGGACATTGGGCTGTCCTACCTGAAGCGGTGGTGGCCACGCGTCGGTCATGTGATGGACGGGGTGCCGACCATTCTGGTCATCGATGGCATGTTCGACAGCAACGCAATGCGTGGATGCCGCTTGGATAGGGAGGACGTAATGGAAGCAGCCCGCGGCCAGGAAGGGATAGAGTCGGTGAAGGAGATTAAATTCGCCATTCTTGAGGTCAGCGGTGCAATAAGCATCATCAAGAAGCCTGATCTTACAAAGTCTTAGACATGTGCTTCATCGCTTTCCGCGATTAAGTCACTGTGAAGCTGGTAACCGCTTTCGCAAGGTCGACTGGATTCTGCTCGGCCACATGATGGCCGCTGTCGATCTCGTATCCGATCACGTCGCTCGCCCAACTCCTCCAGATTGCGACCGGGTCGCCATAAATCTGTTCAAGATCATTCGAAGCGACCACAGGCAGAGCATCGGACACTTAATCTTCCGGCCGGCGTCGCGATCCACCTTGTCATAAAGGTGGTCGATGCGAACCCCCCGCGCGGTAGTCCTCGATTATGCCGTGGACGATCTCCGGGCGATGAATCCCCTCAAAGATATCCGCATAGGCTTCTTTGCCCATGAGGTCCGGCGAAAGCTTGTCGTACCATCCTTCCGGGTCGGCCGAGATCAGGCGTTCGGATTTGTAAGACTGGGCAAAGAAAAACCAATGATACCAGTCTCGTGCACACTTCCAGTCGGCTCGTTCCAGGTGTTCAAGGACTGGGAGGCTATCGTCGAGGATCAGCTTCCTCACAGCCTCCGGATATTCCATCGCCGTACGAAATGCCGTCAGGCTCCCGCAGTCGTGGCCGACGAGGAAGACTCGTCATGCCCCAATCGGCTCATCAATTCCACCAATGCCGCTGCCTTGGCCTATTTAGACGAGTGGCGACTGTCGGGTTAGGTACATAGGATTGTCCGAAACCGGGGTGATCCGGGCAGACGACCGTAAACGAAGGAGAAAGCATTATGGGCCACCCTACCCCAGGTCATATGCGTGCGCGGATGGCTGTGAAGCAAAAGGATGGGCGGACCATCGCCGCCGATGCGAAGCCGCATGTCACCAGCTTCGACATGTTTCGTTCGCGGTTCGAAGACCCTGAACGCCAAGTTGCTGTCCTGATTGGAATCGTAGGCGGCCACGTTTCGCCGCCCACGGGGTTGAAGTGACGCCCTAGCCGTTGGGCCGGATGACGACCTTTACGCAACCGTCTTCCTTGTCTCGGAATTTTTTGTAGGCAGCGGGACCTTCGTCCAGGCCAATGCGATGGGTGACCAGGAATGAGGGGTCGATCTTGCCTTCCATAATTAGCTTCATTAGCGGTTCGAGATAGCGCTGCACGTGCGTCTGCCCGGTCTTCAACGTTAGACCCTTGCCCACGAAAGCTCCCAGGGGCGCGGGGACCGCCGGTCCGACGAAGACGCCCGGAAGCGAGACGGTTCCACCCGGACGGCAGGCAAGGATCGCCTGGCTCAAGGCGTAGGGCCGTTCCGTCGAGGTGAGCTTCGTCTGCATGGTTTCCATCATGCCGCCGGCCCCATGGCTTTCCATCCCGACAGCCTCGATGACAGCATCGGGACCGTTCCCGCCGGTCATCTCGACGATTTTCTTCTGCAGGTCCTCGTCGGTGTAGTCGAGTGTCTCCGCCCCCGCCGCGCGGGCCAGTGCAATACGTTCCGGAACGGTATCAATGGCGATGACACGTTCGGCCCCAAGAAGGAACGCGGACTTGATCGCAAACAGGCCCACCGGGCCGCAGCCGAAGACCGCGATGGTCTGGCCCTGTTGGATGTCGCAATTCTCCGCGGCCATATAGCCGGTTGGGAAGATGTCGCTCAGGAACAGCACCTGCTCGTCGCTCAGAGCGTCCGGAACTTTGATCGGCCCGACGTCGGCGAAGGGTACGCGGAGATACTGAGCCTGACCGCCCGGAAAGCGACCGTACATATCCGAGTACCCAAACAGTCCGGCTGTCGGATAGCCGATTTGCTCGGCCTGTTTCGCGCCCGAAGGATTCGAGCGCTGGCACAAGGAGAACAGGCTGCGCTTGCACATCGAGCATTCGCCGCAGGAGATGGTGAACGGAACGACGATGCGGTCACCGATCTTGAGCTTCGAGTTGCCACGGCCCACTTCGACGACCTCGCCCATGGTTTCATGGCCCATGACGTCGCCCGCATGCATGCCGGGTACGAAGCCGCCATAGAGATGCAGGTCGGAGCCGCAGATCGCGCAGCTCGTCACTTTGATGATCGCGTCTCGGTCATCCTGGATAATCGGGTCGTCCACCTCTTCACAGCGAATGTCCCCGCTTCCGTGCCAGGTCAAAGCTTTCATGTCATTCTCCTTTGCGGTGCTGTTCCAAGTCGGTTCGCTGAGTGAAGTTTATGGCGAGCCACATCACGGGCTCGTGTCGGGGTCCGTCAGAGCGAAACTCTCAAAGCGCGCCGTTGTTGCGAAGTTTTCGATCCTCCTGCCGGCGCGCGCGCGTCTAGGGACGAGCATTTAGGTGTTTATTCGATGCAGGCGTTCTCGTAGAGGCGAGGGCCGTCGAACGTTTTGCATTGTCTTGGGCACGACATCCGTCGACCCGTTCGGCATGAAGAAGCTTTGCAGGCGACTCTGCGTGGGCCGGTGATCGATATCCCACTGACCTTGAGTGGCCGCAGACACCTACCTCCCCTGCCTGGAGATCCGATGACTTGGGCGAGGTGGATCTTCAATGCAGAGACCTGCCGACCTTGCCTTACGCACACATAGCGGTTGCAGATGCTACGACATTGATGCCGTCCCAAAGGCGCGGACAGGTCTCATTTCGCGAAAGATCGGCGCCCCGACTTAGGGCGCTTTCTCTTAAGGCTGGTTAGCCCTTGGCCGCGGACTAGGGCTACTAGACAACATCAAACGGCCGCAATGCTGGGATATACATCATACTGCGATGCCGCGCCGAGGCGGCGATACCATTGGCTAACGAGCCTGCAATGGTCGCGGTCAATCATTCCCGAAATCACGATGTTACGGAGCAAGCCTTATGACGGCTTGAATTGTTCTTTTGAATTCACCACACAGAAATCCCCGCCCTTCCACCAGAAGGCCTGCACGGGCCAGCACTGATCCGAGTTCGCAGAGCCTAACGAGGCGATATGAGCAGTACATCCTTCTGGCGCGGGAAACAGCCCAAGCTGGCGACCGGATCGAGGCGGAAAACCTCTATCAACACGCCGAACACTTTTATCGCACGGCGGCCCTTCAGAAAGCCGGCCAGCAACAATGAACGCAAGAGCGACGTGCCCCACTCCTGAAAGCTCGGATGAAAAAGCCTGGCTGAAGATTCTCGCGAACTATCGCACCCCGCATGGAGGCCGCAGCGTGTTCGAGCTGGCGGTCACGGTCGTCCCTTTCGCCGCCTTCTGGACACTGACCTGGTTGGCGATCCATTCCGGATTCTGGTGGGGGTTGGTCCTGATTATCCCGGCTGCCGGGTTCCTGCTGCGCCTGTTCATGATCCAGCACGATTGCGGCCACGGCTCCTTCTTCGCCCGACGGCGCTTCGATGATTGGACGGGCCGTGTTCTCGGCGTCCTGACCCTGACCCCTTATGACTATTGGCGCAGGGCGCACGCCGCACACCACGCCACAGCCGGCAATCTCGATGAGCGCGGCGTCGGTGACATCACCACTCTCACCGTGACGGAATATTACGGTCGGTCCCGGTGGGGACGGATTGGATATCGCCTATATCGGCATCCGCTGGTGATGTTTGGAATAGGCCCGGCCTGGCTTTTCCTGTTTCAGCAACGCCTGCCGATGGGCATGATGCGCGACGGCGTCCTTCCTTGGATGTCGACGATGGCCACCAACGTCGCGGTCGTGGCGATCGCAGCACTGCTGATCTGGGCGATCGGCCCCGTCTCCTTTCTCGTCGTTCATCTGCCGATCGTCCTTCTGGCGGGGTCTATCGGCGTCTGGCTTTTCTACGTGCAGCATCAATTCGAGGAGACGCACTGGTCGAAAGAGCCGGAATGGCAGTTTCCAAAGGCCGCCTTGCACGGTGCCTCGCACTATGTTCTGCCGCCTCCTTTGCGCTGGTTGACTGGCAATATCGGCATCCACCACGTGCACCACCTCTCTAGCAAGGTTCCCTACTATCGCCTGCCGGAGGTCCTTCGAAACCACCCGCAACTCGGCGAAATCGGCAGGATAACGCTCTGGCAGAGCCTGCAATGCGTGAAGCTGGTTCTTTGGGACGAAGGAAGCCGGAGGTTGATTTCGTTTCGCGAGGCGGCCAGTATCGCATCGCCCGTCAAGCGAGTTCCCTGAGACCTTTCTGACATTTATCAGAGCGACCTCACGAATGGATTTGTGCAGCGCAGCATTCGTACCCATTTACGATCCTCGTGCCCATGACGGGCACAGGAGACAGATGTTTACGCACCACACGAATTCACGCCAACTGAGCGAGCTGAAAAACTTTGGTTCGAACCCCGGCTCGCTGAAATGCTGGCTTTATTTGCCGACCATCCTTGCTCCCAAAACGCCGCTTGTCGTCGTCCTGCATGGATGCACGCAGAATGCAGCAATCTACGACCACGGATCGGGTTGGTCGAAGTTGGCGGAAGAGAAGGGATTTGCGATCCTCTATCCGGAGCAGCAGCGCGCCAATAACGCCAATCTTTGTTTCAACTGGTTCGAGCCGGGCGACATCCAGCGCGATGCGGGTGAAGCTCTTTCAATCCGGGAGATGATCGAGCACGTGGTCGAGTCGCACGGGATCGATCCCGGACGGGTCTTCATCACCGAACTGTCGGCCGGAGGGGCCATGGCGAACGTCATGCTAGCGACCTATCCCGAATTGTTCGCGGGCGGCGCGATAATCGGTGGGCTTCCTTATGGAACCGCTTCAGGCGTGGGGCAGGCTTTCGAACGGATGCGCGGCCAGAACGCCCCGATGGTCAGCCAGCTGCAGGCGGCCCCTAAGACCGCAGCGTCCGGCTGGGGTCCTTGGCCAAGCATCTCCGTCTGGCACGGGACGCATGACGAGACAGTCAAGCCAATCAATGCCAAACAAATTGCCCTTCAGTGGGTCGGCTCCCATCAGATCTCCGACGCACCGGACGTCATCGCGACCATCAATGGCCACAGTCGTAAAATCTGGCTCGATGAAAGCGGCAAAGAAGTCATCGAGGTCAATCTCATCAAAGGCATGGGGCATGGTGTTCCCCTGTCGTTTACAGCCAAAGCTCCCTTGGGCACCTCCGGACAATTCATGCTGGAGGCAGGAATTTCTTCGACCGCACGTATCGCCAGGTCCTGGGGCCTGGCCGACGAGGCCGATGTCGCCATAGCCGAAGGCGTATTCGAGCCTGGCGCGGAGCGCAGCTCGGCACCGTCAGGAATTGAGGCTGTTATCACCAAGGCAATGGCATATGCAAAACCAGACTTCGTCCGCAACGTCGAAGGTCGAGACGATCGAGGCGTTAGCAAGGTTATCAACGATGCGCTGCGCGCGGCCGGGCTGATGCGGTAACTCGACCGGCGAGGCGCGCGGGAGGTGCGCTCTTATAAAACAAGCGGCGGTCGGCTCCGCCAATAGCCTTGAAGGGTCTTTCCGATGCCTATGCTCAACATTCATCACCGCACGACCTACAGTTTTCGAGAGAACGTGTCGCTATCTCCGCACCGGCTTATGCTCAGGCCGCGTGAGGGCCGCGAGCTGAGGCTGCTGAGCCATGACATATCGACGTCTCCTGAGGCTGAACTGAGCTGGTCGAACGACGTGTTCGGCAATGCGATTGCTTCGGCGACGTTCCCGACCCGCAGCGACAGCCTCGTGGTGGACAGTTCGGCGACCGTCGATCTGACGGCGTCAGCCTGGCCCGTGTTCGACATCGCCGCATATGCGATCAGCTATCCGTTCCTGTACGTCGACAACGACTGGACTGACCTCGGAGCGCTGACCGTTCAACAGTATGATGATGTCGAGCAGCAGCTTGCAACATGGGCGCGCGGCTTTGTCGCCAGCACGCCGACAGACACATTGTCCCTCCTCAAGGATATTAGTCTGGGAATCGCGACGTCTATGTCTTACCAGAGCCGGGAAGAGGAAGGCACACAGGCGCCGCTGAGCACCCTTGATCGGGGCTGGGGCTCCTGCCGGGACTTTGCAGTTTTGTTCGTGGAGACGGTACGCAGCCTGGGGTTCGGCGCACGGATTGTTTCAGGCTATCTGTTCAATCCGGACGGAAAAGTCACCGGATCGACCGACGATGGATCGACGCATGCCTGGGCAGAGGTCTTCGTTCCGGGCGCAGGCTGGATCACATTCGATCCAACGAACCGCAGCATGGGGGGCGCCAACCTGGTCCCGGTCGCTGTAACCCGCGACATCGCCCACGCCGTTCCGATTTCCGGGAGTTTCGTGGGCGCGACGGACGCCTTTCTGTCGATGAACGTGGCGGTAGAGGTCAAAGCAATCGACTCGGCTCAAGCCGCGCGGCGCTAGAGCGGTTGGATTGAGGTGGCTCAATTCTCGCGTTTTTGAGCTCCCCCGCTCTTGAAGAAATTGGAACCTCGAGCGGATTGGGCCGACAATGACCGACATCCACGACGCAATGCTCGGGGCACAGTCGCTTCAGGAGATCCCCTCCGGTACATTGCGTATCAACGCGTTTGCGTCGGCGGCGCGCGAGGTAATGGAACCGCTCATCCTGTCGTTCCTGCAGCGCTACCCCCAGGTGCGGGTGGACCTGGCCACCAAAGGTAAACTTGGAGAGGTAGGGGGCATGGGACCGGGTAACTGGGTCCGATCAAATTGGTTTCAGCCATCTGTGACATTCTTGAGGCTTTTCGTTACAGCTCATCAGTGCCGCCCCCGCGCGCTTGAGCTTTCGGAAAACCGGCGTCGCTGAGCAGGTCATCGCGGCCGTTACCCGAGCGCTGCAGACGGAATAGCCTCTGCACACGTCCATCGGGGAATTCTTATCAGATCGTCATTTCGAAGGTGAACCTGGTCTCGCCCTCCGACGACCTCACCACTAAAGTGCCGCCATGTGCCTTGGCGATCTCGCTTGCTATGAAGAGGCCAAGGCCAAGCCCCTCTTTATAGCCGTGCGATTCTCCCCGAGCGAAGGGATCGAACAGCTTTGGTATGACCTCCTCCGGGATCGACGGACCACCGTTTGCGATCCATACGCGGAAAAGGCCGCTATCCGTCGTTTCTGCGTGGAAGTGTATGGGGGTAGCCCTGTCGCCGTGCGTCAAGGCATTTCCGAGCAGGTTCGAAACCAGTTGCCCGATTTTCGAGGCATCGCATTTGACCGGCTGCGTGACGTCGTAGGTCGCCACGATTTCGTGCGCGGGATTTGATGCCCGCAATTCCTGCACGACCTGATCGAGCAGCGGCTCGAGGGCCTGCTCTGGATGCAATTCCACACCGATCCCGCCGCCGAGGCGGGCGCGCGTGAAATCCAGCACGTTGTCAATGAGGCCGGACATCCTGAGCGCGCTGCCCTGCATCAGCGCGATCACCTGCCGGCTGCGATCGCTCAGTGTTTCCTTGCCCAGTATGCGCGCTGCCGCGGATATGGACGCCAGCGGATTTCGAAGGTCGTGGCCGAGGATGGCGATGAACTGTTCTCGCAGAACCCCGTCCGACTGCTGCTGCGCAAGGTCCTTTTCGGCGCTGTCACGCGCACTGACGAGTTGCCGTTCATACAGTCGGCGTTCTCCCGCATGCACGAACGCGATGCGGGTCATGTCCTCAAGCCCCGAGCTATTTGGGGCCGAAGAGGCTGCCATGATAACCGGAACCGCGGTGCCATCGACTCTCTTCAGATCGAGTGTGACTTCGCTGACGGCCTGCTGCAGCTTCAGGAGCGGCGCAAGGTTGGTTTCATACAGAATGCGGGCGGCGATGCTGAAAATGTCGCGCAGACGTTTGCCATCGAGACCGCCCGCCGGATATCCCAGCACCGTCGACATCCAGGCGTTTGCGCCGACGATGACCCCACCGGTGTCGACCAGCAGGTAGCCGCACGGTGCGTCGTCGAATAGTTGCTTATAGTCCAGGTCCGCTTTTTTCTCTGTCATCCAGTGTTTCAGACAAATTCCATGATCGCCCTGGTGACCTCCGCCGGCGCGCTGAGGTTGGGGCAATGTCCGGTCGCGTCGAGAAGGACAAGCGTGCTGCCGGCGACATGATCTCGAACATACGCGCCGACATGTTCGCCCGCGATGATGTCATCCCGGCATTGCAGGATCAATGTGCGAGCCGTGACTCTCGGCAGATCCGCGCGGTTGTCGGACGTGAACGTCGCGCGTGCAAACTGGAGTGCGATTTGCGGATCGGTCCGGCAGAAGCTTTGGGTCAGCTCTTGGCCGAGTTCAGGCCGATCGGCATTACCCATGATCGCCGGGGCCATAGCCGCCGACCAGGCGAGCGGATTGTCCGCGAATGACGCCAGGAGCTCATCGATGTCTGATGCACCGAAACCCCCGAGGTAATCGCCATCGTCTATGTAGCGCGGCGAAGGGCCGACCATGATCAGTGTCCCGAAAATCTCGGGAGCCTTGATGGAAGCCAGAACGCCAATCATCGCACTGACCGAGTGCCCGACAAATATCCCGTTCCGGATACCAAGTTCGCGGCCGATATCAACGATGTCGGTCGCATAGCCATCAAGTGAGGCGTATTTCTCCGCGTCGTAGGCGCCAAGGTCGGATCCGCCGGCGCCGACATGGTCCATCGTGGCGACCTTGAACCTCTGCTCGAAGTGCGGCGCCACAAAGCGCCACATGGCCTGGTCGCATCCGAACCCGTGGGCGAACAGCATTGTGCGGTCGCCCGCACCGGAGACTTTTACGTTATTTCGGGTGACGGCTGACAATGTGCTTTCCAAACGAGAGTTCTCGCCACCACGCCTGTGGATGGAAAGGTGTTGTACCTTATTGCACTTTAAGACCAGCGTCTACTTATGTCGACGGAGCCTGACAGAGGACCTTTCGACGCAACGACCGGGACTCTGTCCAGCGGCGCGCCACGCGGTCGCGGCTTTCAGGTAGAGATAGTCACATGGCTCGATAGCGAAGGGCATCGACGATCAGACGGAATGCAGGTTTCTTCTGATTCACCCGCGCCGGATGGCTGGCAGACGTCCTTGAAATATATCACTATTATGGGACGCTATGTGCCGCCGACATCTGCGCTTCCACGCACCGCATTGATCACGATATCCGCACGAACGGCCCGGTTCTTCAGAACGCCCGGAATTTTCTGAAGGCCCAGCAGCCGCCCACGCTCATCGTAACCGGCAAGAATGATCTCCTGTTCAACGGTGACAACCAGCAGAAGTATCTCAGTGTCCTCCCCAAGGTAGAGCTGCATCTGCTCGACAGCGGCCACTGTGCCCTTGCCGACAAGGGTAGCGAGATCGCCGGCCGCTTCCACGAATTCCTTGGCCGCGTGATCTAGTCCAGGTCGCCTCTTGAAGCGCGCTGCAGCTCCAGAGTTCGTCCGACTCTGGGGCTGCAGGGCACAGCGCGTCCATCGAAAAGGCCACCGTGCGCGACCTAGCACGCTCCTGGATCCTCGACCTCAAGACTACAGGCGTCAGGGTCAAACGTCTCGCCAAGGCCGATCCACACGACGGGACTGGTGGAACTCGCCGGTGATGATAAGGCGCAGCAACACGGTCTTCTGGATTACCTCGCTTGGACCGTTCGGCTTGGCCGCCTCAACGAACCCGAAGAGATCGCAAAGATTGCGCGATTCCTTGCGACGGATGAGCCGAGATTCGGCAATGGCGCCGAGATCTTTGCCAATGGCGGCGAGGGACAGGTATAGTTCCGGCAGGGCGGCTTCGGCCGCCGTCAAACTGCTGCGGTTCCTCGAAGCGGGACTAGTTACGTGCTCTTGATGGGAGTCGAACCGCCAACCCGCCCTCTGGCCATATCGCGGGACTTTACCCACCGGACAACGAAATAAAAACAAGACGGACATCAGGTTCGCGCAAGTTAAAACCTGCAACCTGTAGTTAATTATTAACCAAATAGGGATTGGCCGAATGCAAGTGTCTACATCCGTTTACAATTTTCGAATTCCCACCCAGCTGCGAACAGTGCTCGATGATACACAGTATCCGGCCGGCGATGACAAGCAGCAAACCCCATCGTCCATCCAGCGCGACATAGGTGGTGATTTCAGTCCTGGAAGCGCACAAACCGGCTTGCAGTCCGCCTTGGTGGCAAATGCACTAAACAGCGACGGTGACACCTCAACTTCATCAAGCGGTCACGCTAAGAACATCTTGGATAGCCTTTCGCCATCCGATATCAAGCTAATAACGGATGCGACGGGCTCCACATACACAAACGGTGAACTGGTCGGTGGAAACGGAATTGACAGTGGCGATCTTCAGATAGCGTTGTATGCGCTTCGCACGACGGGGACCGGCGAGCTCGGATCCCCGGCTATTCCTGTCACGGGCGATATCACCGCTGATCAACTGCGAGCGGTTGTCGCACATGGTATGACCGTCGACAACTACAGTGCTATCAACAAAGCGCTCGATATTCTGGATTCTCAGGGCACTCCTAGCGGAAGCACCATTTGACCGATCGACCCAAGTCAATCAGGCTTTGGAACCGCCCTCGCCACTGAGCCGGCCTTTTTAAAGCCGGTTTCTGGCGATCCGATCCGGCAGGTCATACTTACCGGATGGTCCTCGCTAAGGACATCCTTGTTACGAAGTTCGATTTTCCAGGCGATACCAGACATCTTGGCGCAATCTTGTTCTGATACGGCCAAAGTGTAGGTTCTGTCACTTTGCGGAAGTATGTACATGCCGCTTTGATCTACATTGAATATTTTAAGCCCAGCGAAGCTATAGCCCTCAACATTTACCGAGTCTACAAACTCATGAACGTTACTGTCGTTATGGACAGTCAATCTTAATTCGCCGGGCATCGTTCGAAGCGACAGATTTGGCCTCCGTTCGATTAAAACCTTCGGCCTTATAAAGATTGGCAGACTGTAACTGTAGGTAACAGCGACCTGGCCGTTCCTTATCTCGCTGGAAGTCATGATGACGCGGTATGTTCCCTCCACATCATCCTGAAGATTTTTAGTCGCTTCAATTTCCAAGGCGCCGCCTGCATGAGGCAGCAGTTCTATAAGACTAGGCTCAATTGCGATCTCGTCTGTCTGTTGAAGGTTATCATTGCCCTCTTCATCTGATCGCCACCTTACCAGGTTCGCAGTCCATTGAATTGGAAAATCTTCATTGTTAAATATTCGAAGTGTCGCCTTAGGTTCGCTATCACTCAAGTAAAATGTCGTTGGGTCAAACAAAGGGTCAGCTTGGGCAGTCTCTTTCGAGACGAAAGCCAGGAACGCGAACACGACAAACGTAGAGCGAGAAGAATCGGGCATAAATTCCTCGCTGAAGTTGGCCCCTCCAAAGCATCTGAAGCAGGTTTAACCGCTTCAGATGCCGCCACTGGCCGCTAGATAATCTTCCCGGCCAACGAAAATCCAAAATCAGAACGTGTAATTTACGGAGAGATGAATGAGAGAGCTCGGGGTAGGTGAGCTGACAAATGTCTTAGTTGTAGAGCTGACTGCATTGTATTCAAACGTCCAGCTCGCCGTTGCAGATTTGCCCGACCAGAACGTATCATTCGAATCGGACGCACCCACGACTTGACCGCACTTGCCAGCGTTGCTTCCAACGGTGGCAACGCAAGCGATTGTATTCAAGGTATAGCTTGGATTGTTCGGGTTGAATGGGGGGGCAGTGTAGCCGCCCGAAAAAGTGACGGTCGATACGAGGGCGGTGCTGGGAGTGCCAGCCAACGCTGCAATAGGACTTGCAGAATACCAGAAATTGGACTGGAAGATCGAGGGCTCAGTCCCCGAAGAATTCCACGAGCCGCTCGAGGCCAATGCTGGGGTCGCCATTGCGGCTGCAACAAAAGCTAAGGCCGCAATCGAAGAAAGTAATTTCCGCATTTCAATTCTCCTCAAATTTGAATTTGCAGTCTCACTTAGAAGGGCTTGTATTGTCACTTGCGGTTGCAATTGTTAGCGACGTTGAAAAACAAGCACAAGTAGGAAATTATGAAATTTATAAATCACAATTTGTCGTATTGATTGTAACTTACAATCGATGAATGATGTGTCGAGATGATGCACACGTTTTCCGGACGACTATGAGGTATTAGATTACGCGATAATTTCGTTCTTGCGTTGTGTTTAAATCGGAGCCTATTCTCTTCGCCCAGTTAGGATAGAGGTTTAGGCTGACAGCTGGAGTTCGCTGGATGAGTTTGCGGGCAAAATCATGGCTCCCACCGAGGCTGCCCCGTTGCTGAATATCCGTTCGCTTTCAAAGATCTATTCCGGAAATGGTTTATCCGTCCCAGTGTTGCGGAACCTTACGCTTTCGATAGGCGCGAGGGAGCTTTGTGCCATCACAGGTCCTTCTGGTTCTGGAAAAACAACTCTGATGAATCTCATTGGCCTTCTAGACCGGCCCAGCGCCGGCGAAATCGAAATTGCTGGCAGAGCAACTTCTTCACTGAGTGCCGATGATGCCGCAAACATGCGCAACAGCGTTATCGGCTTCGTTTTCCAATCTTTCCATCTTTTGCCGCGGTTGACCGCGGTGGACAACGTTGCACTTCCTTTGATTTATTGCGGTGTTAGCCTATCCGCTCGCCGAGCCAGAGCTCGCCAAGTCCTTCGGGAGGTTGGGCTTGAATCGAGACTAATGCACAAACCAGACATGCTATCCGGAGGCCAGCGGCAGCGTGTAGCCATAGCGCGCGCTCTTATCACCCAACCTTCCCTGCTGTTGGCTGATGAGCCTACTGGCAACCTTGATACCCAATCCGCCAACGAGATTTTAAGTCTGTTTTTGGCGCTGAACGCGACACTCGGTACAACCACAATCATTATCACCCACGACCCAACGGTCGCTGCGCGCTGCCCGCGCAGAATCGTCATGCGCGACGGCAATATTTTCGATGATAATCGCGGTGAATTGCGGAGATATGTTTCGTGATCTCGCACACTGGAAGAAGCGTTTCATGGGAGATCGTTTGCGAAACGTTAAAAGGTGTCGGTGCGCCAAAAGCGAGATCCATCCTTGCGTTGATCGGAGTCGCGATCGGGACAGCTGCGGTTATTGCCATGTCGCACGTCGGCTATGATGCGAAGCTGGAAGCGCTTCGTCAATTTGAAAGCCTTGGGGTGGATCTAGTCTCGATCACATTTCAAACAGGCGGCGCGGCAGAGAGCAAACGACCGGGGCTCGAGACGATTTTATCTCTCCCGTCAGCAGGAACAGGCCTAAGCGATGTAGCGGCGATAGTGCAGGGCGGATTTTCCTTGCCACAGGGCGAGTCGCAACTACAGGTTATAGTATTGGGAGCGACTCAGGATATATATAGCTTAACGAAGACCCGGCTCGTAGCCGGTCGTTTTACGTCTGATCTGGATGATTTCGCACCCTTTGCCGTCCTTGGCTCCGATATTGCCAGTGCGGTCGAGACAACCCACGGAAGGCCAACGAAAGTCGGGGATACGGTAACTATAGGCGGCCAGGTTCTCACGATAATCGGCCTGCTGGCGCCTACCGAGCCGAACATGATATTGGGATTAGATATGAACCGCTCGGTCGTCATTCCCTTCAAGGCTGCTCGCCGCATGATCTCCAATCCGGAAGTCACCAGTATAGCGGGTCGACTTTCTCCAGGCGTGGACGATAGTCTCTCTGCCGATCGCACAAAAAAATATCTTGAACGGCACCTTCGTAACGGGTCGGCCAATGTTCAGACTGCACGGCAGATAATTCGAAGCCTCGAAGGCCAGATGAGAATATACGCCGTGCTGCTACTCGGGATCGGAACCGTCTCGATGATTGTGGGCGGTGTAGGCGTCATGAATGTTATGCTCATGAGCGTTATGGAGCGGCGGCAGGAGATTGGGCTGAGACAAGCCTTGGGTGCCCGCCGGAAAGATATCCGGTTGATGTTTTTGACCGAGGCTCTGGCGCTATCATTGGCCGGCAGTGTGATTGGTATTGCAATCGGCTATATCGCGGGTTGGATCTTTGCCCTCAGTGCCGACTGGCAATTTCAGCCAGCACCTGCGGCTATTCCGCTAGGAATAGGGATGGCAATTGTCGTCGGCCTATTTTTCGGCATCTATCCGGCATCTCGGGCGGCTCGGCTAGAGCCGATCGCAGCGCTACGGGCCGATTGAGGGAGACTTAGCGAATGGCACCTTTGCCTGATCGTGAAAGTCGAGAACGATACTCGTTGCTCTGCCTCGTGTCCGCGAGTTTCGTCTTTGTTTTGGGAACAGCAGCCAGCGCCACTCAGATTCCGATTCCAATTCCTCGGCCCGATCAAACAGCTTCACAACCAGAATTAACACAGTCCCCCCTTTCACCGCCGGGACCGGTGCTGTTTTCGGGTAAAGAGCTAACGCTGGAAGATGCCGTTTTTCTCGGTCTCAGGAACAACAGGGCAATCAAAAGCGCCTATATTGACCGCGTGTCTCAGCGGTTTGGGCTTCGTGTGGCCGAAGATCGCTTTACCCCTCAATTTGGCGTCTCTGGAGATGTTAGCCACCAACAGGTGGGCGGTATTGAATCCTCGACTCTTGAGGTATCCCCCACTGTCTCGCTTTTGACAAAGACGGGGGCGACACTCGATTTCGCTTGGAATACAGCTGCAGGTTGGCAAGATTCCGCGAATAGTTTTAGTTCTGCCGCCCAAATAGGAATCGAACAACCCTTGCTTCGCGGTGCCGGTATCGAGGTAAACATGGCTCCGGTCGAGTCGGCCAGGCTCCAGGAGCTAGTCAATAAATTGCAATTAAAAGCAACCGTATCGGAGACAATTGCCTCCATCATCGTTGCCCATCGCGCCCTTCTTGCGGCCCAACAGGAATTGCAGCTTGCTCAGGCTTCCGTCGATCGAGCGGAGGATCTGCTTGCAATGAACGACGCCCTAATCGCGGCCGGCAGGATGGCGCCGATGGATGCTGTCCAAACGCAAGCCGATATCGAAAGCCAGAAGCTCAGAGTTTTGCAGGCTAGACAAACGGTCGAAGCAAGTCGGCTAGCTCTTCTCGATCTCCTAGCGGTGGATCTCAGTACAAAAATAGTCGCTGTCGAAAATTTGGATCCGAAGAAGGCGAACACCAGCGTCATCAAATTGCTGCCGATCGCACTTGCCGAACGGCAGGATTATCTCGGACAGATGTACGTGATCGAACAGAACCGTCTTGGCATTACTGTGGCGAAGAACCAACAGCTTTGGGATGTCTCGCTTTTTGCCCAAGCTCGGTTGGGCAACCAATACAGTGGTGGGGCCGGTTCAAACAGAATCGGCGACGTTACAGCAGGCTTGAAATTCGCAATCCCGATCAACGATCTCAGCCGTCAGCAGCAGCTGGTCGATGCGAATACCACTTACCAGGATGCACAGGTTCAGCTGGGAACCATCCGTTCTGGAATCGAGATGCAGGTGCGAGGAACAGCTTCCCAGGTCGACCTTCTTTGGCAACAGCTCGCTGTCGCGGAAAAGTCGCGCGATCTTGCATTGCAGGCCGTGACGATCGAAAAGGCCAAACTCAATGCCGGCCGATCGACAACATTTCAGGTGCGCTCACTGGAAGACAACCTCAGGGACAGCGAGAGCCAACTATTAGACGCCCGTATAGGTTACATGAACGCCTTGACCCAACTCGACCTTCAGCTGGGAACGACACTTGCGACTTGGCATATTGACCTAAAGGATTGACGGATGACCAATCCCCTGGCTGCGACAGACGATGACGGCGGAAAACGGCACCTCTCCCCCGCTTCCGAGAGAGCTATTTTGCCGACAGATGCAGGGCGTGGCCGCAGCGCCCGTTGGTTGGCGACTGCAGCCGCCACCGTGATTGTCGCGGGTTCGTGCTCCGCGGCTTGGTTTTTTCAATGGGGCCGTGGAGGTACAATAGAGAGAACTCAAACGAGCACCACCCACGACGAATTGTTCACCGTGGTAACTCAACCCATCTCAACAGAACTCAATATTCTTGGCACAATCGGCCCAGCGCGCTCGGTGGCAGTGGTCGCGCCTTTCGACGGCATGATCAGTGAGAGGCTAGCGCAGATCGGCGACACGGTGAAGGTCGGAGACCTCCTGT
The DNA here is from genome assembly GCF_008365395.1 of Neorhizobium sp. P12A. NCBI lineage: Bacteria > Pseudomonadati > Pseudomonadota > Alphaproteobacteria > Hyphomicrobiales > Rhizobiaceae > Neorhizobium > Neorhizobium sp. P12A. The sequence goes on along the minus strand of NZ_QOVX01000025.1, from coordinate 13,096 downwards.
TGACGCTCGATGCCAGCGATATCATGAGCGAGTATCGGGCCGCACAATCCGCATATTTAAAGGCGCAGATGGCCGTTCAAAGCATGCAACGATGGGAGAGTAGCGCCGATGTCCTTCGGGCGAAACGGACTTTGAACGCCTCCGAAGCGACCCTCGGCGCGCTCGATCGTCAACTTCAAGACATCAAAGGGCTGTTCGACCAGGGGATCATTTCTCGAAATGAATACGACGGCCTTGCGCAGCAACGCGACGCCGAACAAGCCCAAGTCGAAGGCAATCGCCAAGATCTCGACGCGACCCTTGAACGTGGGGATGCAGAGAACCGGCGGCTTCTCGACCTCGATCTGGACAATGCTGCCGATAAGCTCAACGAGCTGAAACAGCAGCTAGCAGGCGCGAAGATCGCAACAGCTGTCTCAGGAGTGTTGACCAGTCCGCCGGCGGATAAAAGTGGCGAGCGGATTTCGATCGAGCCCGGCGCTCGGGTCGGGCGCGGCACACCACTTTTTGCAATCGCCGATACAACAAGCTTCGTCGCGACTGGCACTGTCGATGAGCTTGACGTCAATAAGCTCAAAGTAGGACAGCCTGTGACGATCGCAAGCGACGCCATTCCCGGAGAAAGCCTGGCGGGTACGTTAGCGTCAGTAAGCTCCGAGGCGATACAACAACAGGGCTTCGGACAAGAATCCTTGTTCGAGGTACGCGTTTCGTTCAGACCTCGAACTGAAGCGCAACGCCAGGCGATACGGATCGGAATGTCCGCTCGAATATCAATCCAGACTTTTTCGAATCCGGCAATGATTGTCGTTCCAATCGAAGCGATCGGGGGAGTTGCCGACCGGGCGTCGGTATCCATCGTACACGGCGGCACTGTGGACACGGTCCCCGTTCAACTTGGCGCAACCTTTCCATCAGGAATCGAGATCCGATCGGGACTTGAGCCGGGCGATCAAGTCCTCGTGCACAAGTCGTCGCAGGCTGTCAGTGAGCCGGGGGGACCTCCCAGCGTCGAGGGAAAGGCTGGGGCACGTTCTCCGAGTTGAAGCCAAAAAGCAGCTTTGACTACTTCGACAATATTTATTGGACTATCAGGCGTCGAGAACGCCAACTGCTATTCGGCGCCGAGCGAGGCGGCCTCGTCTACGGTTGACGGAAAATAGTTCTTTTGGATGCCAATTGCTCTTGTTGGGAGTCGAACCGACAACCGTGAACGTGTCGACCAATATGAATGAACGCCGTCTCTCCCGGCCTGATCGACACCCCGATCGGTGGGATCATGCCAGCTTCTGCAGGCCGTAGAGCAGCAGCATACAAATGATCACCGCGCCGTAGATCAGCTGCCGCCCGGCCTCCTCGATCTGCATGACCGACAGGATCGACTGAAGCAGCGTGATCAGGATGACGCCGGCGATGGTTCCGAGATAGGAACCCTTGCCGCCCAGCACATGGGTACCACCGAGGACGACAGCCGCGATCGAGGGCAGCAGATAGGCATCCCCCATCGACTGAGAGGCCTTGGATGCGTAGCCCGCGAGCAATACGCCGCCGAGTGCGCTCAAGGCGCCCGACATGACGAAGGCAAGCAGCGTGATGCGGCGCGTATCGATGCCGGAAAGATAGGCGGCGCGTTCACGATTGCCGATGGCATAGAGCGAGCGACCAAACGTCGTCTGCGTCAGCAGAAAGATCGCGAGAATACCGATAACGAGCCAGACAATCACGCCATTCGGAACGGAGGGGATGATATAGCCCGTCGCTATGAAGCGCATGGCCGGCGAAGCGGAATCCTGCGGCGAAAAACCGCCGGTATAGACGACCATCAGACCCTGCACGACGGCATTTGTAGCCAACGTGATGATCATCGAGGGAATGCGCAGATAAGCGACGGCCGCACCATTGAAGGCGCCGATCATGCCGCCGCACAGGATGCCGAAAGGAATAGCAAAGGCAGAGCCGGCAGTTCCATAGGCCGTCGCTGCACAGGCCATCATTGCACCAGCCGTCACCACCCAGGGCACGGAGAGATCGATCTGCCCGAGCAGGATCACCATCATCATACCGGTCGCGATGACGCCGAGGAACGAGGCGACCTTCAACTGCTGTAGCAGATAGTCGGGAGACAGGAAATTGCGGGAGTAGAGTGAGCCGCCGAGCAGAAGCAAAATGATGCAGCCAAAGGCGATCGCCACGGCAGGATCGATGCTGCGAAGCTTGGCTGGGATCATAGATTGCCGCATCGCGGATGCATCCTCACTCATTGAAACCACTCCAGCCGGTTGCGCACTCGCGCCAATCCGATGGATCCGATGCTGATCGCCACCAGCAGTACGATGCCCTGGAACAGCGGCTGCCAGAGCGGATCGAGATCGAAGACGAAGAGGAGATCGCCGATCGTGCGGAAGGCAAGCGCGCCGAATACGGCGCCGATAGCACTACCCCTGCCGCCAGCAAGCGATACGCCGCCGAGCACGACGGCAGCGATCGAATAGAGCGTGTAGGCATTGCCGCTCGCAAAGGCCGCCTCCCCCGTATAGGAGAAGAAGGTGAGATATAGGCCGCCGATTGATGAGAGGAGCCCACCCAGCGCGTAGGCGGCAAGCTTTGCCCGCTTGATTGGCATGCCGGACATATAAGCCGCGGTTTCGGACGACCCGGCGGCATAGGCCGCGCGGCCGAGCACCGAACGGCTGAACGGCACCCAGATGATCAGGATCGTCAGCGCGAGAACGACGAGGCTTGCCGGGATTACACCGAAGAGCTTCGAGGTGAAGGCATCCGCCAGATCCTCGTTGACGGAACCACCGGGTGACGGGCGCAGCAAAAGCGCAAGACCGAAGAAGACGGCACTCGTAGCGATCGTCGTTACGATCGGCTGTAGACGCCCGAAGATGATGATGAGCCCATTCAGCAAGCCGCAGGTAAGACCGGTCAGGAGAACAGCGATCACGCCAATCCCTGTCTGCAGCGGCGAGCCGACAACGAGCCAGGACGCCAGGCAATTGCAGAGGATCAGGATCATGCCGGCGGAGAGATCGATGCCCGAGGTGATCACGACGAAACATTGGGCCATGGCCACGAAGGCGAGAAGCGTTGCTTTGTTGGCTGCCGTCTGCACGACATTCGGCGTGAAGCCGGCCGGATGGTTGCTGACATAGACGATGAACATGACCACGAATAGCGCGGCCGCGAGCAACGTGCCCTTGTGCTGCGCATACCAGAACCGCCAGTCGCCGGGAGACGTCTTGCTCATTGTCCGATCCTCCGTTCGACGGCATGGGAATTGACATTGAGCGCGCTGCCGATCAGTTCGCGCTCGTTGATCTCGATACCCTCCAACGTGCGGACGATGCTTCCGTCATACATGACGAGTACACGGTCGCAGCAGCCGATCAGCTCGTCATAGTCCGTGGAATAGAAGATGATCGCTGCACCGGCATCGGCAAGTTTGCGCAACAGGGCGTAGATCTCCTGTTTCGTTCCGACGTCGATGCCACGCGTCGGATCGTTGAGCAGGATGATCTTCGGCTTGTTCATCAGCCATTTGGCGATGACGACCTTCTGCTGGTTGCCGCCCGATAGCGCGCCGACCGGCATGTCGATCGTCGCGGCCTTGATGGCGAGCAGCTTCAGCAGTTCATCGATCATCGCCTGTTCTGCAGCCCGGTCGATGACGCCGCCCCTCGAGACGCTGCCAAGCGCGGCAATCGAGAGATTTTCGCGCACCGTCATCGGCAGCATCAGCCCCTCGGTCTTGCGATCCTCCGGGATCAGCGCGACAGAGGTCTCGCCCGATTTTGCCTGTTTCGGGCTCCTGAACATTGCCGGCTGACCGGCGACGTCGATCGTACCCTTGAGGTCGCGCAGCACGCCGAAGAGCGCCAGCAGCAATTCGCGCTGCCCCTGCCCGTCCAGCCCGCCGACGCCGATGACCTCGCCGGGGCGGACATCGAAACTGATATTTGAAAGGCGGTCTCCCCACGACAGGTTCTTGCAGGAGAGCACTGGCGCACGATCGACAGCGCCGGCGGGCTTCGGCGGGAAGACATTGCTATATTCGCGGCCGATCATCAGTTCGACCACCTGCTGGTCGGTCTTGGCTCCAGCCGGATAGGAATCGATGCTGCGGCCGTTGCGAAAGACCGTGCAGTCGTCGGCGAGTGCGGTGATCTCATGCATGCGATGCGAAATATAAATCAGCGCCATACCTTCGGCGCGCAGTCGCTTCAGGACGCCGAACACCTTCTCGACATCGGATTGCGTCAATGCCGAGGTCGCTTCGTCGAGGATGAGCAGGCGCGGCTTGCGGGCGAGTGCCTTGGCGATTTCGACCATTTGCCGGCGCGACAGCGGCAAGTCCTTCACGAGGGACGACGAGTGGATGTCCGATGCCCCGGCCCGCGCCAGCGCTTCCTGGGCGATCGCGCGCTGCCTGCGCCTGTCGATCATGCCGAAGCGCAGCGGCGGATTGCTGATGACGATATTGTCAGCAACCGAGAGATCAGGGATGAGCGACAGTTCCTGGAAGACGCAGACGATGCCTGACGCCATCGCCGCCGCCGGCGTGGAGAACGAAACCTCCCGGCAATCGAGCAACATGCGTCCCTCATCCGGTGAAACGACGCCGGCCATGATCTTGATGAGCGTCGATTTGCCGGCGCCGTTCTCTCCGAGCACGGCATGGATGGCGCCCGGACGGATCGAGATGCTGGCATCCTTCAGCGCGATGACGCCGCCGTATCGCTTCGATATGCCGTCCATCCGGAAAAGCGGTTCAGATAGGCTCAAGCGTTCATTCTCCTGCGGTCACAACCAACGCAAGGCTGCGGGCGAAAACGCCCGCAGCAGTCCTGAGAGATGGAGCCTACTGGTCTGCCTTCGTCTGCCCCATGATCTCCTGCGCCGTGAAGTTGATGCCGCAGGTGGGGAAGGCGTTGCCGACGAAGAAATTGTCGGATTCTTTCGGATAGTAGTCCTGGCCTTCCTTGAAGTCCGGATCGGAAACGAGCGCCGTCGGCAGCTTGATCGCCTGCGGGATCACCTGGCCTTCGAGCGCAGCAATCGCGGTCTGGATGGCAACGGCGACCTGCGCCGGGCCGGTACCGGCAGACGTGCACTTCAGTCCGTCGCCGGCATGCGCGGCGCAAAGCTTGCGGAAACCGTTCTCCGTCTCGCCGCCGAAGGGCACGAAGGGATGCTTGGCATCCATCATCGCCTGCACGACACCGGTGTCGCCGCCCTGGGCAGTGAACCCGTCGAAGGGTCCGTTGGTCGCGATAGCATCCGCCGTCGCCTTCTGGGCGACGCCGTCATCCCATTTGCCGACAACTTCGGTCACGTTGAACTTTTTGCCTGAAGCCGCCAGTGTTTCCTTGATGCCGTCGTGACGGTCGGTATCGACCGAAGTGCCGGCCACGCCGCGCACTTCAAGCACCTTGCCGCCGTTCGGCATATGCTTGACCAGCCAGTCGCCCCAGATAACGCCGAGGCCCTTCTGGTCGACGTTGACGTTGATGGCATCCTTGGTGTCGAGCGTGTTGTCGAAGGCGACAAGCACGACACCCGCTTCCTTGGCACGCTTGATGACCGGGCCGAAGGCCGTCGGGTTCTGCGCATCGACGATGACGGCGTCGTAGCCCGCGTCGATGAAGTTGTTGATAGCGGAGATCTGGGCCGGAACGTCCTCACCCGTCGAGACGACCTTGAATTCCTTCAGCTTCGCCTTGACATCGGGCTGTGCGGCATAGGCCTTCGCGGTCTGCACCATCTGAATACGCCAGGTGTTGGCGATATAGCCGTTGGCGAGCGCGATACGGTACGGTCCTTCCTTTTTCGGGAACTGCAGGAACTGCGTGTCGGATGCCCAGGGCGTCATGCACTTGGGGTCGGCCGCGGGGCCCGAAACCACCTTCGGCGCCGCATAGGCGGCGGTGCAGAACAGAGCGAGCATGGGCACTGAAAGGGACGCAAGCCCAATGGGCTTCGCCTTCAATCTCTTAAGCATGGATGTCCTCCTCCTCGGGCGGACCAAAGCCGCCCTTCCAATATGAATTGATTGGCATGCTTCTTGGTCCGGAAGGCTCCATTCCCATCCATATCCGGAACGAGAAAAAGGTAGCATAGTTGACAGCGCTGTCAATTTCTATTTGCTAGCGCTGTCAACTGTGGCATAACTATACTTATTCTATTCGCTACTGCAGCAATATAGAATTTCGGGGAAAATTATTCCATGCGCCGTGTAACATTGGACGATGTTGCAAGTTTTGCCGGTGTTAGCCCGATCACCGTGTCCCGCGTTTTGCGAAAGCCGGATGCCGTTTCCGAGCCGCTCCGCTTGCGTGTCAATGCCGCGGTCAGGGAACTCGGCTACGTGCCGAACATCGCCGCAAGTAGGCTCGCCTCCGCCCGCACCCATGCCATCGGCGTGATTGTTCCCACGCTCTACAACGTTATCTTCGCCGAATATCTGCTGGCGCTGCACGAGGTGCTGGTCGACGGTGGTTTTCAGGTCGTTGTCGTCAACAGCCGCTATTCCGAGGTGGAGGAGGAAAATGCCATCAAGGCGCTGCTCGGCCAGCGGGTGGAGGCGATTATCATCGCCGGCATCCATCATACCGCCCATGCCCGCCAATTGCTTGCGCACGCCAATCTCCCCATCGTCGAGACCTTGGAGCTTTCGCAGGATCCCATCGACATCAACATCGGCATGTCGCAGGAGAGCGCCGGGCGCGCGGCAACGCAGCATCTGATCCAGCGCGGTTTCCGGCGGATCGCCTTCCTGAGCGGCAATCTCGATCATCGCTCCCAATCTCGCCTCGACGGCTATCATCTGGCGATGTGTGAATCGGACTTCAAGGACTTCGAATTGGTGACCCAGCAGCCAAGCCACAGTTCCATCGCACTCGGGTCCGCACTTTGCGCGAACATGTTGGAACGTGGGCGAATGCCCGAGGCAATCTTCTGCACCGATGACAATCTCGCTCTCGGCGCTCTGCAGGAGTGCCGCAAGCGCGGCATCGGCATACCAAACGATATCTCGGTGATCGGCTTTCACGACCTGGAGTTTGCCGCCTGTGCCTCTCCTTCGCTGTCGTCGATCGCGTCGCGCCGGTACGAGACAGGCAGGCTCGCCGCCGAAAAGGTGCTTTCCGCAATCCAAGCCAGCACCCGTCCTGGGGGGGAGCGGATCGATCTCGGTTTCGAAGTGAAGGTGCGAGAGAGCACGGGCGGTTAAGACAACAGCGGGATATCGCGTGACCAACTGACTGCCCGACAAATTGGCTCATTTGCACGATATTCATCTACGGCAAGAAGAACGCAGCGGCCCGCGCCGGCCTCGAGCATACAGAAACTCCGATCATGGCACTACCGACTCTGGGGCTTCTGCCTCTCTGCGTGATCGGCATTGCAGCTTTTTTAGTAGAAGGCGCGGGCATCGACTGGTCAGCCATCTACATGCGCGACGTCTTTGCGGTTGAGCCCTTCATCGGCGGCCTTGGGCTAACATTATTTACCTTCTTCATGGCGGTGGCACGACTGTTCGTCGATCCGCTCGTCGACCGGTCTGGTGCGCGCACCGTTGCAACCTTTCTGCTTGTACTCTCGGTGGCAGGTCTCTGCGCCGTTTGGCTTGCGCCGCACCCCTATGTCGCGCTGGTCGGTTTTGCGCTGATGGGCGGCGGCTGCAGCGCGGTTTATCCTCTCGCTGTTTCTGCAACGGCGCAGAGGACCGATCGCCCGGCCCATCTGAATGTCGCAGCGCTGGCGCAAATGTCCTTCGTCGTGTTCTTCATGGCACCGCCGTTGCTTGGCTTTGTCGCCGAACATGCTGGTATCAGAGTCTCATATCTCGTCTGCCTTCCGATCATCATTACGGCTCTGTGTTTAACAAAAGCGTTGAAGACGCATGAGGTCGAATGCAAGGCCGGGATCGAGAACAGAACCGATCAGGTAGCACGCGGAACAGCTGCCGGAAGCGGCGACAAGGCCTCCGCCGGAATTTGAGTTTTCGGAAGCCATGTGAGCAATCATGTGTCTTGGTCGCCTTGAAGGGACATGAACCCGAGACCCTGTCGTTCAGCCGCTGTACTTGGATCAAATTTCCTAATTCGAGCCGCTACTTGCTCTCGGGAATGACCGGAATGGGGTCAGGAGCGGACCGCCCTCTATGCGTTTCGATTTCAAGTAGTGCAGCCACTCCGCAGCCTGTTCCATTGCGAAAGCCGATCTTCACCAGCAATTTCCCTTGCTCATTTGTGTCGTGCGGCATGCGACGTCAGCCGTGCGAAATCGACCGCCCGGCGAGGAGCGGAGCGTACGTGGCGAGGCGGTGAGATACGAATTCCGTGAACAGCCGCACGCGCTTCGTCTTGCGTGTCTCCCCATGTGTGAGAAGCCATATCGTCGCAGGTGATTTCACATCGATGCCCGGAACTCTCGCCAGCAGGTCATCGGCATCTCCGACGAAGCAGGGCAGTCTGGTCATGCCGATCCCTTGCCTTGCCGCAGCGATCTGCGCGTCAGCGTCAGGCGTCCGGAACGGGATGCCTGTAGCGCGAACCTCCCCTTCGGCGGCCCAGGCCGGAAGAGCTTGATTGCTGAGGACGATTGGCCGGATCGGATCTGACGCACCCGCACGCCACGCAGCCAGTCTTTCGCGCGACATATAGATACCTGCGAGTAGATTCGGACCTTTGAGGGCATGAAGATTGAGAGGGAGGGTTTTGCGATCGGCGACCATTCGGATCGCCACATCCGCCTCCCGATTGGTCAGATTAACAACCTCGCCGGTCGATACGAGTTCCATCTCGATATCTGGATGGAGGCGCGCAAATTCCGCGATATCCGGCATGAGCAGGTGTGTCCCGAGAAACGGGGGCAGCGTAACCCGCAGAAGCCCGCGTACGCTCTGATCGCGCCCGAAGACGCGCGTCTCCAGTTGGTGCGACGAGGCTTCCATCTGGTTCGCAAACTCGAGAACCTCCTCGCCGGCGGCGGTCAGACGGTAGCCTGAAGGCAGCCTTTCGAACATCTGCGCCCCGAGGCGCTCCTCGAGCTGGGCAATCCGTCGCAGCACCGTCGCATGGTTCACTCCCAGGCTTTTTGCGGCAGCCCGCACGGAGCCGCCACGCGCAGCGGCAAGAAAATAGCGAACGTCGTCCCAGTCGATCATGGTCCATTCCCACGCCGCGTAAGCCGGCCTCTGAAGGCCGGTCTACCATACTGGGCCGGATCGCGCATGACATCCGCTGCGTTCTGTGACGTAAGTGGATCGTTTTCGCACCACGGATGCGCGCCAATGCGCACTCCTCGCCGATCGCCAGGGCACCCATATCGAGGGCTGTCGGAGGATATCTCCACAAAGCGATATCCGAGGCGCGACACAAGGAACACATGATATGACCCGATTGAATGGAAAGACCGCCGTAATCACGGGCGGCGCCACCGGCATCGGCCTTGCCGCTGCTAAGCGCTTCATCGAGGAGGGTGCCTTCGTCTTCATCTACGGCCGTCGACAGCAAGCACTCGATGTGGCTGTGGCCGAGCTTGGACCCAACGCCCGAGCGGTGAAGGGCTCGGTCTCGGATGAGGCCGATCTGGATCGGCTCTACGCGGCGGTGAAAGTCGAGCGCGGAAGCCTCGACATCGTCTTCGCAAATGCCGGGGCCGGAAGCCCGCTGCCTCTGGGCCAGATCACCGCCAAGCACATCGACGAGACCTTTGACACCAACGTGAAGGGCACGATCTTCACGGTTCAGAAGGCGCTACCACTGATGGGCCCGGGCGGTTCGATCATCCTGACGGGATCGAGCGCTGGGACCACCGGCGCCCCCGCATTCACCGCCTATAGCGCCAGCAAGGCAGCCGTGCGCAATCTCGCGCGGACCTGGGCCGAGGATCTGAAGGGTACCGGCATCCGGGTCAACGTGCTGTCGCCCGGCGCGACGGCGACCGAACTCGCCAAGGAAGCGCTCGGAGAGGAGGGCCAGAAGGCCTACGGCGAAATGACGCCGCTCCAGCGCATGGCCGATCCGGCGGAGATCGCGGCCGCGGCCGCATTCCTCGCGTCGGACGACAGCAGCTTCATGACCGCCAGCGAAGTCGCCGTCGACGGCGGCCTGGCCCAACTCTGACCCCGGCACGGCTCCGTGCCTAACCACAACGAAGGACAAGAGATTATGAAAGCACTCGAAGGTAAGATCGCAGTCATCACGGGCGGAAGCAGCGGGATCGGCTTGGCCACAGCCAAGCGTTTCGTGGAAGAAGGTGCACAGGTCGTGATCATTGGGCGTCGCGAGAAAGCCATACAAGAGGCCGCGGCCCTTATCGGGAAGAATGTGACAACAGTCGTCGGCGACGTCTCGCGCCTGGAAGATCTGGACCGGCTCTATGACGTCGTGAAGGAGAAACATGGTCACATCGACATTCTCTTCGCGAACGCGGGCGCAGGGACAGTCGCGCCGCTTGCTGCAGCCACGGAGGACCATTTTGATCAGACCTTCGATGTAAACGTGAAAGGTATGTTCTTCACGGTGCAGAAGGCCCTTCCTCTTTTTAAGAGTGGCGGTTCGATCATTCTGAACTCGTCGGTTGCGAACGTGAAGGGGTTGCCGGCGTTTAGCGCCTATGCAGCAAGCAAGGCAGCTGTTCGCAGCTTCGCGCGCTCCTGGACCATGGAGTTGCTGGACCGAAGAATCCGCGTCAATACGATGAGCCCAGGCGCAATCGAAACTCCCGCTTTGGCGACAACAACTGGCCTCACCGCCGAGCAGGCCGAAGCGGCCGTTGCCCAGTTTACTTCACAGATCCCGATGGGTCGCAGGGGCAAGCCAGAGGAAATCGCGGCGGCCCTCACGTTCCTCGCCTCCGATCAAAGCTCCTACATCACCGGCATAGATCTCGCCGTCGACGGTGGTTGGGCGCAGGTCTGACCCTGCATTCACGTAGGATTGGAGAGCACTATGAGCTATGCAATTATCGGCTTCGGCAATATCGGCCGAGCCCTAGCCAAGGCTTTCGCACGCAACAGCATCGAAGTGACCGTTGCAACCACGCGCGATCCGGAGAGCTTTGCTGCTGATGCGGCCGCGATCGGACCCAAAATTCTCCCCGGAACGCTCGCGGAAGCGGTCGAAGCAGACATCATCTTTCTGGCTGTTCGCTTCCAATCGCACCGGGACGTCGCAAAGGCACTCCCGAGTTGGCAGGGTAAGATCATCGTCGATGTGACCAATGCACGCGGCGTGAACCCTAAGGACTTGGCGGGACAACCGTCTTCCAAGGCCATCGCGCAAATCTACACAGGCGCAAGACTGGTCAAGGGCTTTAACCATTTGCCTGCCGCGATCCTTGAGCAAGACCCGGTCGAACATGGCGGCACGAGGGTGGTTTTTTTGGCGAGCGACGATGACGGCGCCGTAGATCAAATTTCGGCGCTGGCGGAAAATATCGGTTTCGCCCCGATTAAACTTGGCGGGCTTTCGGAAGGCGGGTTGCTTGTCCAGTCGTTCGGAAGCAGCTGGGGTCAACTTGTCTTCCAGCACCTGGTGAAGTTCGGCTGATGGGCACCACAGCCGAGAAAACGGAGATATTCCCATGAGTATCGAGAAGAACATCCAGACCGTGAAGAACTTCTTTGCCGCGATCGGTCGCGGCGACAGGGAGGCTCTGCTGGCGCTGGTCGCGGAAGATATCGAGTGGATTATTCCAGGCACTGACTGGCCGCTGGCCGGCACCTACCGCGGACAGGCGGGGCTGGCTGATATGCTGGAGACGGCATCCAGGTCGATGGAAACCTCTACGGAACCCCAGGAGTTTGTCGCACAAGGAGACCGGGTTCTCGTCGTCGGCTTCGCCAACGGGAAGGTCAAAGCCACGAACAAGCCGTTCGAGGACGACTGGATCTTCGCCATCACGGTCCAGGGCGACAAACTGACCAGCATCCGGGAATATGTCGACACGCAAGCGCTGGCCCGGGCCGCGCAGGTGGACACGTCCGGCCCAGCTTAGCGTTGGCCACGTTTCGCAATCGGCTCAGGGTGGCCGGTGGATCACCCAATCAGTCGCCCCTCGCTCGCTGTGCCCATCGAAGACTTTTCCGAAGGAGATACCTATGTACGACCAATCCAAACTATCCGAGTTGATCCGGTTCGCACGCGTAGATGCGGGTGACACCGTCATCGATGTTTATCCAGGCGACGGCAAATGGACGCGCCGGTTCTCCGACATCGTGGGACCCGAAGGTCGAGTCACCAGCTTCGTGCCGGCCGAAGTTGCGCACTTCAAGAACGATCCGGTCGGCCTCATGCGGACGCTCGCGAAAGAGCCCGGCCGGGGAAACGTCAAAGCCGTCTCAGCGGACCTCGTGGCAATGCCGGAGGTCACGCAGCCAGCGGATGTCCTGTGGCTGCACCTGTTCTACCACGATCTCCACACCGCGCTGATGCAGGCCAGAGGCGCGACGGCGGCCGACTTCAATCGAGCTGTCTTCGAACGGCTGAAGCCCGGTGGTTTCTACGTCATCGTCGATCATGCCGCCGCCGCCGGGACCGGCACAGACGATGCCCAGTCATTACATCGCATCGACCCTCTCTACGTGCGCGCGGAGGTGGAGGCTGTCGGCTTCATACTGGATGCGGAAAGCAAGCTGCTTGCGAACGGGAACGATTCACACGCGATCAAGGTCTTCGATCCCTCTATCAAGGGGGAAACCGATCGCTTTGCTTATCGGTTCGTAAAGCCCTGACAGAGGCCGGCGCTAACCTCAAGCCGACCTCTCTAGGATGCCAGGATTGCTCAACTACGCCAGTCTGCAGCAATCGTCAGCTTTCGGGGCTCGCTATGATCGCAACAAGGGTCGGCATCCAAGGGTTCTGCTTCGAAAGCCAGTGTCGAGTGTCTTCGATCGTTCAGTCAGGTTTTCGCACGCCCTGGAAATAGCCCGCGGTAGATGCTGTTCTTTTGCATTTAATCGGGGTCTTCCTCACTTTGTGTGGTTAACAGACCGTTAGCGATGACCCGGCTATGGGCTGGCATGCGAACGAAATCGAAATGGTCGCCCGGTCCGGGTATTAAAGTGCAGAGCGTCGTGTTTAGC
>NZ_QOVX01000024.1:0-83117 GCF_008365395.1 Neorhizobium sp. P12A | reverse complement strand
GATCGAGGAGTTGCGAGCGGAGGGAATGTCGGCGTGGAAGGCGGTGGTGGAGGCGACCGAGCACCGCATGCGGCCGATCATGCTCACCGCCGCCGCCGCGACGCTCGCCCTGATCCCGATCTCCCACGAAATATTCTGGGGTCCCATGGCCTACGCGATGATGGGCGGGATCGTTGTCGGAACGGCGCTGACGCTTCTCTTCCTGCCGGCGCTCTACGTCGCCTGGTTCCGTATCCCTCGCGAAGTGGAGCAGAACTGAAATGACAGGATCGCTCTCGCACCCTGGGCGCGTTGCCCAGGGATACCGCCATATTGCGACGATCGCGACCCTTCGTTGCGCGTGCAAGGCCGTCCCGGTCCTCGTGGCCCTCTCGCTTATCACATCGGGTTGCGCCAGCCGGGCGCAAGACGTTCTGCGGCCACTCGCCGTCGCCCCGACCGGAACCACTCGCGTCACCATGCTTGTCGCCACGACGCGCAAGCCTTCGGAGGATCCAGGCAGGCTCTATTCTGGCGACCGCGGGACGGCGATTTCCCTCAACAGCGTCGACGTGTCCATCCCGCCCGATCGGAACCGCAAGATCGGAGAGGTTCAGTGGCCGTCCCGCATGCCGCCGAACCCGCAAAAGGAGTTTGCGGTTACGCAGGTTGCCAAGGTACAATCCGAGAGCCAGGCTGTCGACTGGTATCGGAAGAACCGAAACGCGAAGCATCAGGTCATCATATTCGTGCATGGCTTCAACAACACCTACGCCGACGCGGTTTTCCGCCTCGCGCAGATCGTCCATGACTCGGGAACCGACGCCGCCCCGATTCTTTTCACCTGGCCCTCGAGGGGCCGTGTCTTCGACTACCTCTATGACAAGGAGAGCGCCAACTATTCGCGCCGCGCCCTGGAGGATCTCATCCTACAGGCTGCGAAAAGTCCCGACGTCTCCGATATCACGATCCTCGCTCATTCCATGGGCGGATGGCTTGCCGCGGAGGCCCTACGTGGCGTCGCCATGCGTGAGAAATCGATCCCGTCGAAGGTCAAGAATGTCGTTCTCGCTTCACCGGACATCGACATCGACGTGTTTCGCCGTCAGTTCACGGAGATGGGGCGCAAGCGGCCGCGCTTTGTGATTCTGACGTCGACGCGCGACAAGGCGCTGGAGGTCTCCGGCTGGCTATCCGGCGGGGTCAATCGCCTCGGCGGATCCGATCTCGGACCCTACGTGCCTCTTCTCGATGAACTCGGCGTTTCGGTAATTGACACCAGCGGTGTCGCCACGAAGGACCCGCTCGGTCACAGCGCCTTCGCCGACAGCCCCGAGATCGTCCGCCTGCTCGGGCGTCGGCTGGCGGGGCAGAGCCTGGATGGTGGAAAGACAAGCGTTGCGGATCAGATCGGGGTGAGTGCCGCGAATCTCGCAGGCTCAGCGGCGCGGTTTGCCGTCGCGGCGCCAGTCGCAGTCATAAGCCCGGAAGCGCGGGCGATCCTGAAGGAGGAACTCTCCTCCGATGGCGCACCTATCAAGGACGGACGAATATCGTACTGAAACATCGCCGTTCAGTAAGACCGAATGTCCGTCTTCGTGGCTGAGGTGGCTCGCCCTACACTGGTCTTCCGAAGGTTGCTCGGATAGGCGGAGCCGACCTCATCACAGGAGGACGAGCCGTGGCAGATTATAGAGAAGTGTTCGTTGGATCGATGTTGCTAAACTGAAGAATGCGATTGCTGACGCTTAATCCGGCCGGGAGGGAGAGATCCGCTTTTGGGGTGAGGTTGATGCATCGATGCAAGCATGCGTCGCGTCATCCAGCGGATAGCTGCAAAGTTTACCGCGTGCATTTCTGCTACGAGGCCAGGCCAACAGGATACGGGTTGCACCGGCTGATCCGATCGCTTGGCCATGAATGTGTGGTCGTCGCTCCATCATTGATCCCAGGGAAGCCGGGCGACAGAGTAAAGACGAACCGTCGAAATCGCGCTCGCCCGGCTATTGGGGGTCGGCGAGCTCACGGCGGTGTGGGTTCGCGACGAGGGCCATGAGGCGATGCGCGACCCCGTTCGCGCCCGGGCCGCAGCTGTCGAGACGTTGCGAGTTCACCGGCAACAAATGAGTGCGTTCATGCTCAAACACAATCGTATCTCTCCCGCAAGAAGGGCTGGACGATGCGATTTTGCGCCGGCTGCGGGAGCAACAGTTCGATCATCCGGCACATCAGATCGCCTTGCAGGAAATGGTCGAGGCAGTGCGGTTCTCGAAAGAAGGGGTCGAGCGCTTGGAAAAGGTCATCGAGGAATTCGTCCCGAATTGGTCTCTCGCGCCGGTCGTCCGAGCACTGCAGACGCTGCGAGGGGTTAATCTGATCGTCGCCGCTACATTCGCCACGGAAGTCGGCGACGTCACTCGTTTTGAGAGCCCGGGCCAATTGATGGGCTATCTCGGCTTGGTCCCTGGTGAGCGAGCAACGGGTGCGATGGTCAGACGAGGTTCGATCACGAAGGCAGGCAACGGTCGGGTTCGGCACAGGCTAGTCGCGCGGGGAAAACGGACACAGCCCAAACCCCGCGCCGCCAATCGCGGCTCTATGCTCGGCCGAGAAGTCGTTAGCAACCCGTTGGCCGACAGATCCCGTGGAACTGACGGGGCAGTAGTCGGCACACGCATCGGTTTACGACAGGCCAGACACCCGGTGCGCGTCAAGAAATCCGTGCTCCCATTCCTTTGCCTCGACCGAATCTGGCGCATATGGATTGGCGGAACCATCCAGGCGTTTGATGAAGGCTTCCGATCCCATCTCATACGGCGCGATCTCGTTGTCGCCGTCAGGGTGAAGAATGCCACGGGCCGTTCTGACCATCGCAAGCAGATCACCGTGCTCTTGGACCCCTTGCTGTACCAACTGGATCGCAATGACGCCGATGCGTCTCCATTCTTCGCTGTCACGTTCGATTTTCGCTTCACTGCAAAGCGTATCGAGAACCTTCTGGCATGTCGCGAGATCGTTGGAGTCGAGGGGCACGTCAGAGCGATAAAACGGGACGGTATTCATGGCAAATTCCTCCTTCCATTGCCGTGGTAACAACAACAGGAAAAGTTAATTTGCGCCGTTCAAACTTCAATCCTCCGTCGGACCGCGGCGGCGGCGAGGAATCCAAGTATCAGACGGTTAAGTGGCACATTTCTCAACGAGGGGCCATGATAAAGGTGCTGCATCCAGACGCTTCATCTTTTGCCGCGGAGCGTGAAAAACGTGAGTGCCGAAGGCTTGTCGTGATTGCGGCCGTCCACCTAGGTCGCTCCGGAGTCCTGGCGTTCACGCAATTCACGGTAGGCGTTGACGAGTGAGACTATTCAAGTCATGGCACTGGCCCAGCCGCGACGACCTGTCATGGTTGATTCCGAACTATCCGCTACCGCGTCGACGAACGCGACACCTCGGGACGCACCCTTGCGGCGTTCCGGGCATCGGAACAGTCTGTCGCACCGAGCCCGCGCATTTATGAATGGCCGAAGGCGCGACGACGCCGAATTTGGAATAGCGCGACATGGAGCGACATTGTCCTTCGGACCATCTTGCTGCCCAAGAATTCGCCATTTGAGTTTCGAACTTTTACGGTCTTCCTGTAGTTTTTGACAGGTGTCCGTATGAGGGCGCTGGAGAAACAGCGGATGAAAGCAGAGGCCATGGCAGAACTCGCCCAACTCGCAGCTTCGGTAGAACGACTTGCCAAACCGGGAATGAAACCCAAGGAACTGATCGCGGCCGTCTGCGAGGAACATCCCACGGCTTCGAAAAAGGACGTCTCGCGCGCTACCTCCTATGCCGTGATCATTGCATCCGAGCAAAAGTCCGATCGCATTACCGATCTTCACGAGATTGCCGTCCAGACCCGAAACAGCTACGACGAGTCTCAGTTGGATGATCACTGACAGACTTGACCTTAATCCAATAGGTGGCGGAGGCCGTGTATGGCAGCCTCTCTCGGTCTGTCGGCCGATTGGCGGCAACCGTCAGTCGCTTTGAACAGCAGCCGCGGCCTTCCGGATAACGTCGATGACGACGTTCGGTTGGAAGAGCATAGGCCCGTGGCTACTCCCCGCCTTGGTAACGGTCGCGCCCATGTGCTTCGAGACCCAGCGCTGCAGGTCCGGATGCACAGCATGGTCCTTCGTCGCGAGACCGTCGTGCAAGCCGGGTTGCGCCTGTCTGAGCTTATCAGCCTCGATCGAAGCGCAGTCACACTTGGATTCGGCGGGGACATTCAATTTTCGGCAAAGGGAGGAGGGAACGCGTCACGCCGATCACCAAAGTACTCCGCTGCAGAGGCCGTACTCGAACTGTCAGGTTTTGGAGGTCGTCGACGTCATCGCTGCGTTTTTCGCCAAGGACGGCGATGACGGTGAAGCTCGTACGGTGACGAGGGGAAGTGGCCAATCATCTTGCCAGTCGAGCAATGAAGTAGCCGATATAGCCCGCTGCCACCACCATCATTATGTCTCGCTCGATGGACGGGCCTGAGCGTGGGGTCGAGGACCTCACGGCTTCTCGCACAGCTCTTGCCGCCGCGCTCGCGTCTGCGGCCCGACCAGCATCCCTAGCTCCCGAATCTTCAGACCTTTCATCATCAGTGGCTGCACCGGTCTGGTCATCGAGCGCGGTTGAATCATAATCCAGTGGGCCGACTCCGTTCAGGGTGTCTTTGTCATCTAATGAGTTCTTGGGCATTGCGTTCTCCTTCTTTGCATGGAGAACTCCATACGGCTGCCTCGGTTCCCGGACGAGCAAACGAGCTTGTCTTAGGCCGGAGCCGCTCGATTTCGGACCTGTTGGCGGCGGCGATCACATCCTCCCGGCGACAGGGAAGACCTTCTTTCGAACACAACTCCCTGGTCGTGGTGGTGTTCCAGGTGGAGGAAAGGCGAGGCAATTCCTGCGAATAGGCACATTCCTCGCAGTCGCGCCTCGAGGCCGTTATCGACACAGCGATTGGATCGGTGGCACCGCAAGAGTGCTGGCGCACGAAAATTTGCCCTCTGGACAGCGAGCCGTGCGCGCCAAGACTCTCGGACAGTGCCGATGGTACCCCCCGGGTGCGATTTCCCACCTGGGAGCCCGATCAATTGTTCGGGATACCTGCGGAAGCCACCTGCGTTGGTGCTGAGCTAGAGTGGCTGGCACTTTCGAGAGCGAGCGGGCTCGGTCCTGACTTAACAGCCGAGCGACGGAACAACTCGTTTCCTTACCGGTTAGCTTGGCGACCGTCGAATCGAGAGAAATCTCGAAACAGACTTGGAGATTCCGTCCGAGATGATGCCTGTACCCCAGTCGACAGTATCGATTAGCCGCCCGAGCATCTATTATGTCAATCCTTTGCTGTTAGCAGGACTGGATCGTTGGAGCGAAGCCTTCGATCATGCCCGCGCACTCGGCTTCGACACAGTCATGTCCGCGCCGCCATTCCTGAAAACAGCCGGCGGTGGCCTGTTTTCGACTGAAGATTTTACCCGGCTCGATCCCACTCTCAAGTTAGAGGGGAAGACGGAGGACCTGCTTTCTATTCTAGTGGAAACCGCCCGGGCGAGCGAGATCGTGCTGATGCTCGACCTGGCCCTCAATCCGCCGACCGCCGGGTCCGGTGTGGTCACGCCCGCCCTCGATCCACGGCGGTCACCGAAAACATCCGCCGGCGGATATCTGGCCTTTCCCGACGGCCTACTCGAAGGTTGGGAAAAGCGCTTGGCGGCCTTTGCCGACTGCGGGATCGCCGGCTATCGGGTGCTGGGTCTCGACATGCTCTCCCCCGGCGGGTGGGAACGACTCATTGCTGGAGCTAGAGCGGCAAAACCGGACACGAAATTCTTCGCCTACACCCCTGGTACCGACTTTTCCCTGCGCGCGGCATTGGAACGCCGCGGCTTCGACGGATGTTTCTCCTCGCTAGCTTGGTGGGATCTGCGGGAAAGCTGGTTCTTCGACGAGTATCGGCTGCAGCGGCTCCTCGGCGCACAAGTAGCTTTTCCGGAAGCGCCCTTCGCCAAACGTCTCGCCCATGGGACCGAGGGCAGGGAGATCCGGGAACGCAGGTCGCTTAGGGCATTACGACTATCTGCCGAGATCGGCGATGGTCTCCTCGTGCCGATGGGTTTTGAGTTTGGGGCAGTCCTGCCGCTCGATCCAACACATGGTCTGGGAGAAGGCCTGCGGATCCTGAGAGCCGAAGCAACTTTTAATCTTTCGGCTGAAATCCGCGCGCTCAATGCGGCGCGTTCCAAAGCCAGTCCGCGCCTTTGTAGGAACGTCGAGACCTCTGGCCAGGTTGCCGTTGTCGTGCAGACCGATCGGGCGGACCTGCGGGTGGCAGAGAACGTCCGGCTGGTTCTGGTTAACAGGGACCTGCGCCGGTCGGCAAGCATCCCTGACGATATTCTTCACCACACCAGCGCACCCTTCCTGCCAATAGACGGGCTCAGGGAGCGACGGCTTGCACCGGCTGAGGTCCAAGTGCTGACGACAAAGTCCCGTCCAATGGTTGCCGCCGAAGCGGGGGCTCTGTCGTTGACCCAGGCGACGTCTTTGCCGCGAATCGCAATCGAAACTGTTGCGCCCGCGGTCGATGGTGGACGCTTTCCGGTCAAGCGGGTGATAGGCGATCGCGTGGTTGTCGAGGCGGACATTTTTGCAGATGGCCATGATGTTTTGGCTGCCGCACTGCTTTACCGCGCGGGCGATCAGGCGGAATGGTGCGAAACGCGCATGGCACTTTTGGAAAATGATCGCTGGCAGGGGGCCTTTCTGCTCGATCGCATCGGCCGGTTTGAATTCTGCATCGAAGCCTGGAAAAATCCATTTGCAATCTTCCGCCATGAGTTGCTGAAGAAGCACGATGCCCGTCTCGATCTGCACCTGGAGCTTATCGAAGGCGAAAAACTGCTGCGCCAGGCAGCGGCCGAACCGTCCGAAACGATGGTTGCCGACGACAGGGCAGAACTCGGCATACTCTTGAGCGACCTTGCAAGAAAAGATGCGAGCGGCAAACTTGAGATTCTTCTCGCGGCGCGGACAGGTGAATTGATGGCGCTCGCCGACAGGCGCCCCTTTCGGGTTCGATCGGCCGCCTATCCGGTCGACGCCGAGCGGCGGGAGGCCGCGTTTGCGAGTTGGTACCAGATCTTTCCGCGCTCGCAGAGCGGCGATCCCCATCGGCATGGCACCTTCGACGACGTAGTTGCGCGGCTGCCGGCGATCCGCGACATGGGTTTTGATGTCCTTTATTTTCCGCCGATCCATCCGATCGGACATACCAATCGCAAGGGTCGCAACAATTCCCTCGTGGCTGGCGCGAACGATCCCGGAAGCCCTTATGCTATCGGCTCGGAGGAGGGCGGCCACGATTCCATACATCCACAGCTCGGCGATTTCGACGGATTTCGTCGGCTGGTCGGTGAAGCAGCACGGTTTGGACTGGAGATCGCCCTCGATCTGGCAATCCAAGCCTCGCCCGACCACCCTTGGCTGAAAGAGCACCCCGGCTGGTTCGATTGGCGCCCGGACGGAACGATTCGTTACGCCGAAAACCCGCCGAAGAAATACGAAGACATCGTCAACGTCGATTTCTACACAAAGGACGCCGTGCCGGATTTATGGTCGAGACTACGCGACATCGTCGAGCTGTGGATTGAAAACGGCGTCAAGCTGTTCCGCGTCGACAATCCTCATACCAAACCGTTTCCGTTCTGGGAGTGGATGATCGCCGATATCCGCGCCCGACATCCTGATGCGGCATTCCTGTCGGAGGCTTTCACGCGGCCAAAAGTCATGTACCGGCTGGCCAAGATCGGCTTCTCGCAGTCCTACACCTATTTCACCTGGCGCAATACGAGATGGGAGCTCGAACAATACATGAGCGAGCTCACCCAGACCGCGGCAAAAGAGTTCTTTCGGCCGCATTTCTTCGTCAACACGCATGATATCAATCCGGATTTCCTGCAGGACGCCCCAAGGCCTGCTTACCTCATCCGTGCTGCCCTTGCCGCGACCTTGTCCGGTCTGTGGGGCGTCTATAACGGCTTTGAGCTTTGCGAGGGACACCCAGACGCCAAACGCAAGGAATATGCCGACAGCGAAAAATATCAGATCCGCGCTTGGGACTACGACCGCCCGGGTAACATCAAGGCGGAGATCACCATGCTCAACCGCATTCGCAGAGACAATGCCGCCCTGCAATCTCATCTGGGCCTTACACTGCTGCCCTCTTCCAATCCGAACGTGATGTTTTTCGAAAAGGCGAGCCCCGGACGTCACAATGTCCTTTTGGTCGCGGTCACGCTCAATCCGGATGCCGCTGAAGAAAGCAACGTCGAATTTCCTCTTTGGAGGTTCGGGATCGGCGATCAGGGGACGCTTGCCTTCGAAGATCTCGTCACCGGGGAACGATTCAATCGTACGGGCAAATGGCAAATAATCAGGCTGAACCCAGCCTATCTGCCGTTCGCCATTTGGCGCGTCAGCGCAGGAGAAAATTGAGATGGACAGCGCTTTCACCGAGGACAATCGACCGGATGGAGACTTGCTCTGGTACAAGGACGCGATCATCTATCAGCTGCACATCAAGTCGTTCTTTGATGCCAATGGTGACGGCATTGGGGATTTCGAAGGCCTTTACCAGAAGCTCGACTATATTGCCGGACTTGGTGTCAATGCCATCTGGCTTCTGCCTTTCTTTCCGTCGCCGCGTCGCGACGATGGCTATGATATCGCGGATTACCGCAATGTCAGCCCAGACTACGGGACCCTTGACGATTTCCGCAAGTTCGTCACCGCCGCACACGACCGCAGTATCCGGGTGATCATCGAACTCGTTATCAACCATACCTCCGATCAGCACCCATGGTTTCAGCGTGCTAGAAACGCACCGGTCGGCAGCCCCGAGCGCGATTTCTACGTTTGGTCCGACGACGACCAGAAATTCTCGGCAACCCGCATCATTTTCATCGATACGGAAAAATCGAACTGGACCTTTGATCCGTTGGCAGGCGCCTATTACTGGCACCGCTTCTACTCCCACCAGCCGGATCTGAATTTTGACAATCCGCTGGTGATGAAGGAACTGCTCGATATCATGCATTTCTGGTTGGAGACCGGAATCGATGGCTTCCGGCTCGATGCGATTCCATACCTCGTCGAACGCGAGGGCACCAATAATGAAAACTTGCCCGAAACTCACACGGTGCTCAAAGAGATACGCGCCGCACTCGACAACACCAATCTGGGCGTCGTGCTGCTTGCCGAGGCAAATCAATGGCCGGAGGACACGGCCGAATATTTCGGCGACGGCGACGAGTGCCATATGGCCTTCCATTTTCCGTTGATGCCGCGCATGTACATGGCCATTGCCAAGGAAGACCGGTTTCCTATCACCGACATCATGCGCCAGACGCCTGAAATCCCCACGAATTGTCAGTGGGCTATCTTCCTCAGAAACCATGACGAGCTGACACTCGAGATGGTTACGGACGCCGAGCGCGATTATCTCTGGGAGACCTATGCTTCGGACAAACGCGCTCGGATCAACCTTGGAATTCGGCGTCGCCTGGCCCCATTGATGGAGCGAGATCGGCGACGCATCGAGTTGATGAACGCCCTGCTTTTGTCAATGCCGGGCACGCCTATCGTCTACTATGGTGACGAAATCGGCATGGGTGACAATATCTATCTCGGCGATCGGGATGGCGTGCGCACACCCATGCAATGGTCGCCCGACCGAAACGGCGGCTTTTCCCGGGCAGATCCCGCGCGTCTGGTCTTGCCGCCCGTCGCTGACGCGCTCTATGGCTATGAGGCGTTGAATGTCGAGGCTCAGATATCGGACGCGCATTCGCTTTTAAACTGGACGCGCCGCATGCTGGCGCTGCGGGGCCGACACAAAGCATTCGGCCGCGGTTCACTCAGATTCTTGACGCCGAGCAACCGCCGCATCCTTGCGTATCTGCGAGAGTTCGGGGACGAGGTGGTTCTATGCGTTGCGAATCTCTCCAGGCTTCCCCAAGCCGTGGAGCTCGATTTGTCGGCTTTCGAGGGGCGCATTCCCGTTGAACTCACGGGCATGTCGCCCTTTCCGCCGATAGGCCAACTCACCTATCTTCTCACAATGCCTCCATATGGCTTTTTCTGGTTCCAGCTCAACGCTGAAGCCGACGGACCTGCCTGGCGGACTGCGCCGCCTGAGCAGCTTCCCGATTTTGTCACCATCGTCTTGCGCCGTGGCCTTGCGGAACTCATCGAACAACCGCACCACGCCCAGATGTTAAACCGTGACATCCTGCCGACCTACCTTTCCAAACGGCGGTGGTTCGGCGCTAAGGACCAGACGCTCCAGGAGGCGCGGCTGATTTCCGCAACGCCTGTCCCGTTCGCAGATGGTGTGGTGCTTGGCGAGCTGGAAGCCGTGCTGCCGGACCACGTGGAGACTTACCAATTGCCTTTGGCTGTCGAATGGGACGATACGATGCCCAACGTACTCGGACAGCAGCTGTCCCTAGCGCGCGTCCGTCAGGGCAGACGCGTCGGCTTCCTGACGGACGGTTTCGCCGTGGAGGCGATGGCACGCGGTATCCTGCGGGGTCTCTGCGATCGGTCGGTGGTCAGCGGACGGACGGGTCAGATCGAATTCCTCGGAACTGATCTGCTCGACGGTCTGGCGCTAACGGACGACATGCCGATCCGGTGGCTCTCGGCGGAGCAATCCAACAGTTCGCTCACCGTCGGCGACGCCGCGATGATCAAACTGATCCGTCATGTCTTCGTTGGCATCCACCCGGAGGTCGAGATGACGCGATATCTAACCGAGAACGGATATGTCCATACGGCGCCGCTTCTGGGCGAGGTAGCCCGGACCGATGGCGAGGGCCGCCGATCAACCCTAATTATTGTTCAGGGTGCTATTCGCAACCAGGGCGACGCCTGGAGCTGGATGCTGTCAAACCTCAGGCGCGCCGCGGACGAAATCGTTATCACAGAAGCGCCCTTTGAGGCGGCCGCTGAGCAACTGCGCCCCTTGCTCAGCTTTGTCGCAATGGTGGGCGAGCGTCTGGGCGAGCTGCATGCGCTATTGGCACGCCCGACGGACAATGAAGCCTTTTCGCCACGGCGGGCCGATAGCGACGATGTCGATCAGATCCGCAAGGCAGTGACCGGGGAGATCGCTTATGCCTTCTCTAAGCTAGCGGACCTCGGCGACGGCATTGATGACGATGTCCAGCTGCGAGTAGGATCACTCCTCCAGCGACGTGACAGCATCATCGATTGCGCTGATCGCGTTGCCCAGGGAGCAAGGGAAACGCTTCTGACGCGGGCCCATGGCGATTTCCATCTTGGTCAGATTCTGGTGACCGAAGGAGACGCCGTCATCATCGATTTCGAGGGTGAACCTGCCCGCAACCTTGCCGAGCGCCGTGCCAAGACGAGCCCGCTTCGCGACGCGGCGGGGCTTCTGCGATCACTGGACTATCTGTCGGCAACGGCCATGCTCGAGAACGATGCAATCTCCGATCATCATGACGAACGTCGCCGTGAGGTCATCAGACGATTTGGCCAAAGCGCCGAAGAGATCTTTCTGAACTCATACTCGCAGGCCCTTGCCGCTTCGCCGGATCTGCCGCGGGGGGACGGCGATATCAGGCGCGTCATCGATATCTTCCTCTTGGAGAAAGCTGCCTACGAAATCGCCTACGAAGCCAGGAATAGACCCAAATGGCTTCCGATCCCGCTCGCCGGGTTTGCAAACATCATAGACCGCCTTTCGGAGAGCCGCGCATGACGATCAATGTTCCCGACATTTTGTACGGCGTGGAATCCGGGGCGGTGCAGGACCTTATTGAAGGACGGAATGGGGATCCATTCTCGATCCTGGGAGTGCATCCAGGCGGCGATGGTCGATATAGCGTAAAAGCCTATCTTCCCGGTGCGCTCGGTCTCGATATCATCGATCGGGAAAGCGGTGTTCTTTTGTCCGAGGCCGACCTTGTTCATGCGGCTGGCCTCTTCGGCGCGGTCCTTGCCGGACGACGTCCCTATAGCCTCAGGATCCGCTGGCCCGACGCGGTTCAAGTGACCGATGATCCCTACAGCTTCGGCCCGCTGCTTGGCGACTTGGATCTCCACCTCATTTCAGAGGGAACCCACTACAACCTGGCCAGCACGCTCGGCGCCAATCCGATGACTGTGGAGGATGTTGCCGGTGTGCGCTTTGCCGTCTGGGCGCCGAATGCCCAACGCGTTTCAGTCGTCGGCGACTTCAATGCGTGGGACGGTCGTCGCCATCCTATGCGGCTTCGCCCGCAAGCGGGCGTCTGGGAGATTTTCGTCCCGCAGGTCACGGTCGGCGAGCGCTACAAATTCGAGATTGTTGACCGCCAAGGCAACCTCTTGCCTCAGAAAGCCGATCCAGTTGCGCGCGCCGCCGAGGCCGCGCCGTCGACGGCGTCATTGGTTGCCTCCTCCGATCCGTTCAGGTGGAACGACAGTGCCTTTCTATACAGCCAACGAACTGCGAACCGCTTCGAGAAAGCGATCTCGATCTATGAGGTGCACGCGGGTTCCTGGTTGCGCGATATGGAAGACGGGGGGCGCGCGCTCGACTGGGTGGAATTGTCTCAGCGGCTCGTCCCCTATGTCAGCGATATGGGTTTCACCCACATCGAACTCTTGCCTATCATGGAGCATCCCTTCGGTGGTTCCTGGGGCTACCAGCCGTTGGGCCTGTTTGCGCCAACCGGGCGTTACGGCACGCCGGAAGACTTTGCATATTTCATCGATCGCTGCCACGGCGCCGACATCGGCGTGATCCTGGATTGGGTCCCTGCGCATTTCCCAACCGATATTTGGGGTCTTGCCTGTTTCGACGGCACGCCGCTCTATGAGCACGAAGACCCCCGCGAAGGTTTTCATCGCGATTGGAACACGTTGATTTACAATCTCGGTCGTAACGAGGTCAAAGGGTTTCTGATCGCCAGCGCGCTTGAATGGCTCGAACGATTTCATATCGACGGGCTACGCGTCGATGCTGTCGCCTCGATGCTGTATCGCGATTACAGCCGGGCAGAGGGCGAATGGATTCCGAACCGCTACGGCGGGCGCGAAAACCTCGAAGCGATCGAGTTCTTCAAGCATTTGAACAGTATTGTCCACGAGCGCCATCCGCAGGTACTGATGATCGCGGAAGAGTCGACCGCCTTTCCAGGTGTCACCAAGGCACCCGCAGAGAACGGACTGGGCTTCGACTTGAAATGGAATATGGGGTGGATGCATGACGTGCTTCACTACATGTCCGACGATCCCGTCTTCCGAAAGTACCATCATGGCTCGCTGACTTTTGGGATGATCTACGCTTACAGTGAACGTTTCATCCTACCGTTCTCCCATGACGAAGTCGTCCACGGAAAGGGATCGCTGCTTTGCAAAATGCCAGGCAATGAGGGGCAGAAGATGGCTAACCTTCGTGCCCTGTTCGGCTTCATGTGGGGGCACCCTGGCAAGAAACTGCTCTTTATGGGCTGCGAGATTGGCCAACCTTCGGAATGGTGCCATGACGCTTCCGTTGAGTGGGATCTTCTCGATTACCCCTTGCATGTGGGCCTGCAGCGCCTCGTCCGGGATCTGAACCGGATCTACAGGCATTTTCCCTCGCTGCAGCATGGCGATACCGAGCCCAACGGCTTCCAATGGGCGGTTGCCGACGATGCCGAGAACTCGGTTTTGGGAATGCTGCGTTACAACGCTGGACGACGGGCGGCCATGCTCATTGTATCCAATTTTACACCGGTTCATCGAAGTGGCTATCGGATCGGCGTTCCCTTTTCTGGCCTTTGGCACCAGATCATGAATACCGACGCCTTCGTCTACGGCGGGGGAGGCCAGGGCCTTGGTGATCGCGACGCCGCATATGTGCATTCGCACGGCCATCAACAATCCCTTGCCGTCGAGCTCCCGCCTTTGACGACTCTGATGTTTTTTCACGACACCCAGTCAAACTAGGAACGCAATGTCACTGGAAAACTTCCGGTCTTCCACGCCACTTGAAGCTCCGCCAACATTCAATGGCGATTGCCACGATTGATCCGGTGCGCGTGCCTTGGACCGCAGTGATCTGGGCCGCTGGGGTGGTTGTCGTCTTCGCGAGACGGCCGGTGCGGTCCCATTTTCTGTCACTATGCCCCTTTGGCCCCGGCCGTAGTTGCCGACGACAGTCGAGACGAGCGGCGGTTCTGGCATTGGACCATATCGCGCCGGCGGCCGCTTCACCCTTAAATCGCTCGCAGGATGACGAACGGTCGGTCGGAACCAGTGTGCTCAACATCAAGGTCGCCATTAAGTTCGATACAATGCTTCGAGAACACGTCCTCAAAACGGCGGTTCTGGAGCACCTTCGGCAAAGTGAGTCTCAGTCCCTGCCAATGCTTGGATGATGGGGCGTAGCTGTCGGCGAACGAGAGCCGTCGGACCAGGACAATAATCGCATCGTTCGCATCTAAGCGTGCGAAGGCAATGAGACGCTCGGATCCTTCACCGTTGGCCCCAAGCGGGACGTACTTGCCCTCGCGGAAGAGGCTCGGCGCATCCAACCGAAGGCTGAGTAGGGTTGCGATCACATTCTGTTTCAGCCGACCCGTCTGCCACTCCTCGTCCTGACCGAAGGTGACCTTCCGTCCTTCCGACAAACGTTTTTGTAGCAGATCGAAATCCGGTTCGCGACGGTTGTCCGGATCGACAAGGCTGAGGTCGAGGCCTTCGCTGCCCTGGTAGATATCCGGCACGCCGGGCGCCGTGAGCTTGATGGCCGTCTGGCTGAGGCTGTTGACCAGACCGGCACGGATAAACGGCCGCAACGTCTCGGCGAAGTCCGTCAGGAAGGCCAAGTTGGTGGGCAAGAGCAGCCGGCGAGCGTAGTCCATCACAGCCTTTTCGTAGGCCTCGTTCGGATCGCCCCAGTCGGTGCGGAGTTTGGCCTCCCGGATCGCCTTTTCCACATAGGCTACGAAGCGCCCTTCAAGGGACTTGAGACGTTCGGCATCCGGATGAATATTCGTCGGCCACACCCCGGCGAGCGCCTGATAGAGCATCCATTCGACCGCGGGTTCTGGGGCAGGGCCGTCTTCGAGGGACTGCACGGCCTCTCGGTTTATCTCCCGCCAGCGCTTGACGGCGTCCGCCCAATGCTTAGGCGCTTCGGTAATGGTATAGAGCCGAGCTCTGGCGTCCTCGCCGCGCTTGGTGTCGTGGGTGGAAGTGCCCGAAAGCGCGTCAGGCTGGCGTTGAAGCCGCGTCTGCATTTCCTTGTGGAAACGATGGACCGAAAAGGGGCGCGGCAGGGGCTCTGCGCCGACTTCATTCAAGGCGAGCGCCATGTGCTGGCGGAAGAACAGCGTATCCTCCACCGACTTCGCCATCAAGGGGCCGGTCAATTGCTGGAAGCGGGTGCGGAAGACCGAAGCCTGACCCAGCGCCTGCTGTTCGACATCACCGGACAAGATCCGTTCGAGGAGGGCGAGCGCCTGCGGCTCCGGAGCATCCCTGCTTTGTCGGACTTGATCGAGGACATGAGCCAGCATCTCCCGGCCTTCCCGCGGCAGGCCCTCGCGGGTGCCGTAGGTGCGATAGATTGGGAAACTGACCAGCAGTTCGCGCAGGGCGGTCTTAATCGAGGTTTCGGATGGGGCGGATTCACGGTCCTCCGTCTGGTTGATCTGCAGCGCAAGCTTCACAAGAGCCGCAGATTCGCCGGCGAAGTTATTGTCCGCCATCAGCAATTTGGCTTCACGCAGTTCGCCGCGCATGTCGAGCGAGTGGCCGATGACCTCGTGATACGCTGTGCGCAGCTCACCCAGCTTCTCACCATCGACCAGAGCGTCGCTGAGGGCGGCTACGAACTCGTAGCCGGTAGTGCCCGAAATTGGCCAGTCAGCAGGGATCTGTTCGCCTTCGCCAAGGATCTTTTCGACAATGATATAGCAGTCGGGCCCCGCTTCCTGGCGCAGGCGCTGCAGATAAGCTTTCGGATCGGCAAGACCGTCGACATGATCGACCCGCAGCCCATCGATCGCGCCCGAGTGGACGAGTTCGAGGATGAGCCGGTGCGTGTCGGCAAAGACCGCGCCGTCCTCTACTCGAACGCCGGCAAGACCGGTGATCTCGAAGAAACGGCGGTAGGATAGTTCGCGCCGCGCATCCCGCCAGGACATCAGCCGGTAGGGCTGCTGGTCGTGGAGCTTGGCGATGGCCGCCTTGTCGGTGTGGTTCAGCACCTCGGCGTCGCGGCCGGCAAAGGTGGCAGGGTCGAGCGGATAATAGGTCTCGTAACAGGCAAGTGCCGGCTTGCCCGTCTTGGGATCGGGCCTCACGGAAATATCGCCAGCCTCTAGCACCTTTTCGAAGGTGTCGCCGAGGACGGGCAGGGTCAGCTTCTGCGTCCAATCGATATCGAAATGGTGGGCATAGCGGCTTTTCTCGCCGTTTTCGACAACGTCGCGCCACCACGGGTTTTCGAGCGAGGCGGCCATGTGGTTCGGAACGATGTCAAGGATGAGCCCCAAGCCCCCCGTCTTCAGCGCCTTCACCATGCGGTCGAATCCATCTCGGCCGCCAATCGTCGGGTCGATCTCGTTGGCGTCGGTAACGTCATATCCATGGGTCGAGCCCGACGTCGCGGTGAAGATCGGCGAGACATAGAGGTGGCTGATGCCGAGCCGTTTCAGATAGGGCACCAGTTCGCCCACGCGGTCGAAGGTCATGCCGTTGCGGAACTGAAGGCGATAGGTGGCGGTCGGAATTTTCATTGCTTGATCCAGACGGTGCGAAGGCCGCATGTAAGAGGATGACGAACGAGAGTTGCGCAGAATGCCACGCGCATCTCCCGAAGTTCGGTATCAACTTTGTTGATCCCTGGTTGTTCCGCGGACCCCCGAGACGGGAGCGTATGCGGGCGGATCATCTCTTCATACTATGGCGCAGCCCCAGTCCGTCCGAGCAGCCAGGCGGAACTGTTTTACGATTCCAACCGCTCAATGGTGCAACTGGCGTCCTGCCGCCTACAAACGCGCAGTTTCTCTGGAACTTCGGGCCGATCCGAAGGTTTTCACTTGCCGCTCATATCAACTGGAGTTTGCAATGAAGCCACCGGTAGCGCTTGTCACTGGAGCCGGATCCGGAATTGGGAAGGCGACCGCGTTCGCTCTGGCCAGGGACGGGTACAAAATCGGTGCGCTCGGCCATACGCAGGAGGAGATCTCTTCCACGGTTGATGAAGTTTTGGCGAACGGAGGAGAGGCGGTTTCGCTTCTGGCGGACATATCTGACGAGCGCCAGATGGCAGCAGCCGTGAAACAACTCACTCAGCAATACGGCCGGCTTGACGCCGTGGTCGCCAATGCTGGCATCAACGGCGTATGGGCACCAATCGATGATCTGAAGCTCGCTGAATGGAATCACACCATCTCGATCAACCTGACCGGAACTTTCCTGACGATCCGCGCGACTGTGCCCGAATTGAAACGCTTCGGCGGCGGCTCAATCATTGTCGTTTCGTCCATCAACGGCACCAGAACCTTCACAACCCCCGGCGCTACCGCCTACAGCGTCACTAAAGCTGGACAAGTCGCGATGGTGCAGCAGCTCGCTCTCGAGCTTGCCCGCCATCACATTCGCATCAACGCCGTGTGCCCAGGTGAGATCGAAACCAACATCGAGGCGAACACCAGTCTGAGGAAGGAAGGCGAAACTGCGATACCCGTTGTCTGGCCTGAGGGGCAGGTGCCGATCACCGGGGGGCAGCCGGGTCGTAGTGAAGATGTCGCCGACGTGATCGTCTTCCTGGCGTCCGACAGGTCGCGTCATATCACTGGCTCGCCGATCTGGGTCGATGGTGGTCAAGGCCTGCTGCGCTAGCGGCAAGTGACATCCTAAAGAAAAGGTGATGTTTTGGTCGAATATGCGTTTGGTCCAATCTTGTTGCAAGATGGCGTCGAGTTCCGTCTCTGGGCCCCTTTGGCGCAGAACGTTTCCCTCAAAGTTGAGGGTAGGGAGCCACGACCGATGGAGCGCACCGACAACGGATGGCATCGTTGCCATGTCGGCGGGGTCGGGCAGGGCAGCCTTTATAAGTTCGTGTTGCCAGACGGCTCCGAGGTGCCCGACCCGGGATCACGTCATCAGCCTCGAGACGTTCACGGTCCGAGCGAGGTCGTCGATCTCAAATCATACGAGTGGGAGAACCAAGTCTGGTCGGGGCGTTCATGGGAGGAGAGCGTCATCTACGAACTCCATATCGGCTCGTTCACCTCGCAAGGCACGTTCCGGGCAGCAATCGAACGATTGGACCATCTGGCAGAGCTTGGGGTCACCGCGATTCAGATCATGCCAGTCAGCGACTTTCCCGGTAGCTACAACTGGGGCTATGACGGCGTTCTGCCCTATGCACCGGACAGCAGCTACGGTCGTCCCGAAGATTTGATGGCGCTAGTGGACGCCGCCCATGGGCGCGGCATCAGCATCTTCCTGGATGTCGTTTACAATCACTTCGGCCCGGACGGGAATTATCTGTCGACGTATGCGCCGCTGTTCACCGAGCACCACAGGACTCCCTGGGGCAACGGCATCAATTATGATGGCGATGAATCGGATGCGGTTCGGGAATTCATCATCCAGAACGCGATCTACTGGATCGCCGAGTTCAGGCTGGACGGTCTGCGGCTCGACGCAGTGCATGCGATCAAGGACGACAGCGAAGAATACCTTCTTCACGAGCTCGCCCGGCGCGTTCGCGAAGCTGCAGGCGGCCGACATGTTCATCTGATCGTGGAGAACGAAGACAACGACAGCGATCTCTTGAGACGCGAAGAAGGACGGGCCACCCGCTTTACTGCCCAATGGAACGACGATGTGCATCACGTGCTGCACATCGCCGCGACCGGAGAGACCTTCGGATATTACCGGGACTATGCCGATGACAAGGACAAGCTCGGCCGCGCTCTCGCTGAGGGTTTCGTGTTTCAGGGCGAACACATGCCCTATCGGGGTAAGAGCCGCGGCAAGCCCTCGATCGACCTACCGCCCGCCGCCTTCATCTCCTTCATTCAAAATCATGATCAGATCGGCAATCGCGCTCTCGGCGATCGCATGATCACGTACAGGTCCCTTGAACCCATCAAGGCGGTGACCGCAATCTATCTGCTGTCGCCGCAGATCCCGATGCTTTTCATGGGCGAGGAATGGGGAGCACGCGAGCCGTTTCCGTATTTCTGCGACTTCGATGAAGGAGTGAACGA
Source organism: Neorhizobium sp. P12A (assembly GCF_008365395.1). NCBI lineage: Bacteria > Pseudomonadati > Pseudomonadota > Alphaproteobacteria > Hyphomicrobiales > Rhizobiaceae > Neorhizobium > Neorhizobium sp. P12A. The sequence continues at coordinate 63,807 of NZ_QOVX01000024.1, read as the reverse complement.
AAAGGTAAGGAACGGACGCCGCGAAGAGTTATCGCGGCTTCCGGGCTTTGATGCCGTCGACCTCGTAGATCCGACCGCGAAAGCCACATTCGAGATGGCGATGCTCGACTGGTCTCGGCTTGGCGGGACCGATTGTTCAGAAATGTTGGCATTCTACAAGTCGCTTCTTGCTGTCCGACACAAGCGGATCGTGCCGCTGCTGGAGCGCGCTGGGGGCGGCAGCGGGACATTCCGTCGCGATCGCAGCGTCACTGCGGTCGACTGGGCGCTCGCGGGCGGTGCCAAACTTCACCTCGTCGCAAACCTCTCGGACCAACCAGCGAGGATCGCTTCACCCCCCCTGGGCGAACGGATCTTTCCACCAAGTTCGACTAGCGAGAACAACATTCTTTCTCCTTGGTCCGTGTTTTCGAGCATCAGTCTAGCTGAGGCCTGAAGTTCGTCTGACGTAGAAAGTGAGACCACATGGATTCGCATCTCGACCGTCTGGCCAAAGTACATGGAATTAGCCTTACACGGCCGTCCCCCGACAATGTGGAAGTGCCGATCACAGACACGGCAAAGCGAAAGGTTCTTGCCGCGCTGGGCGTGACGGGAGAATCCGCTCATCGGCCCGTGAAGAAGCAATCGAAGGCTATTCCGAAATCTTACCTGCCAGATGTTCTCGAAACGGAGCGTGTATGGGGCATAAGTCTCCAGCTCTACGAATTGCGGTCCAGGCGCAACTGGGGCATCGGAGACTTCGGGGATCTGGTTGGAATGATCTGGCTGGCGCAGTCACTTCGCGCCGGTTTCGTCGGGCTGAACCCGCTGCATGCGCCGTTCCTGGCAGATCCCGATCGCTGCAGCCCGTATGAACCGTCGAACCGGCAAATGCTCAATCCTCTCTACATTGCGGTCGATAAGGTTGCTGGCTTCAGGAGCCGACCGGAACTGGAAAGGCAGATACAGGCACTGCGGCAAACCGACCTTGTCGATTACATCCGGGTTGCCGACACCAAGTTGGCGGTTTTGCGCGAGCTCTGGCAATCACTGCATGCATCCGCAAGCGGCTTGACAAATCGCGAAGTTTTCGAGGATTTCATCCAAGAGCGCGGGGAAAGCTTGCGACGGCACGCGCTTTTCGAAACTCTGTCAGCGTTCATGTGCAGCAGAGGGCAAGGTGCCGGCTGGAAATCTTGGCCGGCGGAATTCCAGAAACTCGACAGTGTCGAAGTAGAGGCCTTTGCCGAAGAGCATGCCGATACCATGCGCTTTCACATGTGGCTGCAATGGCTGGCCCATCTGCAACTGAGTGAGGCCGCAGCGGTCGCACGGGACGCAGGCCTTCGGATCGGCCTTTATCTGGATCTAGCCGTTGGAGAAGCCATGGATGGGTCGGCCACCTGGAGTGAGAGAGACGCCTATATTGCCGATGCCACGGTCGGAAGTCCGCCCGATCCGTTTGCTACCGAAGGCCAGGACTGGCACTTGGCCGCTTTCCATCCGGCGGCAATCGCCTCGGGCGAAGAAGCCCCCTATCGGCGAATGGTGACCGCTGCAATGCGTTACGCCGGAGCCGTCAGGATCGACCACGCCGCAGCACTGCGGCGCCTGTTCCTCGTACCGCTCGAAAGCGCGCCCGATGGTGGCGCCTACGTCAACTACCCGCAGGACGAGCTGCTGCGAATTCTGGCAGAGGCATCCGCGGAATTCCGCTGCCTTGTGATCGGGGAAGATCTGGGAATGCTGCCGGACGGGCTGCAGGACGACTTGGCTGAAGCCCGGATCCTATCCTACCGCATCCTCTCCTATGAACGGGATGACGATGGCTTCAAGCCTGCCGACGCCTATCCCCGGCTGTCGCTTGCCTGCATTTCGACCCACGATCACCAGACTCTGGCCGGATGGTGGCGTGGCGCCGACATCAAAGCGCGGGCGGAACATGGGATTGTACCTCCCGATGTGAGCCAGATGCATGTTGAAGAACGCCAGCACGAGCGCCAGGACCTGAAGGTTGCGCTCGAGGAAGCGGGCAGGGAGCCGCCGGGCCGTCTGCCGCCTCGGACTGCGAGCGACGACAAGGTGAAGGACCTGGTGGTCAGCGCCCATCGTTTCATCGCCAAGACTCGGTCAATGCTGGCTGCGGTCCGGCTGGCAGACACGACAGGGGAAAAGCGCCCGACAAACATCCCAGGCACAACCGACCGCTATCCGAACTGGAAGCCCAAGCTCTCCGTATCAATGGAAGAGTTGAAAGGTTTGCCGCTTCTCAGGGACATCGCCGAAGCAATGCGTAAAGAGCGAAGCCGGACTCGGCCATGTGCTTTCCCTTAGGCTCTACGGCACGGCGCAGCTATGCTACGATCAGAGCCGGATACCGCCCGAAGTCGTGAAGATGTGGCAGGGGAACTAGTCGTCGCAGTCGGCGAGCGGTGTACATCACGAGTCCTTTCGGGGACGTTCTGGATTGCCCTCCGGTTCTCGGTTGCGTTTATGGGTATCGCTAGGTCGAAATGACGGGACAAGAAGAATTAGAGTTTCTGAAAGTGTCGCAAGCGCACGACGATGTCGTCATTCGCCATTATCTTGCGATCTGGGAAAGTTACGGGACACCCGCTGATCATTTCAGCGAGGACTCGGAAGAGATCATACGCGGCTACATGGAGCGTGGGCGACGTGATCGTCAGCTCGCAACCTTCATTGCTTTCGATGAAGGGGAGGCGGTCGCGTCGGTCTCATGCCAGCTCCACGCGATGCCCTATCCGGTAGTGCTAAAACCTGATGTCGCTCTGCAGGGATATATCTGGACCGTCTACGTGGACCCGGCTTATCGACGCCGCGGCATCTCACGAAAGCTTTTGGCGATGGCGATCGAGCACCTTCGTGAAATTGGCTGCACGACGGTGGTACTTCATTCGTCTGACGCAGGCGAACCTCTCTATGAGAGCCTGGGTTTTGCGATCGCCAAAGAAATGAGATTGCAGCTGATCGATCCTTCAAGATGACAGAGAGCGACAAGAGGAAATCAACTCATCGCGCGTCTTGCAGTTTGGGCCAGTTCGCCCTCTCCAGCCGTCAGGCCGGATGCAATGCACGCGTCACGGCGGCGATCATCTCGTCGGGCAACGCTGGTTTTCCCAACAGTTCCCCGTTGGCGAATGCTGGTTCTGTGGCTTGAAGGGACTCGCCCTCGCCCGAGTAGACGATGAAAGGAACCGCCAGTTCGGTCAGACGCCGAACGACGGCCGTACACATTCCATCTGACAGGCGAGGATCAACGATCGCCAACGATGGCTTGTTGACTTCAAGCCATTCACTGGCTTCCGTGCAGGTGGTGAAGGTCACATGGTTGAGGTGACCGTTTTCATCGAGGACTTCTTCGAGGTCCAAGGCGATGAACGGCTGGTCTTCAAGCAAAAGAATGGGTTCGGACAACGGTGTTCCTCAGGGGCCTGATAGCACTATACGCTATCTTTGCTCGTGTCACGTGACGATGGCGCGCTGGCGCATCGCGCACGCCCGGTCGAGCAATCGCTGCTCCTGCGAACGGCTCCCATCGCAGCCTTCCTCAATAGTGCGTCCTACGGATGGCTCATGGCAACAGCGCCAAGTCCGGTTGCCCAATAGTCTTTTGGAATTGAATTCCGGACGAGGCTGGCGATGTGACCGGATATTTCTTCGGTCGTCACAACGTGGCCTGCGAAAATGAATTGCTCTGGAAATGGGGAAGCCGAGGCACGGTTCTCGGCCTCGGCTTCCGTTTTCATTCACGATCCCGTCGGCGATAAAAGGGCTTTGTAAACACGGACTGGCTAATATTATTCCGCAGCAATTAGAACCAGGCTGCGCGCAGTCATTTTGTATTCTCCGCCGCCCACGTGACGATCGACGACTTCCACGTCGTCCGTCGACAGGACGGCAGTCCAACCGCCTTCCGTCTCCGGAAGCTGAAACGGAACCTCTCCGTCGTGTGGGTTGAAGAGGACAATGACGTCGCTCCAGGCATCGTCCTCTGTCCGATTGTCGCGGCTCAGGCGAAGGCCAATCGTCGTGCTGCCTTCATCGGCCCACTGGTCGTCAGTCTGCTCTTCGCCGCCGGGATTGAGCCAGGTAACCTTCATCCCGTCGCGCCAGCTTTCTCGACAAAGGAGTGGCTGCTGCTGGCGCAACGCGATAAGGCGCGCGGTAAATTTTCTGAGCTGATCTGCAGAATCCGGCAGGTTTTCCCAGTGCACCCAGCTCAACTCGCTGTCCTGGCAGTAGCCGTTGTTGTTGCCCATCTGGCTGCGGCCGAATTCGTCACCCGCCACCAGCATCGGGGTGGCGTGCGACAGGAACAAAGTGGCGAGGAAATTCCGCTTCTGGCGTTCCCGAACGGCGTTGATCCCATTGTCGTCGGTTGGACCTTCCGCACCGTAGTTGAAGCTGCGATTGTCATCGGAACCGTCCTTGTTGTCCTCCCCGTTATCCTCGTTATGCTTCTCGTTGTAGGAGACGACGTCGTTCAATGTGAAGCCGTCATGTGCGGTGATGAAGTTGACGCCCGCCCATGGCCTGCGGCCTCTGAGGTCATAAACATCGCCCGAGCCGAGAATGCGGGCGGCGAAATCGGGTGTCGTGCCGTCGGTATCCTTCCAGTAATCGCGCACGGTGTCGCGGTATTTGTCGTTCCACTCGGCCCAGCCCGGTGGAAACCCGCCGACGTGATATCCGCCGGGGCCGATATCCCAGGGTTCGCCGATGAGCTTCAGCTTCGACAGCACGGGATCCTGACCGACGGCGTCGAAGAACCCGCCACGTTGGTCGAACCCTTCCGGCTCGCGGCCAAGGATGGTGCCCAGATCGAAACGGAAGCCATCGACATGCATTTCCTCAGCCCAGTAGCGCAGGCTGTCCGTCACCATCTGCAGCACGCGGGGATGCGAGGTGTTCACCGTGTTCCCGGTGCCAGTGTCGTTGATGTAGTAGCGCGGATCGTCTGGCATCGTCCGATAGTAGGAGAAGTTATCGATGCCCTTGAAAGAGAGCGTCGGTCCAAGTTCGTTGCCTTCCGCCGTGTGATTGTAGACGACGTCGAGAATGACCTCTATGCCGCCGTCGTGGAAGGCGCGGACCATCTCACGAAATCCGGCGATGCCGTTCGGCCCGTAGTAGCGCGACGCCGGGGCGAAGAAGGCGAGCGAGTTGTATCCCCAGTAGTTATGGAGCCCCTTGTCGAGCAGATGGCTGTCGTCCGGAAAGAAATGGATCGGCAACAGCTCGATCGAAGTGACGCCAAGGCTCCTGACATAGTCGACAATTGCCTTGTCAGCGAGGCCTTCGAACGTGCCACGCAGCTTTTCCGGAACGGCGGGATGCAGCTTGGTGAACCCTTTGACGTGCGTCTCGTAGAAGATCGTCTTCGCCCACGGCACCCGAGGCGTCACGTCCTTCTTCCAATCGTAGTCGGAAGGATCGACGACCTTGCACTTCGGCATGACAGGGGCGCTGTCACCGTCGTCGAATGCCAGATCTTTGTCGTCGCTGTCCAAGTCATACGAGAAATGCGCCTTCGACCACTCGACATCGCCCACCAATTCACGGGCATAGGGGTCGATCAGAAGCTTGTTCGGATTGAACCGGTGGCCTTTCTCGGGATCGTACGGACCGTGGACGCGGTAACCGTAGAGCGCCCCTGGCTTGAGGCCCGGCACGTAACCGTGCCAGATCTCGTTGGTGTATTCGGGCAATGTCAGACGGGATGTCTCGGTCTTGCCGCTGTCGTCGAACAGGCACAGTTCGACCCGTTCCGCATAGGCGCTGAAGATCGCGAAGTTGACGCCGTCCTTGTCGGGAAGCGCGCCGAGGCGGGTATAGTCTCCAGGAAAAACGCGAAGCTCTGAATCGCTCATGTCACATCTCACGCGGGGAGGAAATCGAAAACACCGCCTGCGTCGAATGTTTCGCCGTTAAGAAAAGCCGCATTCGGCGGCCGTGACCTTCGTGGCGCTCAGGCAGCTTGGGTCTTGGCCTTGCCCTTGGGATTGGCGGACGCATGCGCAAGCTGAGTCAACTTTTTGTCGGTCGCAACTTCTTCGGCGAGCGTGGCCTGGAGCAGCGGCACGGCATCTGCGAGGCCGAGCTGATTGGCCCAGGCGATCAAGATCCCGTAGCGCGCGATCTCGTAGTGTTCCACGGCTTGAGCAGAAGATATCAGGCCAGCATCGAGAGCGGTGGATCCCTTGTACTCCTCCATGATCTCTTCGCCTTCGGCAAGGATGCCACCGATCGCTTCGCATGTCTTGCCGCGAACAGCTTTTCCGAGAATTTCGAAGACCTGTTCGAGGCGTTCGATCTGGCCTTCGGTCTCGTCGCGATGCTGCAGGAAACCGGCCTTGCTTTCTTCCGACTGTGCCGCGCGGGCCATTTTCGGCAGCGCTTTCAGAATTTGCTTTTCGGCAAAGTAGATGTCCTTGAGCGTATCCAGGAAGAGGTCGTTCAATGTCTTTTCGGTTGCCATTTTCTGTCATCCTTCAAATGTCGAGAGGGTAGCGGCAACCAAACTTTTGAACGCGCCTAAGGTTCCTCCCTCCGGTCGAAGTTCGAGCCCGCGTTGGCGCCGCTGAAAATCAACCCCCAGCGCGCGTTTCGACTGTGTTGATCCTTCGGAGATTGTCCGATAGCGGATCGGAACCCGGCTGCCATTGCACGCGTTAAGGATTGTTTCCCTCCAGTAGGACATCCCGCCATGAACTCCCTGTTTTCCAAATTCGCAACGAAGATCGCCGATCTCTCCGGCAAGCCCGCGGCTTTCGTCATGGCGGTTGTCCTTGTCCTCGTCTGGGCGGTTTCCGGACCGTTCTTCAATTATTCCGAAACCTGGCAGCTGGTCATCAACACATCGACGACGATCGTCACCTTCCTGATGGTCTTTGTCTTGCAGAACTCGCAGAACCGCGACGGCAAGGCGCTTCAGGCCAAGCTCGACGAACTGATCCTTTCCTCGCAGGCCCAGAACAAGTTCGTCGGCATCGAAAAGCTTGATGAAGAATCTCTCCGAAAGATGAGCAAGACGCTGGCGGAAAAGGCCGAATGCGTTGCCGAGGTTGCCGACGAGAAGGCGGAAGCGCCTGAGGGGGCGCCGGCGTGAAGAGATATTTCTTCGACCTGCACAACGGCGACGGGCCAACAACGGACGATTGTGGCCTCGAGCTTGAAACAAGAGGGGATATCTCGAGGCATGTCGCCAAGATCCTCCTCGACGTAGCTCGTGACGAACTGCGTGAGCAGGACCGGGTGTTAATGTCGGTGACAGTCCGCGACGCGGAAGGGAAGACCATCTCTGTGGCCGCGTTGGCCTTCAACAACGAATGGGTCTGAAGTGGAAGAAGCCGAGCACGCCTGCGGTCTTCTATTAGGAAATCTCGGACGTGGGGCAGATTTGGTGGCAGCCTTTCCTAAGACGACCTAAGTCAGAGTAAGATCGCCGGTATTGCAGGCTGAATGCTATTGAGATAGCACGGGCTGAAGGGGGCAATGTGGCCAGCACCCGCCATGTGGAACGAATAGGCAGCATCAGCGCTTTGCGGACTTCGGAGGTCCGGGTCACTGGAAGGTGCTTCGAAATGGCAGCCCGCAAGTTGGGTCCTCAGCGTTAAAGGTGGACACTGGTACCAAAAAGCTGCTGTCGATGTCGGAACGTCAGCTTCTCGCGCGTCCTTGCAGCAATGTATCCTTTTGTTCTTCGAGGAGGCCGGACATGAACGGACTACAAAACTCATTGGATTTTTATAGCAAGGCAGGCGCCATGACATCGGGAGGGCAGCATGTCGAAGCTCTTAGCGCGCTGGCAGGAGTTGCTGAGGCCGCCAGGGCTTTGCACGGCATATTGCTCCATGAAGCCTGGGCGCATCGGTATGGCCAGGAGCTAACGCCGGCGCGCCGAGCGCAATCACATTTGCGATCTACCCAACGAGTGCTCGATGCCATCATTGAAATCCATTCCGCCCCGCTCGTTGTAACGCGCACGCCCAGCCAGAGGGCGGTTGGCGTGTGCCGTCACTTTGCTGTTCTCGCGTGTGCGTCGCTGAGGGCTCAAGGTATCCCCGCCCGAGCCCGCTGTGGCTTCGGGATGTATTTTAAGCTTGGTAAAGGCGTTGATCATTGGATCACCGAGTACTGGAGCGGACGGCACTGGGTATCCGCGGACTTTCAGATCGATGATCTCCAGCGCTCCGAATTGAAGCTTGATTTCGATCCGCTCGACTTGCCGCGTGGAGAGTTTCTAACCGCTGGTGAAGCCTGGCGGCTATGCCGCGCCTACGCTGCTGATCCCGCAACCTTCGGCATCTTCGACGAGGGCGGCTTCTGGTTCATCGCGACGAACCTGCTGCGAGACTTCGCCGCGCTCAATAGCATGGAGATGCTCCCTTGGGACAATTGGGGCCTGATGCCGCGACCCGAGGAAGAACTATCCCCAGATCGGGCAAAGCTCTTCGACCATCTTGCCGCACTAGCGGAAGAAGCAGACGAACGGTTCGATGAAATCAGGACACTCTACCAGCAGGATGACAAGCTGCGCGTGCCGGCGCGGGTGTTTAACGGCGTGCGCAAACAAATAGAAGATGTCGCTCGGACCTGATCGCAAAGGGGTTCCGCACGCAAGGCACTCGGGCACAGACGTGGCAATCTTCTGCAATGAGGCTACCGCCATGTTTGACCGTCTCGAGCACCAGGTCTGTGAGGATGAAGCTCTGCTCCACGAGTACTGATCCATCTGCACCGACATCGAGAACGACATGATTGAACAATGTCTCTTCCTACGTCCGTGAGATTGCGCGAGAGCCCTGTCCCGATGCTCGCTTGATGGTGGCGCGATACGCCGCCGACTTCTAACTGAGGTTGGAGCGGCTCGCATTGAACAAATTTGTTTTCGCAAAGTTCCTGTCATCAAGTTCCTAGCGCACCGACAGGGAGACTAAATCAATGGCGCGATACTCCTGGGTTTTGCGGAGGACGGGAGAGCTGCCTTCTGAGGGGCAGGGGAGTTTGGACGACCTGGAGGGATGGTTGAAGGATCTTTCTTCTCCCTTGTCAGTCGATGCCAGCGATATCGTTGAGGCGCTCAAAAAGAACGAAACGGGGCGACGGTCCCACTTTGCCCACGACTCTTTGTCGGAGCGGTGGAATATCGATTGCATGCGATTGGCGTAAGTTACCAATGACATGGCAGGGATTGCACCCGGGGAATTGGGCGACAAGATCCGAATACGTCCCTCCGTTGAACGAGCGGCAGAAACGATACGGTCAACAGCGCGTTATATGCTCGGAAACGGAGGAACGTCAAATGCGTGAAGGGCAGCATCTTCAGCACGCAATCCTCGTAGCGGCGGAAGCCCACGATGGACAACTCGACAAGGTCGGCAATCCGTATTTCAATCACTGCAGACGTGTCGCCGACCTCGTCCTGACAGACGACGAGAAGGTCGTGGCCTATCTCCATGACGTCGTCGAAAAAGGGAAAGGTTGGACGATTGACCGGCTCAAGGAAGAGGGCTTTCCAAAGGCGATCATTGTAGCCGTCGATGCCCTGACGAAGCGGTCGGGAGAAGACGAACGTGCCTTCGTCCAGCGAGCCGTATCAACCCCCTTGGCCCGTAAGGTGAAGAAGGCTGACCTCGAAGACAATCTGCTTCAGGCCGAGCAAGCAGGCCTTGACGCTTCAAAATACGAGGATGGGTTGAGGATGACCGAGGGCCGACTCGGTTCTTGGGGTCTGTCGGTAGGGGGCCGCAAATAGGCGCTCGCTCGCAAGGCCGGGGCAGACCTACGCATCTTCTCGATTGAGGATCCGAAGCGTTCGGATCTGGTCGGCGAGAGCAAGCAGGCTCTTGGCGACAGTCTCGTCTGACATCGTCTCGACGTTTCGCGCGATGTCCTCGATGACGCGCTCAGCAGAGCTGTCCAACGGTGCCAGCTTTCCTGTTTTTGACAGAAGCCCGCGAAGCGCGACCGATGCGCCAAGACCGCGCTCGAGAAGGCGCCGCCTTTCTCCTGGCTGCAATCTCGAGACGCCGTTCGCGGCTCTCACCAATTCCACCACCAGGTTCGTCGTAATGGTCACAGTGGGCTAATCTCCGGCACAGACTTTCCTCCAACTTCGCACAGTTCACATCCCGCTACATGTGGTGGTATTCGGTCATCTGCTCCTGCAGCCAGATGAAGCGATCAGGAGTCCGTCGAACATATGTGGATTTCGTCCGATTGCGATGAGATGTTGCCAGACAAACGACCGTCAAGGCGCCCATCTTGCGAAAGTGCGGCCGCTTCCTATTTCGAGTCCGAACCTCGAACTGGGAACCTTGAGATGGACGACGACTTTCTAATTTCATTGTTTGTCGAATCTGAAGTCGAAATTATCCCTCCGCGCAAGGACGCCCCCGCCGCAGGTTACCCGCCATGTCTGTGCTGCGGGCGCCCGTCCGATATGGACGACGACTGCTGTGCCATCTGCGAGCGCTGTCTTTCACCATGATTGGGTCGCGACGGAACTGAATCGATTTCCGCGCTTTGAGTCGCAGTCGTCATCGAGGATCCCGCGCTATGAGTACTTCCGAAATCCCGGTCGCCATCCGTCCGCTTCACGTCGAGATCGATGGCATCAGCAAGTACAGACAGGCATACACGGCCGACGATCTCGCCGGCTTCCTCCTGAGCGAGCAGTGGCCCGCCTCCGGCAAGCGACAGCCGGGCTTTCACCGTGCTGTCGCCACGTCGTTGGACGCCATGGAACTGTATCTCGATCCCGACGTCGCCCGCGCGGCGTTCGTCGAGGCAGCTCACGAAGCCGGAATGCGTGTGCTCCCGGACGATGTGAACGAGATGAAGATTACGAGCTGAGTGGGACGATGAGCCCACGCCCACGTTCCAGATCTCTTCTTGCCGGCGACCAGCCCTTGCGCGGCCGCGCACGCAAGCCGCGCGATCCCGCCCAGCCCGGTCTCGCTTTCGACGCGATGCCGGACCGGGTGGAGCCCTGTCTGGCGCTGCTCAAGTCCAAACCGCCGTCGGATAGCGGACGCTATCTGAGCGAAATCAAATTCGATGGATACAGGCTTGCGATCCACATCGAGCCGCGTCGCGTCCGCGTTCTAACACGGGGAGGACATGACTGGACGGAAAGATTTCCGGCGATCGCTGCCGCCGCCAAGGACCTCGGCGTCGCGACAGCGATTCTGGACGGCGAGGCGGTGGTCCTCGACCAGGACGGGCGCTCCGACTTCGGCGCATTGCAACAGAGCCTGGGGGGACGGGGTGGAAAGCGCTCTTCCTCAGAAGCGCAGTTTTTCGCATTCGACCTGCTCTATTTTGACGGCCACGACGTTAGGGGCATGGAACTATCGAGCCGACGTCATCTTCTCGAAAGCCTCCTCGCTAACGTTCACGAGAACATTCGGTTCTCCGAAGAGATCGAAGGCTCGGCGCAGTCGGCCTTCGACGCCGCATGCGAGCACGGGCTGGAAGGCATCATCGTCAAGGATCGCAACAGTTCCTACCGGTCCGGACGAACGGGCGACTGGCTGAAGATAAAGTGCATCCAGTCGGAAAGCTTCGTAGTGGTCGGCTACGAGCAATCCACCTCGGCCCGCGGCGGGACCGGTAGCTTGCTGCTCGCCGCAAGGAAAGGCCACGATCTGGTATACGTGGGTAGCGTGGGCACCGGCTTCAAAGAGCGCGACGCCCAGCAGCTTCGAAATCTTCTGGACAAGCTCGCCACCAAGAAGCCGCCTATCGACTACGAGGGGCGTAGTAAAAACATCGTCTGGGCACAGCCAACTATAATCGCGGAGATCGAATACCGGGCCTGGACCGGCGACGGAAAACTGCGCCACGCCTCATATAAAGGTCTGCGGGATGTCCAGGACAACGCCGCGATATACGAGCTGGACGACTGATCGGGTCCAACAGAGCTCGTCGCCGCCGCGCTCGCGATCTGGCGCTCGCCATGATGGCTTGAGCGCCCTCTGCTTTTGCTCGAAGACCAAGGATTCCGATGGCAACCACATCCCTCGTCATATTTCTCCACGGCATTGGCGCATCGGGCGACCAGCTCATGCCACTGGCGACCTGCTGGCGCGCGAGCCTGCCGAATACGCGCTTTGCATCGCCAGATGCCCCATTTCCAAACCGATATGGCCATCAGTGGTTCAGCACGGAGGGCAATCCCCTCGATCCGGCTCGTATTCAAACCGCACGCGAAACCTTTGATGCACTAGTCAACGACGTCGTTAGCCGCGAGGGTTTCGACGGCGCCCACGACCGGACTGCCTTCGTCGGCGTGTCCCAAGGGGCTATCGTTGCCCTCGACGCGGTCGCTTCAGGAAGATGGAGGGTAGGTGGGCTCGTATCCTTCGCCGGTCTCCTGCCGCCCGCGCCTGTCTCCAACGCGAGTAAGGACACCCCCGTTCTTCTCGTGCACGGCGCGGACGATCGCACCATCCCCTCGATGGCCTCCTCGCTCGCTGCGCGTCAGCTCAAGACGGCGGGTTTCAAGGTGGAACTCGACGTCGAACCGGGCGTCGGACACACGATCTCGAACAGCGGGGCGCAGAAGGCACTCGCTTTCCTCCGACAGACTTTCGCCTGAAGGTGGAAACCGTTGATCAGCTAAATCGTTTCCACCCCATGACCGGCGAGCGGACGAGCGATAGAGACGAAGTCCAGCCGAAGGAGACGATCGCGTTCGCCTTCGACAGGATGGCGGTCGCCCGCTTCCGCGAAACCTTTCCGAATGCCCGGTGGAGCGACAGTCTGCAGGCATGGACAGTGCCCGGCAAGACCGCGCGCCACCGCATCACTCGCTGGCTTGCGTCCGAGGATGCGCGAAGGTCTCCATTCGAGGAAGACAAAGGGCGGGACGCCTACGAATTCGAGCCTATTCTAAGCCCGTATCTGCAGGTCCATGACCACGGCTTTCGTGTCCGGACGCCATACTCCCGAACGATCGTCGACGAGCTTCGGCAGATACCGTTCGCGCGGTGGAACGGCGACGAGAAGGTCTGGGAGATCCCGTTCTCCTCATATGACGACCTCCGGCACCGGTGGAAAGTGATCGAGGAAGCCGCCAAACGTAACGAGCCTGAGGAGCGGCGAAAGCGGGCGGAGGCCCGCAAAGGCACCGACGAGGAAGCGAGAGCGAGACGTCGGGCGAACGAACGTCGAAAGCGCAGGCTTCCTGTCTCGAGCGACGACATGCCGCCCGTCGGCAGACCGATCGCGACGACGGCGTATGGAATTGTGGTGATCAACGAAGTCACGGGCGAGATCGTCGACCTTGGCGAAGTCGCCGAGCACCACCCCGATGCGGGCGACGAACATGTCTGGGCAGGATGGCGACCGGCGACGCTGGACGAATTGGTCCACACATGGCCGGCGCGGAACCTGCCCGGTGCCTACGAGAAGATCCGCGGCTGGTGGCCGCCGACACTGGACGAACTGAGAGAAGCGAGGCGGAAGGCGAAGTCCCGCGATCGTCGCAAGCATAAGGGTGACGAGGCCGAGCGTTCCGACTTGTGAAATTCGGCACGGATCGGCGGAAGGAGGATCAATATGCATATCGACGGCGCGTGTCAGTGTGGGCAAGTCACCTACAAGGCGGAGATCGATCCCGGCGACGTTACCATCTGTCACTGCTCGGACTGTCAAAGGCTGACGGGAACCGCGTATCGTGTGTCGGTCAGCGCAGTCCGCAAAAACTTCCACATCACCACCGGCGATCCGAAGGAGTACGTCAAGATCGCCCAAAATGGTCGTCGGCGGATGCAGTACTTCTGCCCTAACTGCGGATCGCCCATATACACGACCGGCGAACTGCAAGACGCCGAGCAAGTCGGCATCCGGCTCGGAACCGTAAACCAACGGCAGGATCTCAAGCCACGGGCGCAGTTCTGGTGTTCCTCGGAACTCTCTTGGGCTCAAGACCTTCGCACGTTGCCGCGACAGGACGACTGAGGATCTCGACAGAAGATTACGGCAGCCGCTCATCACCCCGCCGGCGTCGAAGGTTCTTAGCGAAACTTCGGTTGCTTCGAAGTGTGGTTCGCGTGGATCTCATGAAGGGGCGCGTGGCTACCGAGCAGTTTCCGTAGCTTCCGCTCCTCGTCGGGTGAGATGCCATACTTCCGGCAGTGGTCTGATACGCTATGGTCTTTCGGACTGGGTGCGTGGACGTGGCGGTTGTCTTTCGAATGTGACATGACTTCATCCTCCTGCCGATCAAACTCCGCGGGGGAATGGTTGTTTCAGTATTAACTAAAATTGAAGATCGTTTGAGCACTGCGAGCGCCGCTCGTTGATGCCCGCTGCTGCGAGCGATACACGGAATACCCTCTGCTGGGCGTCGAAGGGCAGGGGAATTTCATCGTCGCCGTGAAGTTCGAGTTCGGCCTCTCGCCGAGCCGGGCTTGAGCTGAAACTGCGTGGTAGAAATTGAAGAACGAAGGGATCGAAATGAGTCCTTACATGGTGTTCGTCCCTGACCAACATCATTGCAAAGCTATTCGAAACGTCGTCCGCAGATCGCTTGTCGGTTCGTCCGCTCGGCCCTTCGATAGTCTGCTTTATAGGCCATGAACCCCTAGTGGCGGAACCGAATCGATTTCTGCGCTTTAGACTGTCATTGAGGTGATCAGGCCGCCGACAGATAGCCGGCATGTGAATTGAAAACGGTACGGTCTGCCAAGCTGGCGACCTCTCGGCAACGAGAATGTCATGACGTGGACGCCATGGAAAATTGCTCTCGTGACCATTCTCTGTGCGGGGGCCTCCGCAACTGCCGGTCGGTTTATATCTGCCGCCCGTCCGCCGTTTTCAGAGGGTGATCGGCAGTTCGATGGCGTGGGTGACGTCGTGCATGGTCAGCTGATTTTCGCGGCCGGCGACTGCGCATCCTGCCATGCGACACCCGGCCAATCAGATCGCCGGAGGCTAGGCGGAGGCATGGCGCTCGCCTCACCATTCGGAACCTTTCGTCCGCCCAACATTTCCCCAGATCCGCTGGATGGCATCGGGAGATGGACTGTCGTCGATCTGGCGAACGCGCTCGTCAGCGGTGTGTCGCCGCAGCATGAGCATTATTATCCCGCTTTCCCTTATACGAGCTTCACAGGCTTGGCGGTCCCCGATATCCGGGATCTCTATGCGTATCTTATGACGCTGCCTAAAGTTTCAGGTCGAGCGCCGCCGCATGACCCTTCAATCCTTTTTCGTATCCGCGGGTTCGTGGGGTTTTGGAAGCTGTTGTTTTTTCGTGAGGGCCAGTCGGCTGCACAGCTGAGTGGCGAGCCGGTCCATGATCGCGGCGCGTATCTCGTTGAGAGCGTTTCCCACTGCGCCGAATGCCACTCCAGTCGGAACGTCTTCGGCGCCATCAAATCCGACACCCGGTTTGCGGGTGGAGTGGATCCTCAAGGCACAGGGTTCGTGCCGAACATCACGCAGCAGGACCTGGGCAAGTGGACCGAACACGACATTGCAACGATGCTAAAAACTGGCGATACGCCTGATCATGGCCGTGTCGGATCGTCGATGGCCGATGTCGTGACCAACACCGCCATGCTGCCCGAGAGCGACCGCGAGGCGATCGCTCGCTATATCAAGGCGCTTGCGCCGATTCCAACGCCCCGTCCCTAACCTCAGTGTGCGTAAAAATAGGCGGCGAGGTCCTTGGCGTCCTTCTCCGATATGCCAGTATTCGGCATTGCCGTCTGCGGTGAAAAGGTCTGGGGTGAAACGATCCATGCCACAAGATTGTCGGAACGGTTTTGGAGAACGCCGGCGATATAGATTCGTTTGGAAAACCCTGTAAGCGGCGGGCCGGTCTGGCCGTCGGCCCCGGGTATGCTCGGGATCGTGTGGCAACCCGAACAGCCATAGCGACGAAAGAGTGCGGGAGCGCGCGCTGGATCGCCACCCGTCAGCGCCACGGCTGCGGCTGTCTTTGTCTCGCTGTCACGCACCGTATTCGTTATGATCAGAGCGCCCAACCCGGCGGTAACAGCCGCAGCAACCCTGACTACGCGGCGAGGGGCCAAGACAGCGACATCAGGCATTATGCGCTCCCGGTTCGCTAGAGCCGCGAATCCACAGCGCCAGCATCGCCATTGCCGCGGCTGCGTAGATAGTGCCGGCCGGTATCCACATGATCATGCCGGCCAATTGCTGATCCTCCAGAGGAGTCAGCCCCCAAGCAGTCGCCGTTTGCGTCTGAGCGATGTAGAGAACCCGCAGCGAGAGCGCCATGAGTGCGCCGAGGATGCTGGTGTGCACCATCGTCACAAACAGGTGCCAGGCGGGGGCGCCATGGTCGTTTTTCCACACGACCGCCCACCAGAATAGGACCGCCGTTGCGAAAAAGCAGAGGTGCTGAAGGCGATGCATAGCGGTGTTGGTCACGGCCGCATCGAACAGATAGGGCAGGTGCCAGCCCCAGATGGCGACGCCATGGATGACGGTGGCGATGGTCGATTCCGTGCACCAGGCCCATGACCGCCGAATGAGGGGAGCTTGCAGGACAGCGCCAGCGACGCGACGCGCTCGTTTCGGCAAGGCCCAAAGAAGGAGAGCGATCGGGCGCGCAAGCACGATCAACGGCGCCGAGACGGCCATGACGATTTCATGCTCGATCATATGAAATGTAAAAAGGCGCTCCCCGAGCCAGTGGAGCGGAGAGATGATAGCACCCGCCAATGTCAGCATCCCGCCCCAGAAAAACAGGTCATGCCAGTGCATCCGGTCGGAGCGCTGTACTCGGCGCGAAAGCCTGATGCGTCCAGCGACATACAGAAAGCTGATCACGACGATTGGCAATACGATCCACGGATCGAACGTCCAGCTCATGGTGGTCGCATGCGCATCGTCACCATGCGCCATTGTCGGCACAGCTGTCGTTAGAACGATCAAGGCGCAGATCAGCGCTGACATGGATCCAGCAGCATCGACGCCGCCCCCTGCAGTATCAGCGCGAAGACAAAGGCGCTTGCGATTAGAAATCCGGCATCGACGACAAATCGCTCCGTCCGGCCGACAGGTCTTTGCGATAGGCGAGAGGCAGTAGCTCCCGCAGCTGAAACCAACAACAGGGCGGAGCAAAACGCCGCCGTCCAGGGCACGTGCTGGCGGCAGTCGATATAAGGGGTGATTTGCCCGACTTGCGTTGTGGCCGCCCAGGCCAGCGGCGGCACGACAAGTCCGCAATATCGCATCCAGGTTCTGGTCATAGGCGCGGTACCCAGTAGAGACAGACATACATTGGCAACCAGGTTGCCACCACGAAGTTCCAGTACATGGCGTTGTCGCTGACATCGCCGTAGCGCCGCGGATTGTCGCCATGCCTGGAAAACATCAGGCACAGCAGCACCAGCGTGTCGATCAGGTCGGTCATGATATGGGTCGTGTGCAGGCCAAGCATCACCCAGACGATCGATCCGTAGGCATTCTGGTCCCACGAGACGTGCATCGCCGGAAATTCGAAGATACGAACGATGAGCGGCGCCACCCCGAGCAGCGACATGATGATCAGGCCGACACGGACCTTCGCCAAATTCTGCTGCCGTGCCCAGCGGGCAATCAGGACGTTGGGAAGCAGGCTGGCAATCAGCAATGCCGTCAAGGCCGTTCCGGGCAGCAGATCGGGGGGCGGTGCATTCAACGGCCAGTGCGGTGCCAGGCTCATGAGGTAGAGGTAGACAACGATCGAAAGCGCAAAGCCTGTTCCCTCGATCAGCATGAAGGCAAGCGTTCCCCACCAGGTCAGGCTTGCGGTGCCAAGCCCATGCGGGGGCAGTTTCGTGAGATCGAGTACGACGGATTGTTTCATGCGTCGTCCTCCAGAGTGCCTTTCGGCCAGAACCATCCGATCAGGGCAATCGACACAGGGATCGATCCCCAGACAACTGCCCAGGGCGTGAAGATCGACCAGATCAACAGTACCGTGGTTGCGAGTGCCGACCAGAGCGGCCAGATCGAATTGTCAGGTGACGACTCGCGCGCCTCTGGAAGCGCTTCGACGACGCTGCTGACGATCAATTCGCGGCGGTCGACCGACAGGCCGGAGGCAACGGGAAGCGCTTCTGATTTCTCTGACAAGGGCGCGAGACTACTGACCACCGGCAAGCGCGAGAAATTATAGGGCGGCGGTGGTGACGATGTCGCCCATTCAAGCGTCGACGCCCCCCACGGATTGTCCGGCGCGGCAGAGCCCGAAGCCGCGCTGCGAACAGCATCGATAAAGAACAGCAGAAAACCGGCCGCAAGAATGACGGCACTCAAGCTGACGAACATGTTCAAGCCGCACCACGGCATTTCCGGCTGGTAGGTATAGATGCGGCGCGGCATGCCCTGCAGCCCGAGGATATGCATGGGAAAGAAGGTCAGGTTGAAGCCAGCAAAGATCAGCCCGAATACCCAGCGGCCGAGCGTCTCGCTCATCATTCGCCCGGTGATCTTCGGGAACCAGTAATAGATGGCGCCTAACAGCGGAAAGACCGCGCCGCCCACAAGAACGTAGTGGAAATGCGCAACCACGAAATAGGTGTCGTGAACCTGCGTGTCGAAGGGAACGGAGGCCACCATGACCCCGGTCATCCCGCCGATGACGAATATCACCATGAAGCCGATGACGAACAGGAACGGGGTCTTAAACACCGGTCTGCCGGCCCAGATCGTCGCCAGCCAGCAGAAGATCTGCAGACCAGCAGGGATGGCGATCGCCATGCTCGACGCCGTAAAGAAGCTTTCGCCCAGACGCGGCAGCCCGGCGACGAACATGTGATGGACCCACAGCCCGAAAGCCAGAATCCCTGTCGCTACCAGGGCCATCACCATGGCGAGGTAGCCGAAGACGGGGCGTCGCGTGAAGGTCGCAACGATCGTCGAGACCATGCCGACCGCTGGCAGGAAGATGATGTAGACCTCCGGGTGGCCGAAGAACCAGAACAGATGCTGCCACAGCAATACGTCGCCGCCTTCCGCAGGATTGAAGAAGTGCGTGCCGACAAGCCGGTCGAGGATCAGCGCCGTGCTGGCGATCATGATTGCCGGCATCGCCATGATGATCAGAAACGATGTGACCAGCATGGACCAGACGAACAATGGGATGCGGTCGAGCGACATGCCCGGCGCGCGTTGCTTGAACACCGTGACGACAATCTCAACGGCGACGGCGAGCGCCGAGACTTCGGTAAACGTGATCATCTGCGCCCAAATGTCGGCGCGTTTTCCAGCAGCATATTGCGGTCCAGATAGCGGCACGTAGGCAAACCAGCCGACGTCAGGGCCGGTATCGACCGCAAAAGCGATCCACAGCAGCAGCCCGCCGGCCAGATACATCCAGTAAGAGAACGCGTTGAGGCGCGGGAAGGCGATATTGCGGGTCCCAACCATCAACGGCACCAGATAGACGGCCATCGCCTCCATCACGGGCACGGCAAACAAAAACATCATGTTGGTGCCGTGCATGGTGAATATTTGGTTGTAACGGTCCGGACCAACAAACCGCGCCTCGGGCCTGGATAGCTGTAGCCGCATTGCCATCGCCAGGAGCCCGCCGAGCGCCAGGAACACGAAGGCCGTCACGATGTATCGGCGGCCGATGATCTTATGGTCGACGGTCGAAAGCGCGCCCCACAGTCCCGCTGGTGTCGACCAGGTCGCTGCAAGACGACGGTCGAGCTCGATCTCGTCCAGTGCTGTATCGCGCAGATCCTCGACTTCAACGCTGATGGTCATTTGAGGCTCTCCATATAGGCGGAGATATCCCGCAGTTCCACGCTGGTAAGGGGAACCATCGGCATGTTGTTACCGGGCTTGAGGGTCTGCGGATCGGCAATCCAAGCCGCAAGCGACCCGCGTGTGGTTTCGAGAAGCCCGGCCGCAATCGTCTGACGGCCGCCGATATGGGTCAGGTCGGGGCCGGTGGTGCCGATGGCCGGAGTACCGCGAACCGTGTGGCATGCAGCACAAGGTTTTGACAGAAAAGCCAGCTTTCCGGCGGCAGCGTCGGGGTCGGTCGGCATCACGCCGTTCTCACGTTGGACCGCAATCCAGCGCTGATAATCCGCCGGCTCATCGGCAATGACCATCATCGCCATGTGAGTGTGCTGGAGCCCGCAAAATTCGGCGCACTGACCGCGATAGATGCCGGGCCGTTCCGCCCGCAGGAGAAGACTGTTGCTGCGGCCCGGCACAAGATCCTGTTTGCCGGCAAGGCTCGGCACCCAGAACGAGTGTACGACATCGGCACTTTCGAGCTGGATCCGAACATCCTGACCGAGGGGGATATGGATTTCGTTGGCAGTCTGGAAGCTGAGCGCCGGATCGGCGTCGGCATAGATGACCTGCCACCACCATTGCTGTGCCCTGACGGTGATCGTCAGCGCTGCGTTTTCGGGCAAACCGATGCCCCATGTGGTGTAAAAGCTCGCGATCGTCAGACCTGCGATAATGATAACCGTCGCGGCAACGGCACTGCCAACGATCATCGTCAAGGGCCGTTCACGGGGCTCGCCGCCGTCGCCGGACCGTTTCCGCAGCAGTGCCCAGCCGAGCACGATCATGACCAGAAGCCAGACGACTGCGCAGACGAAGGTGATACCGATGATGAGATGCTCGATATGGACCGCGGGTGCGCCTTGGGGATCCAATGCTGACTGGTTGCCGCTGCAGCCAGTAACAGCGGCAATGATCGGCAGCAGAAGGATGCGGGCGGTTTTCAAGGGGAGGGTCCCTGGTCTGGATGGACGCCTGCCGGTCCTTCGTTGAACAGGATCTTCGCGGGCGCCCGATTTTCGGCCGGCCGCGTCTGGAGGTCGTCTTTGCGCCCCGTCGCCGCTACCTTTGCCGAATAGGCGCCGATTGTCTGGACATAACCGACCAGTTGCCAGATTTGTTCGATCGTCATCCGGTCTCCAAAGGCAGGCATGCCGTGCGGGCGACCGTCGCGGATCGAGGCGACAATGGACACCATCTCGGGACCGTACAGCCACCAACCGTCGAGGAATGAAGGACCTATGTTCCCGCGCCCATCGCCGTGGCACGACGGGCAGCCGAACCAGGTATAGAGGCGCTGGCCCTGGCTGAGATTATAAGCATCGCTTTCGTAGATTTTCCCCTCAGCAAAATAACTCTCGGGCGGCGCACCGCTGATCGCGTTCGGCATCAGCCGGAAGCGATCGAGATCGGCAACGACGGGTGGATCGGTCCGGAGTTCCCGCGGCTGCCGAGCCCAGCCGAGAAACCCGCCCCCGGCAACCAGCAAAAAGGTTGCCAGAATCGGCCACCTTGCGTCGTTGTTGCCCCCGAACATCATGTGCTCACCCGGCGGCCCCCTCAATCATGGGGTTCTTCCGAGGATCGGCTGAGACGCACCGGAAGGAGCTTATAGGAAGGCGTTTTTGATTTTGGATCATGGTGAGCCAGCGGAAAGAGCGGGTTCGTCTCTGGATAATACGCCCCGCAACAGCCCCTGGGAATATCGTAGGCAACGATCCGCAACGCTGTCACTGTCCGAACATTGTTCGCATCGATCGCGGTGGTCAGATCGACGCTGTCGCCATCCTTGAAACCCAACCGGAGGATGTCCTCCGGATTCATAAAGATCACCTTGCGAGTGCCTTCCACTCCCCGGAAGCGATCGCTATAGCCGTAAATCGTCGTGTTGAACTGGTCGTTGGATCGTAGGGTCGCAAGGTGAAGAACGTCGGTGCTCCGCGCCGTCGAAAATTCCGGAAAGAGTTTCTCTGGCGTCAGGAAGTTCGCCTTGCCGCTCTTCGTCACCCATTTGCGTTCACGCGCCGGCAGCGGTCTCACGAATCCACCTGGCGTAAACAGACGTTTGTTGAAATCCTTGAACGTCTCCGGGTAGGTTTGCTCGATCGCATCACGGATCTCCGCATAGTTTCCGACCCAGCTATCCCAGGGGACATTGGTATTGCCGAGTGTCGCCTTGGCAATGCCGGCGACGATTGCTGGCTCCGAAAGGAGCTCCGAGCTTGCTGGTTTCGTCTTGCCGCGCGAGCCATGGAAATGGGCGATGGAACTCTCCATCGACACGGCCTGCGGACCGGTCGCCTGCTCATCCAGTTCGATACGGCCGAGACATGGCAGCAGAATGGCAATTTCGCCATGGACGACATGGCTGCGATTGAGTTTGGTAGCGATTTGCACGCTCAGCCGCAGCTTGCGCCACCCTTCTTCGATGGCATTCGTGTCGGGCACGGCCCTCAGAAAGTTGCCGCCAAGACTGATGAAGGCTCGCGATTGGCCGCTCATGATCGCCTCACAGGTCTCGACGGTGGAGCGGCCGGTCCAACGGGGTGGTTCGAAACCGTAGAGCTCGGAGAGCTTATCGAGCGGCGCCAGGCCCGGTTTCTCGGTAATGCCGACGGTCCGCTGTCCCTGGACGTTCGAGTGACCGCGAACGGCGCAGATGTTGGCCCCCGGTTTGCCGATATTGCCGCGCAGCAGCGCAAGATTGCAAACCATATGGACATTCTGGACGCCCATCAGCTGTTGCGTGAGACCCATGCCGTAAACCATCATCACCGCATCGGACTTCGCGTAGGTTGCCGCGGCCTGCGTCATCTGATCCCTGCTGAGGCCTGATACCTGTTCCAGTTCCTCCCATTGGTGGCCGCGTGCGGCGTCAGCAAATTCCTCGAAGCCTGTGGTATGCTCCTTGATGAAGTCGTGATCGAGAACATGCTTTTGGTCGGCGGCCGCAATCGATGCAGCAAAGGCAAACATTGCCGCATTCTCCGGATCTTGTGGTTTCCCGTCCTCGCCTGCAACCCGGCTTTGATAGGACGCTTTCAGGGCATCGTCGGCTTCGATCAGCGCCTTGCAGACGCCAAATAGCGCGGCGATATCGCCGCCGTTGTTCACCTGATAATATTCGGAGGAAATCTTCGTTTCCTTGCCGGTGAGCATCTGCGCCGGCGACTGCGGATTGACGAACCGTTCGAGTCCCCGTTCCCGCAGCAGATTGACGGTGACGATCTTGACGCCGCGATCGACAGCGTCCTGGAGATCATGGAGAAGGCGAGGCGACGAGGTTCCGACATTCTGGGCGATGTAGAAGATACAATCGGTGTTTTGAAAGTCCGACAGAACGGCGGTGCCGACCGACGCGCCAATGCTTTCGGGCAGCGCCACCGAAGAGCTCTCGTGACACATGTTCGAACTGTCCGGCATGTTGTTGCTGCCGTACATGCGGGCGAACAGTTGATACATGTAACTCGTTTCGAGCGACGCCCGGCCCGACGTGTAGAAATCGACATGATGTGGATCGAGGGCGCGCAGTTCCCGACCGATCTCTTCAAACGCATCGGCCCAGGGCACCGGAACATATCGATCGGTGGCTGCGTCCCACCGCATCGGATGCGTCAAGCGACCTTGTTCTTCAAGATCATGATCGTCCCAGCGCTCCAGTTCGTGGAGAGGGTGTTCATTGAAGAACGCCCGGTCAGCACGTCGTGACGTCACCTCCCACGCCGTAGCCTTTGCGCCATTCTCGCAGAATTCAAGAGGATGGGGCTTGGCTGGTTTTGCCCAGGCGCAACTGACACACATATAGCCTTCCGGCTTGTTTTGTGCCGGCAACAGATTGGGCGTCCTTGAGGCGACGTGCTCCCTGACAATGATCTCTGCCACGGATTTGGCCGAGCCCCATCCGCCCGCAGGCCCCGAGTAAGGTTTGATTTTGGGAGAGTGCGTTTTTGATGTCATGGATGCCTCACACAAGCGACGAATGAACCGTCCCCGCTGTCGGCTCCTCGGCAGACGATAACCTCCGATGTCGCACCAAGTTCCCGCCCGGCGCCCGAATGACCCGACCGGGGCGCCAATTTATCCGCGAAACTTGCCTTCGCTCATATCGCGCTCGTCGTAATTGACATCCCAGTCTTTGGTCTCCTCATCTTTGCCGGGCGGTTTTTTATTGACGGTCGCGTCCTCGGAATGGGTGATGACACGCGGCTTAGCACTGCTGACACCATTGTTGGATCCACCAGCATGATTGCTTTCGGACTGTCCTTTGGCATCCTGCTCGATCCGCCTCTTGGACGATCCTTCATTTTCTTTCATGTTGATGCTCCTGAACACTCGGGACGGTCTCTGTCGTTTCATCGGTCCGGGTCTGCCACAGCCCGGCCCGGTCCCTTCTTGGCCTCCCGAGCAAGAGTGCGACGGCCGCGAGCGACTGCCGGGTCATCCTGGGAGTGACTGTCATCGGTCTCACCCGTGTCCGTTGCAACGTGATCGCTTCTCAATTCGCCCCATGTCGGGTCCCATTGGACATCTTCGACGAGTTCGATAAATATTGGCGTGTGGGCATCCCCATTGTGCGAGTTGGCCAGTTTGAAAGCCGCGTCAGGCTCCATTTCCTCACCAGGAAATATCGTATCGTCTTCATCTGGTTCAGCGATCTTGCGCACGTAGCCGCGGATCTGATCGCCGGAATGATAGAATTTGATGACCAGCGATCCGGGTGGCGCGGCGCCGGGCGAATATTGGATGAAATGGGGTCGGTCACGCGAGGCATCGAAGTCAGCCTCGCCCGCCTTGTACCAATGCGCGAGATCCCGGCCTTCGGGGCGTCCCTCGCTTTCCCAGATCTGATAGGCCCGCAGCCTTCTTGTCTCTTCATCGATCATGGCTTGCCTCCCGACATTCTTTTGGCCTTATTTATTGAGCTCTTTCGCCATCATCAGATGGTGCTCCAGCGCGGGGCGGGTACTTGCGGCCCACGCCTTCAGGTCGGCGTTGTCGCCTTCATCGCCGTAGCGTTTGAAGAGGTCGACCGCGTCTTCGTGCGCGGATTCCTGATCAGAATGGTACTGCTTGTTGAAGTCCGCCCCCTGGAGGCCGTTCAGCTTGTCGAGCATGCTCTGCTGGCTGGACGTCATGGCAGTAGGCAGCGGCGCTGTGACCTTTCCGCTTGTCACCAACCCTTTGAGTTCATCGGTGGTCTTTTGATGATCGGTCACCATCTGCTGCGCGAAGGCTTTCGTCGCATCGTCTCCGCGTTCAAGGGCAAGTTTGCTCGAGGCGATCTCGAAAATATCGCTGGTGGCGGCTTCCGTGACGAAGTCTTCGGTCTTCGGCGCAACGCCCATCAGCGAATTGACGCCCGTTTTTTCGGCTGCAGACTGCGCGAAGGCCGGGCCAGCAAGTAGGAGGGCAAGCGAAGCGATAGCAAGGTGTTTCATGGGGACCTCCTGGATGATCTCCGCCTAAAAACGGTTCTGCCAGCCCGAGTGTTCCGCGGAAAATTGACCGAGCGGAGCGCGGTGGCTACTGCCAAGAAATAGAGGAGGGAGACACGCCCACTGAAAGATCTTCCAGGTGTGCTTCCAGATCGTGGAATCAGTCGGCGACTTTCCGAACGACCTTGTCGCGGATATGGTTTTCTTTGAGAGCTGCCTGCACTTCTGCGGCCGCATGAAGCTCAAGAGTGCCGGCGACCACGACCTTGACCCTGCCTCGATCGATCAATTCCGCGATTTCCTGTAACTGGCTGCCGTTTGGCTGCGCCGTGTATCTGCCCACGCGAATGCTCAGTTCCGCAGCGCGCGCCTGTCCGGCTCCTTCAGTGTCGAAGTAAGCGCGCCTCCCGGCTTGACCACATCGAAGCTGCGATCCTGTGTTTCTCCAGCAATCAGATCGAACACCAGGTCCGCCGGCTCGATCACGTCCTCGATCTTTTCGGACTTGTAGTCGATCACCAGATCGGCCCCGAGGTCGCTTACGAACTGCCTGTCGGCAGTAGATACGGTGGTTGCGACCCAGGCGCCCTTGGCCTTCGCGAACTGGATGGCGAAATGACCGACACCGCCAGCACCGCCATGGATGAGAACACGTTTGCCCGAGCGAAGACCGCCGTGATCGAAGAGACCCTGCCACGCGGTGATTCCGGCAAGCGGCACGGCAGCCGCGCCAACCGCATCCAGGGATTTTGGCATGGTGGCCACCTCGTCTGCTCTGGCCAGTACAAATTCCTCATAACCCCCATGATCCGGGGAGAGAAATGCAAAGACGTCATCGCCGATGAGGAAGCTTGATACGTTGTCGCCAGCGGCCGCGATTTGTCCGCTGACGTCGCGGCCGAGCACATAGGGCAAGTCCTTTTCAGTGACGACCGGATACTTGCCCTCACGCATCTTCGCATCGACGGGATTGACGCTTGCTGCAAGGACTTTGATGAGAACTTCGTTCGCGGACGGAATAGGACGATCGATCTCCTCGATCGTCATGACTGACACTCCTGTGATGTCCGGGATTCTTCATTTTTCAAACGGAAACCGCACCTCAAAGCGATTGCTCCTCGCCAACCGGTACGCAGGGAACAACTCGTCTGATGATCGGTTTCGCTTTGCAAACCGGAGGCACCAACGCCCCCCGAACTTTAGGTCGTTGGAATGGCCAGCCCTTTTTTCACAACAGGAGTAAGCATGTCTTTGAAAGCACTCGCCTTGAACGGCACCCTGAAGTCCTCGGACTCTTCCGAGCCATCCTCCACCGGCAAATTGCTCGAACTCATTGCTGAAGAGTTCAAGAAGCACGGCGTCGAAACCGAGAGCATTCGACTTGCCGATCATAACATCAAGCCGGGCGTGACGTCGGACGAAGGCGAAGGCGACGCCTGGCCCGATATCCGCAGACAAGTCCTGGAAGCCGACATTGTGCTGGTCGGCACGCCGATCTGGCTCGGGCAGCCGGGAAGCGTTTGCAAGCGCGCGCTGGAGCGGATGGACGCATTTCTCGAAGAGACAGACGATCAGGGCCGCATGGTGTCCTACGGCAAGGTCGCAGCAGTTGCGGTGGTCGGCAACGAGGATGGCGCCCACCACGTTTCCGCGGAAGTGTTTCAGGGCCTCAACGATGTCGGCTTCACGATTCCGGCCAATGCGGTTGCCTACTGGGTCGGCGAGGCCATGGGATCGACGAACTTCGTCGATCTGAAAAAGACCCCGGAGGCGGTTCAGACGATGATATCGATGCTGGCGCGAAACACAGCTCATCTCGCCAAGCTTCTGAAGAAATCCCAATATCCGGGCGAGGAGGGGTAGCAGGCAATGCCGACGACCACCCACAAGGCGCAGGTCCCGCCTGCTTTTGCAGAACCCCATCCACAGGTAACAAGTTTGAGCGCGTTGCGGCACCAAGCTGAGGCCTGTGAACGCTGTGATCTCTACCGGGATGCCACCCAAACCGTGTTCGGCGAAGGCCCGTCCGAGGCAAGGGTTGTGCTGATTGGCGAGCAACCGGGAGATCAGGAGGACATCGCCGGCAAGCCTTTCGTCGGCCCCGCGGGCAGGCTGCTCGACGAATGTCTGCAGGAAGCCGGCGTTGATCGATCACTCTGCTACGTGACCAATGCGGTCAAGCACTTCAAGTTCGAACGACGCGGCAAACGGCGCCTTCATGCCAAGCCGAACGCCGGTGAGATACAACGTTGCGCCTGGTGGCTGGGCGGCGAACTTGAGCTCCTCCGGCCTGACCTAATCGTGGCGCTCGGGGCGACAGCCCTCTACGCTCTGATGGGTCGATCGGTCGGACTAACCAAGGAACGGGGCCACATTCTGCCAGCAGCAAGCGGCACACCTATCCTGGTCACGATCCATCCGTCCTATCTGCTTCGCATCCGCGATCACGATGATCGTGAGAGCGAGCGGCGGCGCTTTATCAGCGACCTCAAGAGCATTGGCGACCATCTGAATGCCTCACTGATGACGGCAAGGCAAAACGCCTAAGGATCGAAACTGCCGACGGCCGGGAGTTCCGGCCGCGGTCCGAGTTGCTCCTCATCGGTCCAAAGGTTATCGGCGAGATCGCCGAGCGATTGCAGCACGAGGCGACGGGGCCAGCCGGCAGCAACGGCTTCTTCGACGATCGACAGAAACGACGGTTCCAAAGCCTGCTGGCATTCGAGATCGTCGTCGCGCGGATTGTCATTTGGCGCGTTTATCACCGGCATGGCCACTCTCCTTGCAGCATCAAACAAGAGGCTCTTTAGCGCTTCGGCTGCTTGCCAAAGTCCTTGCGCAACTCGTCCTTGGCGCGATTTAGGGTCGCTAGACGCGATCGTGACAGCTGCTTGCCGGCACGATTGATATAGAAGGTGAGCATCGACATCGCAGACTGGAAAGGGCTGGCTTTTCGCCGCGGGCTTTCCTCCGCGGAATGCTTGAGCGAATCCGCGATCTTCTTGGCGCTGCGCTGCTTGAAGACCCCGCCTTCGAGGTCCATCGCATCGCTGTTGTCGGTCACGTCCTGCGACCATTTCTGCTTGGGTTTCTTTTTCGGCATCGGATCCTCCGCGCGGGAAGCGGCGCCCTGGGTCGGGCGCCGTATCAGGGGTCAATGATGGGCGTGGTACTCATTGCGTTTGCGAGTGGCAGCGGCCTTTTTAGCCGAAGCGGAACGCTCTTCCTTGGTCCGCGATGCAGCAGCGGCACCACCCTTGCGCCCGCCCTTTTCGGAGGAGGCATGGTTTTCGGCATGGCCACGGCCGGATCCGGACTTCTTGCCACCGCCGCTCTCCTTGTTGACGGTGGCCCAGGCGCGGCGCTCGGCTTCCTTTTCAGAAACGCCACGATCTTCGTAGCCTTCCTCAATGTGCTCGGCCTTGCGTTTCTGCTTGTCGGTACAGGCGGACTTGTCACCTTGGGGCATGGAACATCTCCTTCTCATACGTGACATGAAGCATGAAAAACTGCGATTTCCGACCAAAGTTCCGCCGAGCGGCAATCGTGATTACGGGTCAGCAAACGACGCTCAGGACGGTGCGTATTGAACCGCTCCAGATCAGTTCCTCGCAGCAGAAGAGATCTACCGCGATTGCGGAACCAACACCCGGAAGCGGGGGTTTGTTGCAGACCATTTTTGATGTGACCCAAGAGGCATCGACATGACACAGACCGTCGGCGATTTCGTCGTTTCCCGTCTTAACGTCTGGGGCGTCCGCCGCATGTTCGGCTATCCCGGCGACGGCATCAACGGCGTGTTCGGCGCGCTCAACCGTGCTGGCGACAAGATCGAGTTCATCCAAGCGCGGCACGAGGAAATGGCAGCGTTTATGGCGTCTGCCTATGCGAAATTTTCCGGCGAGCTCGGCGTCTGCATCGCGACCTCTGGCCCAGGCGCGGCACATCTTGTGACCGGCATGTATGATGCCCGCGCCGACCATCAGCCGCTTCTGGCAATCGTCGGGCAACAGGCGCGCGGCGCGCTTGGCGGGCATTACCAGCAGGAGGTCGATCTCGCCGCCCTGTTCAAGGATGTCGCCAGAGATTTCGTCCATCAGGCCTCCACGCCCGCGCAAGTCCGACATCTTGTCGATCGTGCGGTACGTATCGCCTTGGCAAATAGGACGGTGACGGCACTGATCCTGCCCAACGACTTGCAGGAAATGGCCTATGAGGAACCGGCGCGGGCGCACGGAACCCTCCATTCCGGCTTCGGCTATCGGGCACCCAAAATCGTGCCGTATCATGAGGACCTTCAGGCCGCGGCCGACATCCTCAACGCCGGTGAAAAAGTGGCCATTCTCGTTGGAGCTGGCGCGCTTGGCGCGACCGACGAGGTGATCGCCATCGCCGATCGGCTTGGCGCCGGGGCTGCGAAAGCGTTACTCGGGAAAGCCGTTCTTCCCGATGCTCTACCTTGGGTTACCGGGTCGATCGGGCTTCTTGGAACCGAGCCTTCCTCGGACCTGATGGGCGACTGCGACACGTTGTTGATGATCGGTTCCGGCTTTCCCTATGCGGAGTTTCTGCCCGAGGAAGGACAGGCGAAGGCGGTCCAGATCGATATCCAGCCGGGCATGCTGTCGCTCCGCTACCCAATGGACGTCAATCTCGTTGGCGACGCGAAGGAAACGTTGAACGCATTGCTGCCCTTGCTTGAGCAGAAAGATGGCAAATGGCGCAACCGCATAGAAAAGAACGTTGCCGCCTGGTGGAAGCTCCTTGAGGAACGGGCCCACGCCGAAGCCAATCCCGTCAATCCGCAACTGGTCACGTGGGAGCTGTCTTCACGCCTGCCTGACAATGTCATATTGACCAGTGATTCCGGCTCCTGTGCAAACTGGTATGCGCGCGATATCAAGATCAGGCCCGGAATGATGGCGTCGCTTTCGGGCGGACTGGCATCGATGGGTGCTGCGGTTCCCTATGCTATTGCTGCCAAATACGCCCACCCGGACCGGCCGGTGATCGGTCTCGTCGGCGACGGCGCCATGCAGATGAACAACATGGCCGAGCTGATCACCGTTGCCAAATACTGGCGAGACTGGACCGACCACCGCTTCATCATCTGCGTCTTCAATAACGAGGATCTCAATCAGGTGACATGGGAGCAGCGGGTGATGGAAGGCGATCCGAAGTTCGAGGCCTCGCAGCGCATTCCCAACGTTCCTTATCATCGGTTTGCAGAGCTCATCGGCCTCAAAGGTCTGTTTGTCGATCGTCCGGAAAACCTGGGGCCGGCCTGGGAGGAGGCTCTTGCCTCCGATCGTCCCGTTCTGCTCGAGGTCAAGACCGACCCTGAAGTCCCGCCCATGCCGCCGCACCTGACGTTCGAGCAGGTCAAGAACCTCACGTCGGCGCTGGTAAAAGGTGATCCCAATGAGGGAGGCATTATCCGCGGCACGGTGCGGCAGGTATTGAGCTCAGTGCTTCCCGGAAAGAGCGACGGGTAGTGTCTGTTGACCTATTAAATCGACCCTTCAGAACAAGGTCGCAAGCAAATCGGTCAGACAAGAGGAAGACGTCCTGGCACGGCCATTAGACGCCTCGGTCGATGGATCTGTGCAGAGGCTATTCCGTTTGTAGCGCTCGGCTAACGGCCGCAATGACCTGGTCGGGCGACGCCGGTTTTCCGAGCATTTCGCCCTTGCCGAAGACCGGCTCGTTTTCGATCAGCGAATCCGGTTCTCTGGAGTAGACGACAAAGGGAAGGCCAAGATCTGAAAGGCGTCGAACGACGGTGGTGCAGATCCCGTCCGACAGTCGCGGGTCGATGATCGCGGCGACTGGTGTGTGGGCGTCCAACCAGGCCGAGGCGTCCTTGCACGTCGAAAGTGTCACATGGTCCTGATGGCTGCTTTCAACCAGCGTCTCCTCAAGGTCCAGCGCGATAAACGGTTCGTCTTCGAGGATGAGGATCGTGGACATATGAATCTCCTGACACCGCCGTACGTACATATGAGGCCGGGGCTGTAAAAAGTGGGCTCCGGAACTTGTGCCGCCGACGGGAATTTTGCCGTAGAACTATAAAATTAGGAAGTAGCATGACGCCGAAAGTCCTGGTCGTCGAAGACGAACCCCTCTTGCTCCTGGCCGCCGTGGATCTGGTCGAAGAAGCCGGGTTCGAGGCGCTTGAGGCATTGAACGCCGCGGATGCCGTGCCGATCCTGGAGACTGTCCCAGAAGTCTGTATACTCTTCACCGATATCGACATGCCGGGCGGGATGGAGGGCCTGAACCTCGCCGTATCCGTCCGCGACTGCTGGCCGCCGATGGAGATCATCGTGGTCTCCGGCATGAAAATGCCGCGCACAGACGAACTGCCGTCGCGAGGCGTATTTTTCGCCAAACCCTGTGACTCCATTGCTGTCACAAAAACGCTTGTGGCGATGGGTGCGTAGGGAGATCAGAATGAGAGGGTCCTGGATCCATCTCTGCATCGACATGCAACGGATCTTTGGAGAGGAAACGCCTTGGCACGTGCCGTGGATGAAGGAAGTTTGTCCGCAAATTGAGGAACTTGCAGGGCGCTTCCCGGAGCGCACCATCTTCACCCGGTTCATTACCCCCTCGCACTCCGGTGACATGCCCGGCATGTGGCGGGTCTATTATGAAAAGTGGTCGCAAATGACGCGCGAGCGTCTAGACTCCCAGATGCTCGATCTTCTGCCCATCCTGCAACGACTGGTCCCTCCCGCGCGCGTTTTTGACAAGATGACCTATTCGCCGTGGATGGGCGGCACGCTTCATGGGATACTTTCGGCCGAGGGCGTCGGCACCGTGGTTTTGACCGGCGGCGAGACTGACGTCTGCGTTCTATCGGCGGCACTAGGAGCAATTGACCTCGGTTACCGCGTTATTGTTCTTCGTGACGCCGTCTGTTCCGGCGCCGACGAGACCCATGATGCGTCGCTCGAACTGCTGGGCGACCGTTTTTCGGTGCAGCTTGAACTCCTCATGACAGAGGAATTTTTGCAATCTATCTAACCCGAATTCGCGTCGAGTTCATGTGGTTCACGCTGCTCGGCGCCGATCATCGGTTATGTTGGCTATCGTTGACCGGATTAATTCGTCAGCCTTGGCCTGGAGCGCTCGCATGTCGCGGTTTTGGGAATGCTGCATCAGAAGCAGGAGGAGCAAAACGACAAGCGTGCAGAGCATGTTCGTGAGAAGAAACCATTCCTGCGGAAAATCAAGGCCGACACCGACCGCGCACCAGCACGCTGCCAACAGGACCGCTGCCGCGACACCATGAGGATGTCCCGCGAATGCAACGGCTCGAAGAAATCGTGATCGTCCGGCCATGGGCGGAGAATGCGCAGGCTGGCTCCAGGTTCCGCGCACTTACACCCATGCAAAAGGGAACAACTTCTTGAAGTCGTGGTTTCCGTCGCAGCACCGCATGATCGCCGCGGGAGGAAGATATGAAAGCATTAACCTGGCACGGCAAGCACGACATTCGATGCGAAAGCGTCCCTGACCCGCAGATTGAAGAAGGCCGCGACGCGATCATCAAGGTCACCGCCTGTGCAATCTGTGGCTCCGACCTCCATCTGTATAATGGGATCATGCCCGATATGCATAGTGGCGACATCATGGGACACGAAACCATGGGCGAGGTTGTCGAGGTCGGCAAGGACAACAAGAAGCTCAAGGTCGGCGACCGCGTCGTCGTTCCCTTCACCATCTCCTGCGGCGAATGCTTCTTCTGCAAACGCGGATTTTTTTCTGGCTGCGAACGAAGCAATCCCGATCCATCGAAAGCGAAGAAGCTTTGGGGAAGCTCACCTGCGGGGCTATTCGGCTACACGCATCTGCTCGGCGGCTATAGCGGGAGGCAGGCAGAATATCTGCGCGTGCCCTATGCCGATGTCGGTCCGATCAAAGTGCCCGAGGGACTGACAGATGAGCAGGTCCTTTTCCTGTCCGACATCTTCCCGACCGGCTACATGGCGGCCGATTTCTGCAACATCCAGCCGGGTGATACGATCGCCATCTGGGGCTGCGGTCCCGTCGGTCAGATGGCGATCAAGTCCGCGTTCATTCTCGGCGCCGAGCGGGTCATCGCCATCGATACAGTGCCGGAAAGGTTGGCGCTTGCCGAAAGGTCCGGAGCCATCACCCTCGACTACATGGACAAGGATATTTATGACCGGATCATGGAGCTGACCAACGGCCGCGGCGCGGATGCCTGCATCGACGCCGTCGGAACGGAGTCAGACCCATCCGCCAGTTGGGACGCGCGTCTCGATCGCATCAAGGTCGCGACCTTTATGGGCACCGATCGTCCGCATGTGCTGCGTCAGGCGATCCATTGCTGCCGCAACTTCGGGACTGTCTCGATCGTCGGCGTTTACGGCGGCTTCCTCGACAAGATTCCCATGGGTTCGGCGATCAACCGCGGCCTTACCTTCAAGATGGCCCAGACGCCGGTGCAGCACTACCTGCCGATCCTGATGGACCGCATCCAGAATGGCGAGATCGATCCATCGTTCATCATCACCCACACGGGAAGCCTGGAAGATGGACCGGATCTTTACAAGACGTTTCTTGAGAAAAAGGACGGCTGCATCAAGGTCGTTCTAAAACCCTGAGGAAGAGGAGCACGATCATGGGAAGCGCACAACAGAAAACCGGCCTCGCCGTCGTCACCGGCGCCTCGAGCGGTATTGGATTTGAACTCGCAAAGATCGCTGCGTCGAAGGGCTACGACCTGATCATCGCTGCCGACGAGGAGGAGATCAAGGACGCGGCGGCGGAACTCCGCCGAATGGGAGCAAACGTCGATGCTGTCCTCACGGACCTCTCGACTGTCGAGGGCGTCGATCGGCTTGCTGAGAGCATCGAGGCCGACGGCCGTTCCGTCGATCTGCTGTTCGCAAATGCCGGGCGCGGGCTGGGCAAGGGCTTCCTCGACCAGGACTTCGCAGAGGCTCGCAGGGTCATCGATACGAACGTCGTCGGTACGATCTACCTGATCCAGCAGATCGGCAACCAGATGCGGGCAAGGGGCGCTGGCAAAATCCTCGTCACCGGATCGATCGCCGGGTTCATTCCGGGCAGTTATCAAGCCGTCTATAACGGCAGCAAGGCTTTCCTCAACAGCTTCTCGTTTGCCCTTCGCAATGAGCTCCAGGATACCGGCGTGACCGTCTCTTGCCTGATGCCGGGCCCGACGGACACGCGCTTCTTCGAGCGCGCCGATATGCTGGATACGGACGTCGGCCAGGCCGAGAAGGACGATCCGGCCGACGTTGCCAAGGTCGGATTCGATGCCATGATGGATGGGGAGGGCGATGTGGTCGCCGGTTGGAAGAACAAATTCCAGGCAGCGATGGCCAACGTCACGCCGGCGTCAGTTCTGGCGACTCAGCATGCGAAGATGGCGGCGCCTGGAACGGCAAAGAACTGAGCAGACGCCAGCTGCTCGGTTTCGGGAGGTCTGGTGCAATTGAGGGCTCACCTGATTGAGGCTCTCTTCCGCTTTCGCTAGTGCTACATCCCTCGGAAGATTGTAATCGCAATTGCGAATCCCCATGTGCGGGACTTGCTGAGCAAGCTCTAGGGTTTGTCTGCAGGGTTTGCCCGCAGCAGCAAACGCTTGCCCTCCATGTTTTGTGACGGGCGAATCCCAATCAAATTGATGATGCCAGCCGGGTGGCCGGTAAAGGAAACCCATTGAACAAAATAAACATCGCTTCCGCGCCCGCGGCGGCGAAGCCGCGCGAGCGCGATGAGGCCGTCACTCGGCCGACTGAGAATAGGAAAATCTCTCCCTGTCTCCTCACCCGTCGTGAACTGCAGGAGCTGATCGCTGAGCAACTCGGCTGACGGGAGAAGGCTGGATCAAAAAAGGAGAATTCGATGCAAGTGCTCGTCAGAGACAACAATGTCGACCAGGCCCTCAGGGTGCTGAAAAAGAAAATGCAGCGCGAAGGGCTGTTTCGAGAAATGAAGGAACGGCGCGCTTACGAAAAGGCGTCTGAACGGCGCGTGCGGGAAAAGGCGCAGGCAATCAGCCGCCACCGAAAGGCCGCACGTAAGAAGATGCAGCGCGAAGGCCTGATCGCCGCGCCAAAGCGGAAAGCCTCCGTGCGTTAGTACATTCGAAATCGCTCTGCCATGGGCGGAGCGGGATTCCGTGAAGGGTAAAAGATGGAAGAGCTTACCAGCATAACAATTTCCGAAGAGCGTCTGGAGGATTGTCGTGACGTCATCGAACCCGAATTGCAGGATTTGATTCGGGATGCGCTGCGGGCGGGTTTCTCGCGCGAAGAAATCCTGATTGCCGTCAGCGAACTGATCGCCGAGGACTTTGCGGCCGTGATGAAAACGCCGCGCGTGCATTGAGACGACAGGTAGCTTGAGAACCGGATATGAGCTAGATGGAACAGCATGACCTCTTCGGCGCGATCGAGTCGGCACTTCCCGACGGTTTTCGCTATGCACCCGATGTCGTCCCCGACGATCTGCAGCAGGCGCTTCTCGAAAAGATGCCTGGGCTGCCGTTTAAAGCTTTCGACTTCCACGGTTTCGAGGGCAAACGCAGGACAGTTTCGTATGGCTGGAAATACGACTTCGATACGGAGCGTGTCCGAAAAGGCGAAGACATTCCGCCGTTTCTTTTTCCCGTCCGCGAGATGGCAGGCAGTTTCGCTGGCATCGACCCCGACCGGTTGGAACAGGCCTTGGTGACCGAATATGGTCCCGGCGCTCCGATCGGTTGGCACAAAGACAAATTCGTCTTCGGTCGCGTGGTCGGTATTTCGCTTCTCTCACCCTGCACGTTCAGACTAAGGCGGCGCCAGGGCGGCAAGTGGCAGCGCAGCTCGGTCATAGTCAAACCAGGATCGGCCTATGTGATGGCCGGCGAGGCCAGGACCCTTTGGGAGCATTCTATCCCGCCGGTCGACCAGCTTCGTTATTCGATCACCTTCCGCGAACTAAACAGCGCAGCATGAGGTCGGCTTACAACCGGCATATTGGGGCGTCAGCTATTCCCAAGCCGGATCGCCATTCATCTGCACAGTGAAACCTTTACCCGACAAAGATGTTACCTGCTCACCGAGACAATGAGGTAAGCAGTTGGCAGTATCAGAGACCCCGGTCCACGGTGATCACCCGACCGTCGCATCCCCTACGGGCCAGCGGGATCACAAGGAGCTTAGCGCGGCAGCGTTCGAGCGCACCAGGATGCCGATGGTCGTTGCCGACGCAAGACAACGCGAATATCCGATCGTTCTCGCCAACCAGGCATTCCTCGATCTGACAGGTTATGCAGCGGACGAGATCGTCGGTCGAAACTGCAGGTTCCTGCAAGGGACGGGGACCTCGCCTGCTGCAGTGGCCGAAGTCCGTTACGCGTTGACGGCCGGCAAGGGCGTGGATGTAGAGCTTCTGAATTACAAGAAGGACGGGTCTTCGTTTTGGAACCGGCTCCACGTTAGCCCTATCCTCGACGACGACGGAGAAGTCGCTTATTTCTTCGCGTCTCAGATCGACGTGACGAAGTACCGAAAAGTCCAAGCGCTGGAAGCCTCTGAACATCGGCTGCTGATGGAAGTCGACCATCGAGCCAAAAATGTTCTCGCGATCGTCGACAGTATCGTGCGGCTCAGCAACGCTGATAATCCTGCGGCCTACGCCTCCGCCGTACAGGAGCGTGTTCAATCGCTGGCGCGGGCGCACGCGCTGCTGTCCGAGAACTCCTGGAAGGCGATCGACATACGAAATGTCATCGAGGCGCAGATCTCACGCTATCCAGACAGCCACATCACAATGAGTGGACCAGAGTATCTCGTTGTTCCCGAAGCCGTCCAGCCGCTGTCGCTGGTCATCCACGAGCTCGCCGTAAACGCCGTAACCCATGGAGCTCTGTCACGGCACGGTCACGGACGTCTCGCGATAGCGTGGGAGCCAAGTCCGGAGGACGGTCGCCTCATCATGATATGGACCGAAAGTGGGGGTGCTCCCAGGCCGCAGGAGCTAATCAAAGGCTTCGGAACCACTATCGTTGGAGCGCTCATCGAGAAACAACTTCGAGGCTCGATTACCCGCGATTGGCGAGACGACAGCCTGGCGGTCACGCTCGAAATACGGCCCGGCTAGGTGTCAACCATGGGTACCGGCTCCAAGCGTGCGTGCTGCCGAGGCGTTTTGTAGCACTGAAAGATGATCGGAGAGGTGAAAGCGCGTGGAATTGCTCCCACGCACTGTTTCAATGTTATTTGATCGGGGGCGATGCCTTGCCGAGCTTGACCGACGGCTCCCTGCCCCAGACACGCAATTTGCCAAGTTCGGCAACGAAGGCGGAAAGTCCTTCTTCCCCCGGCAGGGAAAGAACGCCCTCATCAAGTGAATCGGCAATCCCGGCCTTCTTCAACAGCGGGACTGCTGAGTGATCGTAGCCGATGAACTTGCAGTGCTGGAAGGCGTCCGCCACGAAGTCGCGCGCCGCCGCCTCGTTGACGAGATCCTCTATGGCAGAGGCCGAAGTCAGAATGGCAACAGCATCGAACAAAACCGAGGGACCGCCATCGATCATATGATGTGCCGCGATCAATGTACCGTCAGACGCCGTCACGCCGCCGACCTTCGGCGCGATCAGTTCGAAGACTGCTTTCTCCTTGGTGATGGCATCGGTCAACCCCTTCAACAGCTTGGCATCCACACCATCGGTGATCAGAATGCCGAGCTTGCGCCCTTCGAAGCGTTTGGGACCGCGTTCGACGATGCTGAGCGCCGGCGACGGTTCCAGGTCCTGGCGGGTCGGCATCGCCGCATCGGCCGCCTTGGGCATGGACTTGAAGCCGAGCTTCTGCGCAACCGTGGTTGCCAGCGTCTCATCGATGTTCATCAGATGTGAGACCATCCGTTCGCGAATGACCAGCGTCTCGACCTTGCTCAGTTCGAACGTCAGCGCGGATGCGATGTGGCGCTGCTCGGCGCCGGTCTGGCTGATGTAGAATTGCCGGGCCTGGCTGTAATGGTCGGCAAAGCTCTCCGGACGCAGCCGCGCCTTGGTGCCCTGCTCCTCAGACGCAAAGTGGCGATAGCCATGCATCGGCGACTCGCGCGGTCCCTCGTTGTGCGAATTCGGTTGATAATTGGTCCGCCCGACGGGATTGCGCATCGCCATGTGCCCATCCTGCTGGAAGTTGTGCATGGGACACTTCGGCGCATTGATCGGCAGATGCGTGAAGTTCGGGCCGCCAAGTCGCTTCAGCTGCGTATCGAGATAGGAGAAGTTGCGGCCCTGTAGCAGCGGATCGTTCGAAAAGTCGATGCCCGGCGGGACGTTCTGAGTCATGAACGCGACCTGCTCGGTCTCGGCAAAGAAGTTGTCGGGCATGCGATCGAGAACGAGCCGGCCGATCGGCTGGGGCTTGAGGAGCTCTTCTGGAATGATCTTGGTCGGATCGAGCACGTCGAAATCGAAACTGTCGGCGAAAGCCTGGTCGAAGAGCTGGACCTGCAGCTCCCATTCAGGGAAATTGCCGGACTGGATTGCGTTCCACAGGTCACGGCGATGGAAATCCGGATCGGCGCCGTTGATCTTGACCGCCTCGTTCCAGGCAACCGACTGAAGACCGAGCTTTGGTTTCCAATGGAACTTGACGAAGGTGGATTCGTCCCTGGCGTTGACGAATCGGAAGGTGTGGACGCCGAAACCTTCCATGAAGCGAAGCGAGCGCGGGATGGTGCGGTCCGACATGATCCACATGACCATGTTCATGCTTTCTGGAGTCAGGCTGATGAAATCCCAGAAATTGTCGTGCGCTGTCTGCGCCTGCGGGAAAGCACGATCCGGTTCCTGCTTGGCGGCATGGATCAGGTCGGGGAACTTGATGGCGTCCTGAATGAAGAAGACCGGGATGTTGTTACCGACGAGATCCCAGTTGCCCTCCTGCGTATAAATTTTGACGGCGAAGCCTCGGACGTCGCGGGCGAGATCGGCCGAGCCCTTGTTGCCGGCGACCGTGGAAAAGCGCACGAAGGCGGGCGTCTTCTCGCCCGGACGCTGGAAAAGGTCGGCCCTGGTGTATTTCGCCAGCGATTCATAGGTCTCGAAATACCCATGGGCGCCGTAGCCGCGCGCATGCACGACGCGTTCTGGAATGCGCTCGTGGTCGAAGTGAAAGATCTTCTCGCGGAAATGAAAATCGTCGACGACAAGCGGACCACGCGCGCCGACGCGCAACGAATTCTGGTCATCGGCCACCGGCCCGCCCTGGGCGGTGGTTAGGACAGGTGTATCGCCCTCGGCGAACTGGTGCAGCTCGCCGGCGCCACGCTGGAGCTTCTGGTCGTGGATGGTCGCAGTTTCAAGTTTCGGGGCGGGTGACGCCGGAGTGATTTTCTTGGCCATGTGTGGCTCCTGGTGAATGGAGAAGGGTCAGCAGACCGAAAAGCAAAAAGGCCGCCTCGAAGGGCGGCCTGATTAGTGACAACGGATGTTTTAGCTGGCTTTCCTCTGCGAACCCTTCGGGTTTGCGGAGGCTTCACCAAGGGCGGTCAGCTTCTGGTCGGTGGCAATCTCTTCTTGGAGCGTAGCATCCAGGAGCGGAATGGCATCCTTGAGGCCGAGCTGCTTGGCCCAGGACTTCAGCGTACCGTAGCGAGCGATCTCATAATGTTCGACCGCCTGCGCAGAGGAGATAAGGCCCGCGTCGAGCGCCGCAGTGCCCTTGTACTCCTCCATGATTTCCTCGCCCTCGGCGAGAATGCCCTGGATCGCTTCGCAGGTCTTGCCGCGCGCCGGCTTGCCGATGAGCTCGAAGATCTGTTCGAGGCGTTCGATCTGGCCCTGGGTCTCGTCGCGATGCTGCAGGAAGCCGGCCTTGCCTTCGTCCGACTGTGCCGCACGCGCCATTTTCGGCAGAGCCTTCAGGATCTGCTTTTCAGCGAAGTAGATGTCTTTCAGAGTGTCGAGGAAGAGGTCATTCAGGGTCTTTTCAGTGGCCATGGTTGGGCTCCGATCACAATTTCGAGAGTGGGACCCGAATAACACCCATGACGCGTCGAAGTTCCCCTTTGGATCATTTGAACGTATAAGTTCGTAAAGGATTGGCTTGAGGAGGTGCTCCGGGTTACATGCAGGCGCGCCACTCCACTTTCCATCCTTCCACGTAGTGTTTTCGCTTCGTGGTTACTCCTATACTGTCGCCGGTTGTACCGGGCCGACCGCACTCTGGCGCCTTGTGACCCCGCGCCGAAATCCAGTGTCCATTGATGATGGGCTGGGTACGTGCCGACTTCCGCTGCTCCGGATTTACTGGGTTTGCTCGCCGCCTAGCAGGCATGCTCGGTCTTCGGCCTCCTTGCTTAAACGCTGCGATCTTCACAGTTTTTCGCCAATTTGGCCGCCTGGGTTCCTGCTTGTCCATGCGGACATGACATTCCGCCTTTGTCGAAGGCAGGACGAGCGTAACGGCTCAGAAAATCCATTCGGCAACAGGCTTGAGGAACAATGCGGGGAAGCGGGCGTTCGCAAACATGCATTTCCACGCAACCTCGAAACCATTGGGTGTCACCATGCACGACAAAACATCCTTGAACGATCCTCGCAAGCTCTATCCCGCGCCGCCTTTTCCCGACCAACCACAGCCTGCGCCCGGTCTGGCCCGCAAGATGGATCCCGTCCCGGATCACGGTGAGCAAAGCTATCGCGGATCGGGAAGGCTCTCTAATCGCAAGGCGCTCATCACCGGAGGAGATTCGGGTATCGGCCGCGCCGCCGCTATCGCTTTTGCTCGCGAGGGCGCCGATGTCGCCATCGCCTACCTCCCTGACGAAGAAGCCGACGCCCAAGAGGTGATGGGTCTTATCGAAGCCGAGGGGCGCAAGGCCGTCGCGCTTCCGGGCGACATCAAAGACGAAACTTGGTGCCGTGAACTGGTCCAGAAAGCCGTTTCCGGCCTTGGCGGTCTCGACATTCTCGTCGTCAATGCCGGCCGGCAGCAATATCGCGAGACGATCGAAGAGTTGTCGACCGAAGATTTCGATAAGACGATGAAGACCAATCTCTATGCGCTACACTGGATCGCTCAAGCCGCTGTGCCCCATATGCCGGCGGGATCCGCCGTGATAACGACCGCCTCCATCCAGGCCTATCAGCCGTCGCCGATCCTGCTCGACTATGCCACGACCAAGGCTGGTATCGTCGCTTACACCAAGGCGCTCGCCAAGCAACTGATCGAGCGCGGCATTCGCGCCAATGTCGTAGCGCCAGGTCCGGTTTGGACGGTTCTGCAGCCGAGCGGTGGCCAGCCGGACGAGAAGGTCAAGAACTTCGGCAAGGATAGCGATTTCGGTCGCCCCGGCCAGCCAGTCGAGCTCGCTCCGGTCTTCGTCCTCCTCGCCTCGCAGGAAGCGAGCTTCATCAACGGCGAGGTCTACGGTGTCACCGGCGGTAAGGGCGTCGCTTGATCGAACCAACTTCGAAGGTTGTCCATGGCGCAAGCACCGACTTTGAAACATGTCTCCGCGGGGGTCCTGAATATTGCCTATTACGGTTCAGGTTCCGCGGATGGCGTTGCAACGATCCTGCTTCATGGCTTTCCCTATGATGCTCACGCCTATGACGAGGTCGCTGCTCGGCTAGCCGGCTCTGGCCATCGCTGCATCGTGCCGTTCCTGCGCGGCTATGGTCAAACTCGGTTTCTGTCCTCAACAACAATGCGCTCCGGGGAGCAGGCGGCGCTTGGGGCGGATCTGTTGGCATTGATGGACAGTCTGTCGATCGAAAAGGCGATCCTCGGAGGATACGACTGGGGCGGACGTGCTGCCTGCATTGTTGCCGCGTTATGGCCGGAAAGGGTGCTGGGGCTGGTCAGCGCCGGTGCGACCTATAACATCCAGGATATCGCCGGCGCCGGGAACCCGGGTTCGCCGGATCAGGAGGCGCGGGACTGGTACCAGTACTATTTCCATACCGATCGAGGGCGGAAGGGCCTTGAGCAAAGGCGAAGCGAGATAGCCCGGCTTCTCTGGCAGACATGGTCGCCATCTTGGCATTTCGAAGTGGACGCATTCGAGCAAAGCGCGGCTTCCTTTAATAATCCTGACTTTGTTGACGTGGTGATTCATTCGTACCGGCACCGTTACGGCGTGGTGCCGGGTGATCCCGCTTACGCGGCCCTCGAAGCGCTATTAGCGACGCAGCCGCCGATCTCGGTTCCGACCATCGTGCTGCTCGGTGCAGACGACGGCGTGGATCCTCCGCCCTCACAAGACGAGGAGGGCAAGCATTTCACGGGGCTATACATTCGTCGCATGCTCCCGCGTGTCGGTCACAACGTGCCGCAGGAAGTCCCGACCGTGTTCGCGGGTGCAATGCGCGAACTGCGCGAGATGGGCTAAGCACAGGAGCGGAGCGGTGGTTCACTGCATCTTCGCCTCAATCGCCTGACCGACGATCGTAAGCTGCAACCTCGGTTCGCCACCGAGGAAGCTCTCTTCGACAAGCT
Organism: Neorhizobium sp. P12A; assembly: GCF_008365395.1. Taxonomy (NCBI): domain Bacteria; kingdom Pseudomonadati; phylum Pseudomonadota; class Alphaproteobacteria; order Hyphomicrobiales; family Rhizobiaceae; genus Neorhizobium; species Neorhizobium sp. P12A. The sequence continues at coordinate 21,077 of NZ_QOVX01000024.1, read as the reverse complement.
GCATCTTCTCCAGACGCTCGACAACCCTTTCGGACAGCCGCTTGTCGCCGACCAACCAGCCCCTGCCGGCTTTGCGCTGCCGGCGGAAAAAGGCGATCGCCTCAAGTGCTTCCCGTTGTGCCCGGGTGAGGGTTTTGAGTGTTTCGCTCGTGTTCGGGTGTTCGGGGTGAAGCAAGCGATCATTCCTTCTGGTCGGGACGCCGATCGGCGGCGGGCCAGTCATTAGAGGGCTCATTAATTGAGTCTTCCGCTGGGTCGGGATCCCGATCATAAGCAAGCAGGCGCTTTGCCAGCAGAAGGGTCTCGATCACCACGGCCGTCCCATGTCCCTCGCTGGCGAAGCGGTCAATGACATCGGCCACGAGATCGTCGAGTTGTTTGAACAATCGTTCGGAGGTGTCAGGATCGTTGGTCATGGACCGCCCCTTTCAAACCGTGGTTCGCCGTTGTTGCCATTCCTTGTAAGGTGCCAGCAACTGACCGGGAAAGCGATCTTCGATCGCGGTCTCGACGAGCGCGATCTTGGAAAACACATCGCTTGTCTCCCGGACATCGACCGCGACGTCCTCGCTCTCCTGTTCGAGCGTTTGCATGAGAGCAAACAGCTCCTCATCCGTCATCATTGAAAGGTTGTCCGCGAAGTCCGCTGCATCGAAATCCTGTCGCTCGGCCATGGCGTTTTGGTTCCTCATGTGCAAACATGCTCTCGGCGGTAACGACTTAGTCGTCATCGAGTTCAATCCAGACTGGCGCATGATCGCTGGTGTGCTCCGAGCCGCGGGCGAACTTGTCGACGCCGCAGATCTGCAACCGTTCACGCAGGGAAGGGCTGAGCAGGAAATGGTCGATGCGCAGACCGGCATCACGAGCGAAGGCGTTCCGGAAATATTTCCAGAAAGTATAAATCCGCTCGTCGGGATGCAGTGATCGGATAGCATCGGTCCAGCCCATGGCGATGAGCTCGGCATAGGCAGCGCGTACTTCTGGCCGGAACAGGGCGTCATCCCGCCAGCGTTCCGGCGCGTAGACATCGAGATCCGTCGGCATGACGTTGAAATCGCCGACAAGGGCGACCGGCACCTCGAGTTCGAACAGCTCGGCAGCATAGGCGTGCAGCCGCTCGAACCAGCGAAGCTTGTAATCGAATTTCGGGCCAGGCGCTGGGTTGCCATTCGGGAGGTACAGGCACCCGATCACCATTCCGTCGATCGCCGCTTCGATGTAGCGACTGTGGCTGTCGTCGGGATCGCCGGGAAGCCCGCGACGTGTCTCGCGCGGCTCTTGATCGCGGGCGAGGATGGCCACGCCGTTCCAGGCTTTCTGGCCGTGCCAGATAGCACCGTACCCGGCGCGCTCGATCTCGCGGCGAGGAAACTTCTCGTCCGGCGCCTTCAACTCCTGCAGGCAGACGACGTCAGGCTTTGCCTCGGCAAGCCAGCGCAGCAGCACCTCGAGGCGGCCATTGATGCCATTGACGTTGTAGGTGGCTAGCTTCACCGGCGTTTCCGTCAGTGCTTGCGATCACCCTTGTCGCCCTGGCCAGGCTTCGCATCATGCTTGGCGTCGTGGCGGGCATCGGCGGACAGCGATCTTGAGACGTCGACGCTCTCCTTGAACTTGCCTTCCTTGTCACGGCGGACATAGCGCTTGTCGGTTCCGGTATCGATCAGTTCGCGTTTGCTCATGGCAGGAACTCCTTCAGGGTTGCTCCAGGAAGAAACGCACGCGGCCGCGAAAAGATGCACCGGAATCAAGCGCCTAGCGCAGACTCGCAAAGCGAGCGACCCAATCGGCCTAAGTCATTGAAAAATGATTCGTTTCGACTCGGAACAATTACATGTCGATTCGCTTGAATCGCATTGGTTGTGTCAGGAGTCTGCGTCATGGTTGCCCCGCGTGCGAATTGGAGGGGTTTCATCAAATTCGGAGAGGTTGCCTGTCCGGTGGCGCTCTACACCGCGGCTTCTTCGTCGGAACGAATTGCGTTCAATACGCTCAATCGCAAGACCGGCAATCGGGTGAAGCGCGAGTTCGTCGATAGCGAGACCGGCGATCCGGTCGAGCGCGACGACCAGGTCAAAGGCTACGAGATCGAAAACGGCCAGTACATTATCCTTGAGCCGGACGAGGTGGCGGCCGCAGTACCGGACAGCGATAAGACCCTCAAGATCGACGCCTTCATCCCCTGTAACGAAATCGATGGGGTATATTTCGACAAGCCTTATTACCTGGCGCCGGACAGAATGGGCACCGATGCCTTCGTGCTTTTGCGCGACGGCATGAAGAAGGCCAAGGTCGCGGCGATCGCGCGCACGGTCCTTTTCCGCCGCATGCGCACAGTGTTGATCAGGCCGCACGGCAAAGGTCTGATCGCCACGACGCTCAACTTCGATTATGAAGTCCGATCGTCTCAGGAGGCCTTCGAGGAACTCCCGGACCTGAAGATCGAAGGCGAAATGCTGGAACTTGCCGAGCACATCATCGGCACCAAGAAGGGCAGCTTCGACGCCAGCACCTTCGATGACCGCTATGAGGCGGCCGTCGCCGAACTGGTGAAGGCCAAGATCGAGGGCAGGGCGCTTCCAAAGAAGAAGGCGCCGGCGGTTTCCAAACAGAGCGATCTGCTCCAGGCCCTGCGCGAGAGCGCCGGTATCGGCGGCAAGGCGGGATCGAAGCCCGCCGCCGCCAACGCCAACAAGGGTGCTGCCAGGCAGAAGGCGGCAAAGCCCGCAGCCACCGCCAAGGCAAAACAGGCCGCGGCACCAACCCGCCGCGCCGGCTGATCGGAGGATACCATGGCTGTCCGTCCATACTGGAAAGGCTATCTCAAGCTATCGCTGGTCACCTGCCCGGTGCAGATGATGCCGGCGACGTCCGAAAACGGGAAGGTTCGCTTTCATACCCTCAACCGGGAGACCCAGAACCGCGTCGTCAGCCACTATGTGGATTCCGTCACCGGCAAGGAGGTCAAAGACGAGGACGAAGTCAAGGGCTACCAGCGCGGCGAGAACGACTATGTCATGCTGGAAGACGAGGAGCTCGAAAACGTCGCGCTCGACAGCACCAAGACGATCGATATCTCGACCTTCACACCGCGCGACAGCGTGGAATGGATCTGGCTCGACACGCCCTATTACCTGTCGCCCAACGATCCGGTCGGGCAGGAGGCTTTTTCCGTCATCCGCGACGCCATGGAAGCGCAGGACATGGTCGGCATCTCGCGGCTGGTCATCACCCGCCGGGAACGCGCCGTCATGCTTGAGCCACGCGGCAAGGGTATCGTCCTCTGGACATTACGCTATGGGGATGAAGTCCGTGACGAGGATACCTATTTTGCCGGGATCGACGACGACGAGACAGCGGACAGCGAAATGATGCCCCTGGTACAGCAACTAATCAAAAAACAGACCCAGCACTGGAACCCGAAGATGGTCATCGATCCGGTGCAGGATCGGTTGCTCGACATCATTGCGGACAAGAAAAAGGCGCTGAAGAAGCCGTCGAAGGCCAAGGCGAGAGCACCGGCCTCGGCGCCCGCCCCGAACAACGTCATCAACATCATGGACGCCCTGAAGAAGTCGGTCGCGGCCGAGACCCGGGCCGGCAAATGAAAAGACCCGCGAAGCCACTGCTACAGGACGACAGTCTTTCCGCCAGATCACAGCCGCGCCGAAAGCGCGATCCGGCGCAGCCGAATCTCCCTTTCGATCCAATGCCAGACCGGGTCGAACCATGCCTGGCGTTGCTAAAGGCAGCTCCACCGCTCGGACCGGATTGGGTCTACGAGATCAAGTGGGACGGGTACCGTCTGGCGATCCACATCGAGCCAAAGGGTGTGCGGATCGTCACGCGCGGCGGCCATGACTGGACGCATCGGTTTCCTGCGATTGCGGCAGCTGCCAGCGAACTCGGGGTCGGAACTGCGATCCTGGATGGCGAAGCTGTTGTGCTGAATAGCGAGGGCCGATCCGATTTCGGAGCGCTGCAACGCTCGCTCGGCGGACGCGGCGGCAAGCGTGCTTCTGAGGAATCCGTCCTCTTCGCCTTCGACCTCTTATACTTCGACGGGCACGATCTGACGAAGACCGAGCTGTCGGTCCGCCGGCATCTCCTGACAGACCTGCTGGATGGAGCCGTCGGCGCGATCCAACTTTCCGCGGAGGTGCAGGGTGACGGGGCCGAGCTCCTGGAGAACGCCCGCTCGCTTGGATTGGAGGGCATCATCGCCAAGCACCGGGATCGTCCCTACCGCTCGGGCAGGATCGGCGACTGGCTGAAGATCAAATGTATTCAGAGTGAAAGCTTCATGATCGTCGGCTACGAACAGTCAGCCGTTGCACGCGGCGGGATCGGCAGCCTGCTGCTTGCCGCCCGGCGCGGATACGATTGGGTCTATGTCGGCGCCGTTGGCACGGGCTTCAAGGAAAAGGACGCAGCCTACCTGAAAAAGACGCTCGACAAGCTCAAGACGCGGAATCCAGTCGTCCCCCTCAAGGGCAAGAATTACGTCTTCGCGCAGCCGACGCTGATCGCCGAGATCGAATTCCGAGGCTGGACCGACGACGGCAATCTGCGACACGCGTCCTACAAAGGGTTGCGCGAGATCCAGGACAATGCTGCGGTGTATGAACTCGACTGACCGGTCGGCGTAACCTTAATTTTTTCGACCAATCCTCTTGAATCGGAAATTTCCAAAAACCAAATCGTTTGCCGCCAGCCGCTGAAACGAGGGCTGGCCTTGCTGGAGGCGCCGTCTTTCGGCGCTTCCGTTCCCATGTTGCTTCAAGGAGGATATGGCTATGGCAACATCTTATGACTACGCACCCCTGTTCCGCTCGACCGTTGGCTTTGACCGGGTCTTCAATCTTCTGGAAAACGCCCAGCGCGCCCGTTCGATCAGTGACTGGCCGCCCTATGACATCGTCAAGACCGGCGACGACAGCTACCGGATTTCGATTGCGGTGGCCGGCTTTGCCCAGGACGATCTCGACATCACCTTCCAGTCCAACCTTCTGACCGTCACGGGCAAGAAGCAGGAGGCGGCTGCTGACGGCTATCTGCATCGCGGTATTGCCGGCCGTCCGTTCGAACACCGGTTCGAACTTGCCGACCATGTCCGGGTAAACGGAGCGGACCTGAGCAACGGTCTACTGTCGATTGATCTGGTTCGCGAGATCCCGGAGGCACTGAAGCCGCGAAAAATTACCATCGAAAGCGCCCCAGCTTTGGCATCTGCAGCTCCGGCACAGATCGAAGCGCAGAAGGCGGCTTAATCGACACTGTCCCTCAACAAGGGCGCCGTCGCGACGGCGCCCATCGACATTCCGGGTTGGCAAGGAGAGAACGATGAAACCCGATATGTTCAGACAGCCTGTTTCCATTCTTGTCGGCCTCGGCTTTTCGGCAAAGGTTCGCGGCGTGATGGACGCCTACCGGTATCTTTCCGAGTGGCCGGCCTCAAGCCGGGACACCGCGCATTCGATCGCGCTCAAGGCATGCAGTGCCGCGCTGCGTGGTGAAATCGAAGCCGAGACAGCGCGCGGCCTGTTTGCTGCCTTTGCCGAGAAACACGATCTGCTGGCGCCGGAAACCAATGTGATCGCCGCCTCGCACTTGCGGCGAGACAAAGATCCGCACGTGTTGTGAGGTGGTGGGACGATGCACGATTTGCTCCAGCAGGCCACAAACAATGCGATGGCGATGGGACCGACGGTCCTGCTTCAGGGTATGCAGCTTCGGCGACCGATCGACGTAGTGAGAGTGCGTGCTCTTTCAGTTGACGATAAGCGTGCGGTCCTCGCCGCTTGGGCTTCGGACTTTTACGCCGTCGATTCCAAGCCTGCCCTTCGTCAGCTACCGGGAACAACTCCAGTCTCGATCGATGAGGTGCAGGCTGCGCTGGAAGAGCTCGATCGGCGCTACGGTTTTTGATGGCTTGCGCGTTCAGGCGGCCTGCTTCATGGACTTGGCGAGCCGCTTGATTGCCTGCTCCAGCGAGCGCTGTCCGTCGCAATAATCCTGCCAGGCTGTCGTCTTCTCCAACAGCGCCGGCACGGTGCGGATGGTGAAGCGTTTCGGATCGAGATCCGTCTTCACCTGGCTCCAGGTGAGCAGCATCGACACGGGGGCGCCCGGCCGCGCGCGTGGAGACAGCGGCGCGACAGCGGTCGCCATCCGATCGTTGCGCAGATAATCCAGGAAGATCCGGCCGTTGCGCTGGTTCTTCGCCATCTTGATCAGATAAAGTTCCGGGTTCTCGCGCGCCATCTGCAAGCAGACGTCGTGCGCGAAACCCTTTGCTTCGGACCACGCCAGCTTCTTACCCTTGGCCACGGCGAGCGGCGTGACGACATGCAGACCTTTGCCGCCGGTGGTCTTGCAGAAGCTGACGAGGCCGAGTTCCTCCAGCCGGTCACGCATCTCGCGGGCGGCTTCCACGACAGTGGAGAAGGGGACGTCCGGACCCGGATCGAGATCGAAGACCAGGCGACCCGGAACTTCAGAGAGTTTCGGCTCGCAATTCCAGGGATGAAGCTCGACACCACCGATCTGGGCGATGGCGGCCAAGCCCTCGATGCGATCGATCTGCAGATAAGGCTTCTTGTCGCCGAAGACCGTTACCCATTCGAGCAGGTTCGACGTTCCCGGCATCGCATGTCGCTGGAAGAACTGCTCGCCGCCGATACCGTCAGGCGTCCGTATGATCGAGCACGGCCGGCCCTTGATATGATCGATCAGCCAAGAGCCGACAGCCTCGTAGTAACGAGCCAGTTCCACTTTCGTGACCGGCTCGCCATCATTGGCGTCCGGCCAAAGCGGCTTATCCGGGTTGGAGATCAACACGCCCATGACATCTTCCTTGCCGCCTTTGCGCGGCGTCTTTGCGGGCCGTTTGAGTTTTGCCTGTGTGACCGGATCGGGCGTTTCCACCTCAGCTGGTTCGACCGGCTTCTCGGCGACGACTTCCCGTGCTGGCTTGTCTTCTCGCAAGCCCTTGAACGCCGCCTGGCGGACAAGCCCGTCGGCGGTCCAGCCGGCGAACTCGATCTCCGCCACCAGTTCCGGCTTCACCCAGACGACGTTGGGATCCTTCTTCGGCGCCCCGATACCGGTAAATGGTGACTTGGCCGTTTCCAGCGCGCGCAGCTTGGGAAGCAGCAAATCGACCTTGCCGGCGCCATAGCCCGTGCCGACACGGCCGACGTAGACGAAATGGCTGCCGCGGTTGACGCCGATCAGCAGCGAGCGGAACTTGCCGTTGGTCGTGGCATATGCGCCGATCACCACCTCATGTCCGGCCCGGCATTTGGATTTGGCCCAGGTCTCGGTGCGGCCGGATTGATAGGGAGCATCCGCCTGCTTCGAGACGATGCCTTCGAGCGACAGCTTGCAGGCTGACTTCAGGACGGCATCTCCGCCGGTCTCGAAATGCTCGACGAAGCGCAGGCGCGGATCGTCGCCTGCATCGCTCAGCAATGTCTGCAGCCGATCCTTGCGCTCCGTCAGCGGCAGCTCTCGAAGATCCTCATTGCCTTCAAACATCAGGTCGAAGGCGAAATATACCAACGCATCCGTCTTGCCTTCCGATAGCGCCGCCTGAAGTGCTGCGAAGTCCGGCGCCCCGTTTTCATCGAGCGCGCAAATCTCGCCGTCGATGATCGCATTGGGGAGGGCGGCGCCTGACTTGGCAATCGCCGGATATTTGGCCGTCCAATCGAGGCCCTTGCGCGTTTTGAGCGTGACCTCGCCGTTTTCGATGCGCATTTGGATGCGATAACCGTCGAACTTGATTTCATGGATCCAGCCATCGGCGGAAGGCGGGCGTTCGCGCGTTTCGCAGAGCTGTGGCGCGATGAAGTCGGGCATTGAAGACTTAGCAGCCCTGGTCGATGCCGGCTTCTTTTTGGTTTTGGTTTCGGCTTTGCGTTCGTCAGCGGCTAAGCCGTGGTTGCTGTCCCAGACAGCGTCCGCCTGGACCTCGCCACTTTCAATCATAAACGCTTTCGGCTTCTTGCCCTTGCCGGCGGCGATCGCTTCCATCGTCCGGCCGGACGCAACAGACGTTGCGTTGTCCTCAAGGACTGCAGCGCCATTCTCTTCGACGGAAAAGTCGTCGTGATGCTTGATCAGCAGCCAGTTGGTGCGCTTGCCGCCGTCACGGTCGTTGCGCATTCGGAGGAGCACGAAGCTGCCATGCAGCCGCTCGCCCTCCAGGGTAAACTTGAAATCGCCTTTGGCCAGCGCCTGCTCAGGGCTCTCGTTGCCTTCCGGCTCGCAATAGCCGCGGTCCCAGAGCATGACCGTACCGCCACCATACTGGCCTTTCGGGATCGTGCCTTCGAAGTCGCCGTAGTCCAGCGGGTGATCCTCGACCTCGACCGCCAGCCGCTTGTCGTGCGGATCGAGCGATGGTCCCTTGGTGACGGCCCAGGACTTGAAGACGCCATCGAGTTCGAGCCGCAGATCGTAATGCAGCCGCGTGGCGTCGTGTTTCTGGATGACGAAGCGCCTGCGGTTCGATGCCTTCAGCTTCGCTGCGCCGCTCGGTTCTTGCGTCTTCTGAAAATCGCGCTTCTGCTTGTAGGTCGAGAGCTTGTCGCTGGTCATGGCAGTCCCCGGTACATATCCGCCTTCCGCGTCGAACGACGACGGAGCTGAGGCGCGGGCCGGACAGGTGGGACGCTCGACTGCCGTTTCGTTGGCCGCAGGGAGAAACCGGAAAAATCCCTGCGTTCGTCATCTCTGTCACGTCCGGTTGACACGGCACGCGACCTCGCAACGGAGAAGCGTCCAGCGCATATTTTGTTCCCGAGCAATCCCCGAGGCAGCGCAGGTACCGTCAGCCAACCTGCTCGACATTCAGCGTGCCGGCGGGAAGTGGCCTGATCAATGACTTCGCCGAGACAGATGGGTCAAGCCAGTCCGCCCAGCTGTCGCGTTCAAGGATGACGATCTGTCGATCATGATAGGGTGCGATGTCAGGTCCCGGTTCCATCGTCAGCATCGTGAAGGCTTCTCCGACGTCCGGGGTCTCGCGCCAGATGCCGGCGATGCAAAAGATCGGTTCGTCCTTTTTGGTGAACAGCCACTTGTCCTTGCGTTTCTTCTTCGAATCCGTCGGGTCGGTAAACTCGTAGAAGCCGTCGGCGATGATCAGGCAGCGGTTGGAGTTGAACTCGCGTCCGTCGGAACGGAAATTATATACGGGCCGCTTGTTCTGGGGCCAACTCCATCGACGTTGAACAAGCTCCGCATCCGCGGGACCGTTATTGTTCGCGCGAACGATAGGACCCATATCGGTGATCTTGATATCTTCGCGCGCTGCGAGATTCGGCGCACCCTCGCCAAAACGGATCTTGATCTTAAGATGGGCGAAGTCCTCGACGATCGATGCCACATCCACCATCAGCCGGTAGTCATTGCACATGCGTTCCTCGCAGTTCTTGTTGTGAAGCCTGGTTCTTGCTATGTTCTACATATGATGAACACAACGGTTTTCCAATCCGACGCCCCGCTCGACGAGCGCCGTGTCATCATAAGACGACACGAAGGCGATGTGGAAATGGTGGAACTCCCTTGGGGGCTGCGCCCGTTCGATGGCGGTCCCCGTGCCGTCAATGTCGTGCGTTCTGAAGGAAGGACATTTCCGACCCACCGTTGCCTCGTGCCGGCATCCGAGTTTCGCCACCGAAGTGGCGGGAAAAATTTCAGCTTTTCGCTGGCGAGCGACGACTGGTTTTACTTCGCAGGAATTTGGAGACCCGCGACGGACTCTTGGCCGGAAGCCTATGCCATCCTGACGATCGAAGCCAATGCCGATATTTCTGCCTACCACGACCGGCAGATGGCAGTGCTGACGCGCGATCGGCGGATGTATTGGCTAGACGGGCTTGCGCCGGAAGATGAAATTCTCCGGCCTCTTCCCGCCGGCACCTTTCGTGTCAAACCTCTCTCGAACACTTTCTTTCGACCTCGGCTTGCAGTCTAAAGTGCGAGCAATAACTGCCGCCGTCCCGCGTCAAGGAATGCCATCCGATCGTCAAACACCGACCTCCGGGTTCGAAGGGTCAACTTTCCGGAGCCGGAAGAAATAGCGCCGCTCGTCGTCGTCAACGACCATCATTCCAGCGACTTCGGTTTCATCGATCCTGCGGAAGTAATCGGCGATCGGCTGCCTGTCGTAGACCATCGCCGCGGTCTCCTCGCCGTCGACCATGCGCAGGGTAAGCATCGCCGTCGTCCCATGAGCATGCAGGGCTCGCTGTAGATGCGGGAAGATGGCACGTGCCAGCTTGGTCCGCCCGACCGGCGCGAGACGGATTGCCAGTCTTATAGGGAAGGCCGCGGGCTCAAGCGGCACCAGCACGCCGGGCGTAAACTGAAAGAGCAGGCCATCGGCCTTCAGATCCGGTTGGAAGCGTTTGCCGAACCACGCGAGGTTCTCGAGCACGCCATCCAACGGGTGATCGGCGGCGATCTCGGATCCGCGCCAGAGACCGATCATCTCTTCCGGGAGCACGGGTTCGAGCGTCTTGAACCACTTGCGCCGCGCGAGCTGTAGATCTTCCGCCATCGCCACCTCCAACCTTGTAAGACGGCGAGGAGGCAATGCTCCTGGCCGATGAAGTGACATCCGTTCGCTGTGATGCAAGCGGTTCTAGCGGGTCGCGCCAAATACGAAGGCGAGAGCTGCAACGACCGCGACTGCTGCGATCGGCCTCTCGCGGATCTTGTCCTCGATGCTCTTTACGAATGTGCGAGCCTCGGACTTTGCGAGAGACGTCGCACCGGACGCGACCTCCGTCGCCGTGCCCGCCATGCGATCGACATCCCTCCGAAGAGCGCCCAGAGCATCGCGACTGTCGTTGACCCGCTCCGAGTGGCAGCCTTCCCCCGTCGACCGGAGCGCCTGGTCGACAAGCGGAAATTCTTCCTCCGTCGACTGCTGTCGGACACGATCGGCTTCGTCGGCGTCGGTCCGACCAGCGGGAACAGCGGAATGCGTAGCGGATACCGGATCGGAGGCAGGGAAACTGTCTTCAAGTCCGGTGTCGAGATCGTTCTTCACCGCGCGCTCGCGCTGTTCGGCCTGTTCGATTTCCATAGACTGCACTGCTGGGGAATTTTTCGGGTCGGCCATCGTCGTTCTCCTGTGTGCTCAGGAAGTCCGTCGAAGGGCCGAAGTTCCATCTTTTGCCGTCGCATTCGAAGGAAATCGTTGTGCGGTCGGTCGTTGTCAAAGGTCCGGTAAGACTGCCGGAACGGAACATCCATTCGCGATAAAGGTTAGCTTGGCAGAATCCGGCGGAAGGAGAAAGCATCATGGGAATGAACAAGCCGAAAGACGGTGCGCCGGGCACCACCGACCAGTCTCCCCGTTGGGAGGGCCCTCAAGAAAACACGCCACCGGGATACATGCCGGCAAAGGACGATCCAGACCGGACTAAAGAGCGAACGGTGAGACCAATGCCGACCCTGAGATCAAAAAAATTTCCGACGGCCTCAAGCAGAAAGGCGAATGAGATGACGGACGTCGAAAAGGACGCGAAGGGCCAGTACGCCAAATCGGTCGGCGACCGGAAGGCATCTGGCGTGGCCAGCGCCAAGCCGACCGTCGTCACCGGATCGGAAGATGCGACGGAGCATAAGACGCCCCCTGGCAAGAAGCCCGTCAAGGACTGGGACATCAACTACGATCCAGCCGACATGAACGAAGGCGAGACGAGGTAGTCGGGATCATCTAGGGGCTAGACAACTTCCAGCGGGAGCAACGGCGGAGCGGGAAGTTTGACCACGATGGTATCTCCTGGCGAAACGATCCCACCCTTGAGGGCGATGGTCATGACGCCGGTCTTCCTCACAAGCTCACCATCCGGCCCTTTCCCCAGAACAGCTTTCAGGAGGCTAGGCCGAAACTTTTCGATTTGTGAACAGGGATTGCGCAGGCCTGTCACCTCAAGCTCGACGTCCGCGCCCAGTTTAAGAACCGTGCCGCGCGGTAGCGCGAGAAGGTCGACGCCGCGGGTGGTGACGTTTTCGCCAAGGTCGGCAGGACCAACGTCGAAACCATGGTCGGCAAGCTCTTCGAGCAATTCGGCCTGGATCAGATGAACCTGTCGAAGGTTCGGCTGGGCCGGGTCAACGCGGACGCGTGAGCGGTGCTTGACCGTCGCCCCTTGATGCACGTCACCTGCGACACCCAGGCCAGCAAGCACATGGATTTCCGGCCGGCACCTTCGAGAAGCGATGCCTTTCGTCCGTCGCGACTGCGATCACCTGTGCGCCGTCCATCCAATCCTCCGTAACCTCCATGGATTCCCCTGTCCTACCTCTCTATGCGCAAATTCGAAACTGGTTCATTCGACCGATCGGATTTCAAGGCACGGAAATCGGGTCTGACACCTGTCGCCGTCAGGGCCGGTCATTCTTTCACACCCCAGCGCGGCCTGCCTTCGCAGCCTCGCGAATGAGAGGCTCGCGCCGTGAAGCTTCACCAATACGGTGCGGTCGTACGCGCGCTTTAATCCGCAAGGTTTGCATTCGACCTCGATAGTCTGCAGACGGACGTCTTTCAGTTTGGGGCCGGAAGAGTTGTCCGGCTGCGGTCGTCGTCTTCCCAATCTCTTCTCCGATGCTCCCGGTTTGAAGCCGGGCGCGGCTCCATATCCAAGGGGGTCTTCCACAGGCAAGGCGCCCACCATGACAAAAATATTTCGATGATGGCAACTACTTACGACTCGCGGCTACGGTTTTGATTCATCTCGCTAATCTTTCGAATCACTAATCTTCAGGAATAGATTCCTGTTCGAAGGGGACCTTGACGCCAAGATCCATACGGAACAGAAAGAGAACAATCAAGTTTCCAACCGACATGACGTCGTCCCATCCACCACGATTTCAAAGGATTCGTGAATGCCTTCGGCTGCGCGCGAGCTAGCCAACGCCGAACTGCGCGAACGAATCTCCGCTTTGGAAGGCGGCGTCGCGAAGCGAAGGGAGTGCCTGCCGTTCGGTACGCCGGCCATCGATGCAGTCCTCCCCACGGGCGGTCTCGCCCGCGGCGCCTTGCATGAAATCGCGGGCGGCGGATCCGGGACGGTCGACGGCGCGGCGGCCGCGCTCTTTGCAGCGGGGATAGCCCAGTCGCGCGGACAGGTGCGTTAGCCTACGTTCTGCGCGAGTTCCGCTTCCGCGGCTGTTGCAAGGCTTTCCACCCAGAGCTGGTGATAACGGTAGAGCGCGCCGGGATGCTTGCGCCCGAGTTCCTCGAGGAACCAGGGACCCTGCTGCGTTTCCTCGGTCAGTACATGACAACCATCCGCCGTGGGCGTAATCACCCAGCCGTGGTAGGCGCTCGAACCGGTATCGTCGCCGTCGACCGTCGTTGCCCAGGCGAGCCTGTGGCCAGGCACGCATTCCGTCACGACAAGGCTCATCGGGAAACCGACCGTTACGCGGCTGTATCGCGTTCCAAGGGCCAGTTCCCGCTCGCCGCTTAGGATCTTGACCTGATCTTCGGCGGGGAAGTACCGCGACCAGTTCTCTGCATCGACGAGCAGCTTCCAGACCACTTCGGGCGGCGCCTTCACGTCGATGTCGTTGAGTGCGTAGATGGCCGAGATTCTTGGGTCGTACCGCTCAGGCCAGATTACATGGTGATACATTGCTCACGCCCCCTTCTTGAACAGGTCCTGAAAGATCAGAGGCGCCCAGCTCTTATCACGCGCCTGTACGAGCGATCCTCCCTCCGCAAGCTTTCCCAGCCAGACCGGTGCGAAGCCCAGTTGTTCGGCGAGGGCGCGCACGGGGGTAGCTGCCGCGTCATCGTCGCTCGAAACGAAAATGACCCGACGGCCGCCACCGACGGCCGGATCCGCGGCTAAGGTCGCTGCTGGCAGATGATTGAACGCTTTGACCAGTCGGACGCCGGGCAGTGCCCGTGCGATCACGTCCGAGGACGGAAGACCGCCCAAATCTTCGACGGGAATACCATGGGCATTCGTAACATCGACCACGATCTTGCCTTGCCAACTTGCTCGCCTCTTGGCGATCTCCCGGTGCCCCCAGAACGGGACCGCCAGAAAAATGATGTCAGCTTCAAGGGCTTTCTCCAGCGACTGAGGAACGACCTTCGGGCCGATTGCGCTCGCCTGCGGCGCCAGCGCCTCGGGCGATCGCCGGCTGGCGACAGCGACTTCTATGCCCTTACGGGCGAACATAGTGGCGAGGGCCTGTCCCACTGCGCCAAAACCGATGATTGCGTAACTCATTGTGCTTCTCAGACTTGTGTGAAGTGCGCCGATTTTCACGGCTCCGGCCTTATTTCGTGCGCGATCCGGCGCGCTGGACAGCAACCTTCGCGAGATCTTCCAGAAGGGTCTGGTGCGTGCGCCAGAAGATATCGGGGGCCTGCTTCGCAAGCTCGATCCACAGCGGCCCCTGCATTGTCTCCTCTGTCCAGAGGTGGGTGCCGGTCGGCGTGGGCGTGATGATCCAGGCATGATACGCCTTGGAGTCGAGAGACGCTTTGCCATTCGCGTTCGGTCCACCGCTCGACGTCCCAGAGCTCACTCTGTTCTCCTTTGATGGTCGTCCGAAGCCTTCTTCAGCCCGTCCGAGCGGCGATCGCTGCATCCTCCTCGATCCCATCAAGATCCCGCAACACGTGCTTTGACTGTCTTCTCGGAAGTGGCGGTCTTCCCGGTGAGCTGGATCTGGCTTCCTGCTTCTGCTAGGCCGATACGGTTGCGCAGATCCGCCGCTCCTCGCACAGGCCGGCCGTTAACGGCTGCGACAACGTCCCCTGGCTTTAGACCAGCCGTGGCGGCCGGCGATCCAGCCTCAACTGCTGCAATTAATGCGCCTCGAACATCACCCAGGCCAAGTGGAGCCGCGATGTCGGGATCGAGATCCTGGATTGCGACGCCTAGCCTCCCCCGTTTCACTTCGCCATGCTCGACCAGCTGCGCGATGACAGCTCGGGCAATCTTGCTCGGTACGGCGAAGCCGATACCATGTTGCCGCCAGCCGGCCTGAGGATGGCGGAGTTGATCCCTGCAAGCCTCCCGTCAAAAGTTACCAATGCGCCGCCCGAGTTGCCGGGATTGATCGAGGCGTCCGTCTGGATAAAATCTTCATAACCATCGCGACTAAGGCCGCTTCGGCCAAGCGCGCTGACAATGCCGGATGTGACAGTCTGCCCAAGACCGAACGGATTTCCGATCGCCACAACATAATCCCCAACGCGCAACGCGTCCGAATCACCGAAAGGCAACGCCGTCAGATTGCGGGCCGGTATCTGGAGAACCACAATGTCGGTACCCTTGTCGGAGCCGACAAGCTTCGCATCCAGCCGCCTCCCGTCCTTCAGCGTCACGAGGATCTTTCGGGCATTGGCCACGACATGATGGTTCGTCAACACGTAGCCTCGTGTCGCATCGACAATGACCCCCGATCCGGCGCTTAGACGCGGTTCCGCCTGAGGCTTATCCGGAAGGTTGAAGTAGCGGCGGAAATACGGGTCACTGTAGAGCGGGTTATCCTCTTCGGGCGCCTGCGAGACAACCGAGATGTTGACGACAGCTGGCGTTACCTTTTCCCAGCATCGGAGCAAGTGTCGGCACGCTGCCGCCGATCCCGGACACGAACTGCGCCTTGGCCGGAGAACCGCCGGCAAGCAATGAGACGGTGAAGACGATGATCATTGGCCTGATTAGCCTTACGAACGCAGTCATAAGTTTTCCGTCCTCCGTTTCGAGCATGCCGACGCAGAAAAAAGCCGGAGGACGTCCTCCGGCTTCTTCCTTAATGTTTGATAGCGATGCGTTTGACCTGGGACTGCGCCTTCTCGTCCTTGGGCAAAGTGATTGTCAGCACGCCGTTTCGGAAACGTGCATCAACCTCATCTTCCCTGACTTCGACGCCGAGCGGAATACGGCGCTCAAAGCGACCGTAATAACGCTCCGTGAACTGGCGATCCTTATCTTCGGTCTCCGAGCGCTTCTCGCCCTTCAGGGTTAGCACGCCGTCATCGAGCAGGACCTCGATGTCCTTCTCCTCCAGGCCGGGCACCTCCGCCGTAATCCTGATCTCCTTGTCGGTGTCGGAGATCTCGACGCTCGGCCAGTTGGAACCGGGGCCAGAGGTGGTAGCGAACGACGGCAAGCCGGAGCCGAAGCCGCGGAAGACGTCGTCGAACAGGCGGTTGACCTCGCGATGCAGCGACAGGAAGGGATCACGGTCGTCATCGCGCGGCAGTCCCGGAACCTGATTGCCATTGTTACGGCCCCAGGGGATCAAATCACGAACACTCATGTTTCTTCTCCTTATCTTGTGGTTCAGTCGGCAAGGCCTCGTTGCTGGCACCGGGCGTCGCCCGGCGCCTTTGCGCGCGTTCGCGTTGCTGGAAGCTTAAGCCGCTTGCTTGTTTGCTTCGATCTGCTTGGTCTCCGCCAGGGGCAGCGCCTCACCGGTGCTGATCGCGATCTGGCGCGGTTTCATCTCTTCAGGGATTTCGCGCTTGAGATCGATGGTCAGCAGGCCATTGACGAGGCCAGCCCCCACCACCTTGACGTGGTCGGCGAGTTCGAATCGGCGCTGGAACGAGCGGCCGGCGATGCCTCGATGCAGATACTGAATATCATCAGCATTTGCCTTCTGGCCGGACACGAAGAGCATGTTCTGCTCCTGTGTGATCGTGAGTTCGTCCTGCGAAAAGCCCGCCACTGCCATGGCAATGCGGTATTCGTCCTCACCGGACTTGACGATGTCGTAGGGTGGCCAGTTATCGACCGCCTCGGCGCGGCTTGCAGCCTCAAGCACGTTCAGCATTCGGTCGAAGCCGATGCTCGACCGGAACAGGGGAGAGAAATCGAGGTTTGTCCTCATAGCCATATCCTCCTTGTAAGCAACATGGATACAAGGAGGCGCCAAGAGCACATGGCGCCTCCTGGACCTGTCGATCCCCATTGGGCGATCGAACAATATTGATATAATTCAGTCGCTTGCCGTTTCAAGAACCTTGGATATACCCGGTGGAAAAAATTGATTTTTTTGTTTGGGCCACCAGATTCTTGTCAGGCAAACAAAAGGAGCAATGGGTATGACAATGACCTCCGAAGACGTCATCGCCATCCTCGGACCTGTCGACGAAACGTTGATAGCTGATGTCCTGGCGACGGGCGCCAACCAGACTGAACTGGCGGAAGCCTTCGCGTGGGTCAGTAGCGACGAAGCCTTGATGAGCGAACGGCGGCCTCTGCCGACTGGCAGAATCGCCTTGTTGATTGACCTTCTGGTCTCAGACGACGAGGAACTGGACTAGGCAAGACGCCTTTCTGGAGGCGGCTTGCCTAAGCGGCGGTCAATACGCGAACCTCGCCCCGTCGACCGAGGGTGTCTACCACGACACTGCGTCCTGAGCGGCGAACTGCGACGTCCGCCGAGCCGTTTCCGACCCGTAGGTGTCGCAGCATTACCTCATCTATGAACGAGGGCAGTCGCGGCTCGTTGAAGCTGATAATCTGGGCATTCGGCTCGAAGTCGAGGCCGAGGCAGGATTGCAGCAGAAGGAGGGTTGCTGCGGCCGCCCACGCCTGCGGAGAGCACGCAACCGGATAGAAGGTCGGTCCCTGAGCCCGCTGGCGTGGCAAGCCGCAGAAGAGTTCGGGAAGGCGGCGCAGGTCGATATATGTCGACGAGGCAAACAGCCCTTCAAAAATGCGCGCCGCTTCAGCCCGGTAGCCATAGCGGGCGAGGCCGCTGGCGATCATTGCATTGTCATGTGGCCAGACAGAGCCATTGTGATAGCTCATCGGATTGTAGCGTGCCTCGGTGGAGGCGATGGTACGAATGCCCCAGCCGCAGAAGGATGAGGCGCTCATCAGTGTCCTGGTAACGTTGGCCGCTCGCTCTGGATATGCAATCCCGGTGAAGAGAGCATGGCCGGCATTGGAGGAGCGGACCCGGCAAGGCCGCTTGTTTCCGTCGAGTGCCAGAACGAAGGTGCCGAGCTCCTCATCGAAGAATGCTGCGTCGAAGGCACTACGAAGGCCTTCCGCCCGTGCAAGAAACTTTGCTGCACGCTCCGGTCTGCCAAGCCGGCGGAAGATCTCGACTGCTGCCTGCCAGGCGCCATAGACATAGGCCTGGACCTCGGCAATAGCGATCGGACCTTTGGCAAGACTGCCGTCGGCGTGAAAAACAGAATCGTGACTGTCTTTCCAGGCCTGATTGATCAGCCCTTCTTCCGTCAGGCGTCCGTATTCGACGAAACCATCGCCGTCGCGATCGCCGTGCTCATCGATCCAGGTGAGCGCTGCCTCGATATTCGGCAGAAGGCGATTGATTGTGGCAAGATCGCCTGTTCGCCCCAGGTACTGGCCTGCCAGCATGACGAAGAGTGGTGTGGAATCGATACTGCCGTAATAGCGCCGGAAGGGCACCTCGCCCAGTTCGGCCATCTCGCCGTAACGGACTTCGTGCAGGATTTTGCCAGGCTCGGCATCCGACGCGGGATCGATCTCGGTCGCCTGATTGGCCGCAAGATGGCCAAGTACGCCGCGGGCAATCTGCGGATCGAGCCACAGCGTTTCGAGCGCAGTGATCAGCGCATCGCGGCCGAACACGGTACTAAACCAGGGGATGCCGGCATAAGGGTAGGGACCTTCGGGCTTGTCGGTCATCAGCATGTAGAGGTCAGAGACGCTGCGCCGTGCCGCTTCGTTGAAGATCTCGTTGGACGTGACGATCGATGCGGCGCGCGAGGAAGAGGAGCGCAATGCACGGCGCGCATCCCGCAGACCGAGAAAAAACGACTGGTAAACTGGACGTTCATCTCCGCCTTGGTCGCAGCCTATCTTGATGAACAGCGACCGCGTTTCATGTGGCGCCAGATCAAGATCATAAATGACATGGCCGCTCCCAAGTTCGTCCGGGCGCGGATCGAAGGACAACTGCGTGACGCGCTTCTGATCGTCGAGGCCGATATAGCAGAGGAAGACGCGGTTCTGTTCTATCACGGACGGAAGAAGGCGGCCCTTCCTCGCCCTCACGGTTCCGCGAACCTCGAACAGATCGGCGAAGTCCGCCCCGAACGAAATTTCGATACGCACTTGCTGTCGTCGCTCGTCGTAGTTCCTCACGGCCAACCGCTCATAGCAACCCGCATTCCACAGAAAGCGTGTCCTGCGCATATGAATGAGATCATGCCCAAGTGTGAGCTTCCCCTTTTCATCAAAGAGATCGGGATTGGTTAGATCGCAAGTTAGCGTCGCATTGTCGTCGCGCAGCGTCGACGACAGAAGCATCGGCCGCTTGCCGTTGATGGTCAGGTAAAAATGCGAGAGGTAACGCGTATCCCCGTGAAACAGGCCTTCCGGGCTGCCCGGCCCGGAAAGCGCATCGCCATTGTGATCGAACACGGCGAAGGTATCACCGTGCTTCAGGGTGCGCGGCCGTCGCTCCTGCAGCGAGGCGGCCGCCGGGATGAAGAACTGCGCCACAGGCCCCTGGCCGCCTGCAGGCGCGGAACCGTCGTGTAAAGAAGCGATCGACATACTGTTAGCCTCCGGATTATGCCACGACCTGCAGGTCAAGGCCTTGACCATTGGCGCGTCGTAGCGGGGCCGCCTTCATGCGAACGCCTGGCAGGTTGCGGTAGATGTCTAAATAGTCCCGCGCCATCCGTTCTGCGCTGAAACGCTTCTCGAAGGTCGCACGAACTTTCTT
Source organism: Neorhizobium sp. P12A (assembly GCF_008365395.1). Lineage (NCBI taxonomy): Bacteria > Pseudomonadati > Pseudomonadota > Alphaproteobacteria > Hyphomicrobiales > Rhizobiaceae > Neorhizobium > Neorhizobium sp. P12A. The sequence goes on along the minus strand of NZ_QOVX01000024.1, from coordinate 1,349 downwards.
TCGATCCATCCGTAACGCCCATTCGACGTTCTCGGCCGCTTCCGTCACGCTGTCGACGAGGATGCCCGAGATACCATTGTCGATCACCTCGGGAACTGAGCCGCATCCGAATGCAATCACCGGCGTGCCGCAGGCCATGGCTTCGATCATGACCAGCCCGAACGGCTCCGGCCAGTCGATGGGGAAGAGCAGCGCGCAGGCATTGCCGAGGAAGTCGGCCTTCTGATGCTCGTTGATCTCGCCGATGAATTCGACATTCGAATGGCTCTTGACCATCGGCTCTATCGCAGTCTCCCAATAGGACTTGTCGGCATTGTCTATCTTGGCGGCAATCTTCAGCGGCATGCCGACCTTGGCCGCTATCTCGATGGCCCGGTCCGGGCGCTTCTCAGGTGATATCCGCCCGAGGAAGGCAAGGTAGTTACCCTTCGGTTTTGCGGTGAACGGGAGAAGATTGGTGGGTAGGCCGTGATAGACCGTACCGGACCAGTTGACCGGCGGCATCGGGCGGCGCTGGTCATTGGAAATCGACACCAGGGGGATATCGGGGAAAGCCTTGTAGAACGATTTGAGGTCCGGCAGGTCGAGCCGCCCGTGCAGCGTCGTGACAGTGCGGTCGGCAAACTCGCGGATCATTGGGAAATGCAATAGATCGATGTGGAAATGCAGCACATCGAATTCATCCGCCCGCCTACGGATTTCATCCAGCATCACGACCTGATGCGGCAGGTGATCTTTGACGGCAGGATTAAGACGGAGCGCCACATCGGAGCACGACACGAGCTTCGCCGCGGTAATCGAATCTCCGCTGGCAAAAAGTGTGACGTCGTGACCTTGGGCGACGAGTGCGTCGGTGAGATAGGAAACGATTCGCTCGGTTCCACCATAAAGCTTGGGCGGAACGCTTTCGGCGAGCGGTGCGATCTGAGCGATCTTCATCGGCAAAACCTCCTCAGTTGAGCAAAGAGTCGTCGGCAAAAATCATGCCCGCGTCCTGGAAGAGGCACGCGGCAGTTCGTTGCAGTGTCTAGATCTCGAATAGCTGTTGGCGGCGGTCTCCCTGGTAGCTGCACGGGCCCAGGCCGCCAAACCGGCGTGCTTGTGATCTGCGGCGGTGGGTCCTGCGGATGTCGAAAGAACTGGACGCGTCTTGCTGTCCAGATTGACGTTCGTCTTTGTCCAACGTCTTCAGCGCGTCGATGATCTCATCGTAGGACACGGCTTGATCCGCGCCGGGATAAAGACGAAGCGCCGGGATGGACTCGATGGCAAAGATATCGGACGCCCAAGATGCGAGGATGGCGCGCTTCTCGTCGTTGCCGATGTCGTCAACGGCAAGCACATCACGC
>NZ_QOVX01000023.1:0-83247 GCF_008365395.1 Neorhizobium sp. P12A | reverse complement strand
TCGCATGGAGCCGGATCGGGGCCTGACCAATGTTCGCAAGCTCAATCTGCCCCATTGGAAACGCTGGCTCGGTGTCGAGCATCGATGCCTGGTCCCCGTCACAAGTTTCGCTGAACCCGATCCTGCCAGCCAGGAACCGGGCGGCCGAGTTCCAAACGCATGGTTTGCGCGAGACGAAAGCAAGCAAGTAATGTTCTTCGCCGGAATCCACGTCCCTCAATGGCAGAGCGTCCGAAAGGTCAAAGACGGGCTGACCACAGACGATCTCTACGGGTTCCTGACCACCGACCCCAATGAGGTCGTCCAGCCGATCCATGAAAAGGCGATGCCTGCCTTGCTGTTGACCAAGGAAGATACGGATATCTGGCTGAACGCAACCTGGGAGGAAGCACAGCATCTTGCTCGCCCGGCACCGAATGAGGCGATCATGATCACCTCGCGGGAAGCGTATGGATCAAGCATCGTCACGACTGCGGGCGAACCCACCGAGCCGAGCTTCCTATGAGGGCAACGATATCGCTTCGTTTGGAGAGTGAATTCCGGTGACGCTCATCACCGACTTCATCGCCGAGTTATATCGAGCCGCCAATGAAATCGATCGGCTGACAACCGTCGAGAAGCGTCGCCTGCTGGAGAGAGCGGCGCATACCATTGTCGACATGGAAGAACAGCTCGGGAATGTCGCCGATCAGAGGTCACATAGACTTGCTGCGGAACTGCTGAAGCTCACTGATATGGCGCTAGATGGCGTGCCAGACGTACTGATTGGCCACGGTTTCCTGGAGGCCGCTGACGCGATACGGCGGTTGAAGATTCTCGCAGACAGCCAGTGAAAACCATCGGTGCAGGTCGCCTTACGGCACAGATGTTGCAGGATACGAAAAGCCAGATCAATCGACGGGAGACGATGGAACGTTCGGCGCTCTCTTGGGTTTAGCTGGCGAGCGCGGGCTGTGCCAAACGGACGCGACGGTGCAGAAGAACATCGGAGTTTTTCCGTTTTCCTCCGATGGCCAACGAAGCGGCAGTCGAGCTTCTTACCCGTCCACCCGCTCTCACCAGAGGGGCACATTGAAGATTGCGACCTATAACGTGAATGGCGTGAACGGCAGGCTCGACGTCCTGCTGCGCTGGCTTGCCGAAGATCGTCCTGATGTCGTGTGCCTGCAGGAATTAAAGACGCCGGACGACAGATTTCCCCGAAAGGCTATCGAGCAGGCTGGCTACGGCGCAATCTGGCATGGTCAGAAGAGCTGGAACGGCGTTGCCATCCTTGCAAGAGATGCAGAACCCCTCCTCACCCGACGGGGCCTTCCGGGCGACCCTGACGACACGCACAGTCGTTACATCGAGGCTGCGGTGAACGGTCTCCTGATCGGCTGCCTTTATCTGCCAAACGGTAACCCCGCGCCCGGCCCGAAATTCGACTACAAGCTTCGTTGGTTCGAGCGTCTGCAGCACTACGCGCGCGAACTTCTGGACCTCGACGTGCCCGCAATGCTGGTGGGGGATTTCAATGTCATGCCGACCGATCTGGACGTGTACGCACCAGAACGGTGGCGAGACGACGCACTGTTCCGTCCCGAAGTCCGCGAGGCGTATGCTGCCCTCGTCGCCCAGGGATGGACGGACGCGATCCGCCAGCTGCATCCGGATGAGCGCGTCTATACATTCTGGAAATATTTCCGGAACGCGTTCGCCCGAGACGCCGGACTGCGGATCGACCATTTCCTATTGTCGCCGACCGTCGCCGAGTGGCTCGTATCGGCCACGGTTCGAAGGGAAGTCCGCAGCTGGGAGCATACGAGCGACCACGCTCCCGTCATCATCGAACTTGATCACGTTTAAGCCCGGAGTCCGAGTTCTGAAGCGAATCGAATGAGCCAGCCAAATTTGTTGACTCCTCCAATAATGAGAACATAATAAGAACAAACGATAGGAGGTATCTCAATGACCGACCAAATCGACGAGGACCCGATCGGCTTTCTGCTGGATGTTTTGCGGCAAACGCGGTCACAGATGCGTGTGAGCGAGATGCTGTCCGGTCAGGTCCTGATGCGTCTAGCAATGTTGACGGAGGACCCGAAGGGCTTTGTGGGCGAAGTGACGTTCAACATAGAACGCGATCTGAAATTCGTGGCGTCGGAAGTCGAGCCAGACGACAAGTTCAATGCGGCTGAGATTGAAGGATCGCTCGATTATCTTGCGCAGCTGCGCAGCGTCTTCGACAGTGCCATTGAAGCTGCAAGGACCCAAAGACAATGAGCGATATCGACCGGCCGCCACCTCAGCACGTTCCGGCCCCGATCGCCCATCGTTGCCACTGTGGAAATTGGGCGGGCTTCGGATTTTCGCCCCAGGACGCCGTCAGGAAATGCAGTGGTGGTGCTGGAAACACTATCCACACCGCGATGCAGACACACGCCTTGAGACCGCGATGGTAGCCGAGTTGTTGGCATCCTGACGACGACGTCAGTTATAGCGAAAGGAGTAGAGCGATGGATATGATTTCGGAGCCGACGATCACAGGCGGCGAATTGCGTATTTCCCAGGAAGACATTGTCTCCCTCAGAAGACTGGTATCGTTTGTCCAGGATCATTGCGCGGACGAGGAATCCGATGGATCGAGATATAAGTCGACGGAGTTGATGGAACTTCTCTTCCATGCATCGGGAGCCGTTGATCAATTCTTTGATCCTCCCGAACAAGGGATCGGCCTTTACTATCTACCCGCTTGCAAGTCGAACAAACTGCGCCGCGCTCACCATAAATTGCGGGCTGTCGTTTCTGGCAAGGGCAACGTCCGATGCTTCAAGACCGCGCTTTATATCAACGAGGACTCCGTATCGATCGGTGAGATGCAAATCGCATACATGGCCTCAGGAAAAGCTTGGGGTATGGCCATTTATGATCTAGCGACCTGCGAGGCGACGACACCTGTCGTCCATGTGCGAGGCAGCGATTTGGAGGATGCCGCGAAGAAGATTTACGATCTGCTTGACCTGGGAACGGTCGATATTCTCGAAGTGGAGGATCAGGCCGAGAGAGCCCGGGCCCAAATCCTGCAAAACCAAAGTCACGGGAGCCGCCAGGACGCGTTCAGAGACGGACGACGAAAACTCGCCGTTCGCGTAACCAGCTAACGCTTTGACTTTCGCCAGCCCGCAGCTCGCGCATCGGCCTCGGAACAGAACCATTGCTCGCCGTATTCCGGTGAAATCCTCGTCTCGGCGTAATACTTCTGCCCTGGCACATGATAGATGCGCTCGCCGGTGTCGATACTAATATTGCCTTTGATGTCGCATTTCGGATCGACAACCTCACGAGCTCCGACCGGAACCCCCGTCGGTATCAGCACATATCCGCCAGAGCCCAAAAAGGCGGCCGCAGACGATATGACAACCAGTCCCGCAAACTTCGACATTTCTACCTCCGCGACAAATCAAAGGTAGCATGTGCAACTTTCGGACCCATAACCGGAATCGCTAAAATTCTAGGCTCGCCCATACCTATGGATAGTTGAGGCGCTTCTAAACAATGGTCATAGTTTCTTTTGCAATGTGAGCTAAGCTTCCCAAATCCCGACCACGGAATTGACCACCAATGCTAAAGACCGTTCTGTCCATCGCCCTCGCCGCAATTGCCGTTGTAATCTTTGCGCAAGGCGTGGTTAGGATGACCTATCGTGCTTGGCGTTATGGTCATCTCGCTCCTTTGTTCGAGCGCGGCAGTGAGTAACCACGCTCTGTGACTACGAGGCAGCCCCTGCGTATATGCTGCCCGCTTTCAGCTTATTGGCTCATCGATATCCTTCAAATCCCCACCCATCGAGAGAGCCAAGCCTCCCACCGCATTTCCTTTTCGGGGTCATTGCTGGCTTGCCCTTTGCGATCGCGTGAGCGAACGTGTCGTGCTCGGCGTTAGTGAGGACTGGCACCGCATATTCTTGGGAGAAAAAAATGGACTTGGCAAAACTTCGAGACAACCACCAGCAGAAGCTGAATGAATATGAGCATCAGCTTCAGCATATGGAGGAGAACGAGACCAAGCACTTCCGGCAGGAAGGCGGTGGACCGCTCGCCGACATCACTGAAGAAATCAAGGCTGAATATCGCAGGCATATACAGACTTATGCTGCGATCATTGCCGAGATCGACGCCATCCTCGGCGTCTAGACTGAATCTTGCCCACTTGCGCGCCGTTTGATGAGGCTTGTGCTCCCTGAGCGCCCTGTCGTGTATCTCACGTCGGTCGGGAGGCCGAAATACCCGCGCCCTTACAGAACAGCTAAACGGCGGATATATGAACAGTCGGATTCTAATCCCTGGGATTATTGATTCTCGAAGGTCGCATCGCCACATCAGATCCGCCACCGATAGGAGGTTGCGATGAAAACCAAGATTTACGCTGCCGTGTTTGCGCTCATAGTCCTTGCTCCCGCCATAGCTTTTGCGAGCAAGATCATTGGCAATGGCTAGCCGATGGACCGCCCTGCGCTTGAAGCAGCCGCAGGCCAGGGGGTGAACCTGGTCGTTGGTGATTGTGAACCACGCGACCGATCGTCTGTCCTGCCTGTGTAAATGGTGTCGAGCGCCGCTCACAGCCGTGGCGTGAGAGATGTCACTCTTTCAGCATCTTGCTGCAAGGAACCGCCACGCGTCGAACCGCAAACAGGGCACTTGAAGAGCCTATCTTTGGTCCAGTTCGACCATTGAAACACTGAAAGGGCTGTAGGATGAAAGTGCAACCATTGCGGAAGCCGCTTGCACTTTGGCTTTGCCGGTTAGCCTTGAGCGCTGCGGTTGCCATATCTCTCGCCGCGTGCGTCGGTAACCAGTACGGGACACCTTACGCGTCACCGGAGACTGGTGGCCAACACGGACCGGGATCACGCTAGACGGCAATAAGTCCGGCATTGTGCCATTCGGCGAGTGTCTAGCCGAAAATCGCTTGCAGCATCTCGAAGTCGACTTCTTCGATGTCTCCGGAAACATCACTCAAGGGGTGCGCTCTGAACCAGTCGTCTGCCGCACGAACGCGACTGCCGTATGGTTCCGGATACGCGCCAAGGCGCAATACCCACTCGCGGACCGTCTCCCGATCCATTTTGCCGCTCTTGTATCGAGCAAGGACGGTTTTAGCGGATGCAACAAGATCGTCACTTTTAGCCATTCATCTGCATTCCGAACACCCCACTATTGCCGTCCCTTGCCAGGACCGCACCTAAATCTGAACGGTCACGTGATCTCGTGACAGCGACGTGACGTCAATCTGCCGCCCGACCCCGTGCTAGGATCACGGCAGTCGCGTTCCTTGTGATGTGTATAGCATCACATTCGTCAATCAAGTGCCGCAGTCTCAGGGATGGCCCGCCAAGTGGACGCGGCCCCATCGGAGGTCGTTATAACGCCATCCACGCAACATCTGAGGATTTCAGCCTCTTAGCCATTGGCCAATCGCGAAGCGCCTACATCTGCTTGCCAGAGCCGTCTACGCCGACTAGTTTTTCACCACGGCACATAGCCGCAACTGAGAGAAGGTTTCTTGCACATCGGATATCTCAGACAGATTGGCAACCGACACCGACTCCCAATCTCCTTCGTCGTTCTATTACTGTGGGCCGCAATCTTGGCGACCAGCGTCCAGATTACCGCAGGCGATCAACGGTCCGTGGTACAGCTTGTCAGCCAAGGTGTAGTTTGGCCCATCGTCATGGCGGTTTTGTTCCTTGCCGCCATCCTGGTCTCCTTTAGGTGGACGGACATCGGGTTTGAGCCCTTCCAAATTGCGTCGACGCTACGGTTGATGTGGTTGCCGCTTCTTTATCTCATCACCTTTAGCGGCATCGTGATCGTTCTCGGTCTGCCGCCCCTTCAAAAACTCGTTTTTATCGTCATCAATACAATCTTCGTCGGGATTTCCGAGGAAGTAATGTTTCGAGGCATCCTTTTCAGCGGGCTGCGTTCTCGATTCCGGTTTTGGCCATCGATATGGCTCAGTTGTGGGCTCTTCGGACTGATCCATGTCCTCAACGCGGTCCAGACAGGTAATTGGACGGCGTCAACGCTTCAGGCAATTGCCGCATTTCAAACAGGTCTCATCTTGATGGCGCTTCGGGTGCGAACGGGATCGCTGTATCCGGTCATCATGTTGCACGCAGTATGGGACTGCCTCCCGCTGCTGATTGCGACGCACGTCGCCAATGGCGTGAATCAGGATCAGCCCCTCCCCGCGTATGCCTACCTTGCGCCGCTGTTCGTAACGCCAAATTTTTTATATGCCCTTTATTTGCTTCGGGCGAAGGGGCTGGCAAAGGTCCGCCATGTGGAATCCCGGTGCGGATTGCTCGGTCGTGGCGCCTGACAAGCATTGATCGCCAGGCGACGGAAACGGATGTTTCCCTTGGGCCGCGGCCGCAAATTTGCCTCTGGAAAGCTTGTCGTTCCAATTTCCGGAAGTTCTTCGGCATCTGGCGAAAATCGCAACTTTCGCAGACCATGTCGTTGATTTTCGCCAGTCTCGATTGCTCCAAATCATCGGTTGATAACGCGCGCTAACCCATTGACATTAGATTCAATTTTGATTTGGAACGAATCACTTGAGCCGCCGTTGAGTCGCTTTGGGTTGCGATTCGGAGGGACGGATATGACAGGCCAACGGGCGCAGTGGAAAGGTTTCCTGAAAATCGGCGAGGTTTCATTCGGTGTGGCCCTCTATACGGCCGCATCGACGTCCGAACGCGTCACCTTCAACACCATTAACAAGGCGACCGGGAACCGGGTGAACCGCGTTTTTGTTGACAGTGAGACTGACGACGTGGTGCCGCGCGAAGCCCAGACAAAAGGCTTCGAAATCGACAGAGGTCGGTACATCATGATCGATCCGGAAGAGATCACCGCGATGATCCCGGAGAGCAACAAGACGCTCGATGTCGATGCCTTCATTCCATGCTCCGACGTCGATGACCTCTGCTTTGACAAGCCGTACTACCTGACACCGGATAAGATTGGCGGCGACGCCTTCACCGCGCTTCGAGACGGGATGAAGAAGGCGAATGTCGCCGCTATAGCCCGCACCGTTCTCTTCAGACGCTTGCGAACCGTCCTCATTCGCCCCCATGGAAAGGGCCTGATCGCGACGACACTGAACTTCGACTACGAAGTCCGGTCGTCGGCCAAGGCTTTCGAGAGCATGCCGAAGATCAAGTTGCAAGGCGAGATGCTCGATCTCGCCAAGCATATCATCGGCACCAAGATGGGTGAATTCAATCCAGCCGAGTTCGAGGATCGATATGAGGCCGCCGTCGCCGAGCTTGTAAAGGCGAAGATCGAGGGCAAGGCTCTTCCAAAGAAAAAGCCGGTTAAAGTCTCCGAACCGAACGATCTGCTCAAGGCTCTCCGCGAAAGCGCTGGAATGCTGGGTGGTGGACCCGACAAACCGAAGCGCACAGCCGCGAATGCGAACGCAGGTCTCGCCCGCGAAAAAGCACGTCGGGCGTCTCCCAGGTCCGCAACTGGTGCCGCGTCGCAGCGCAAGGCAAGCTGAGGAGGTTGGACCATGGCACCGCGCCCATACTGGAAAGGCTATCTCAAGCTATCGCTGGTCACCTGCCCCGTCGCCATGACGCCCGCGACGAGCGAAAACGAGAAGGTCCGGTTCCACACGCTCAACAAGGAGACCGGCAACCGGGTGGTTTCCCAGTACATCGACTCCGTCACTGGCAAGCGGGTGAAGGAGGAAAACGAAGCCAAAGGCTATGCGCGCGGCGAGAACGACTACGTCATCTTGACCGATGACGACCTCGACACCGTGGCGTTGGATACCGTAAGGACGATCGACATAAACACCTTTGTCCCCAGGAAGAGCATTGAATCGGTCTACCTTGAGAAGGCTCACTACCTGATGCCTGACGACCCAATCGGCCAGGAGGCATTCGCCGTCATTCGAGACGCAATGGCTGCAGACAACGTCTTTGGTGTCTCGAAGCTGGTCGCGGGCCGCCGGGAACGCGCGGTGGTTCTCGAACCTCGTGGCGAAGGCATCGTCCTCTGGACCCTCAGGTTCGGCAACGAAGTCCGCCCGGAGGACGCCTACTTCGAAGATATCGACGACGAGTCCGATCCGGAGTTCGCACCGCTCGTCCAGCAACTCATCAAGCAGAAGACCAAACCTTGGTCGCCAACCATGGTGACCGATCCGATCCAGGAGGGTCTACTCGCCGTCATCGAGGAGAAGAAGAAGGCCCTCAAGCCGAGAAAGACCGCGAAGGGCAAGAAGGAGACCGCTCCAGCGTCAAACGTGATCAACATCATGGACGCTCTGCGCAAGAGCGTCGAAGCTGAGCTGAAGAGCAAGAAGGGAGCAGCGAGATGACCGATACTTCTCTCATCGAATTGGAACTCTGCGAGCCTCGTCCATTCATCTTTGGTGAAAACGGCCACGTTGCCGTGACCGACGGCGAGACCGTCTGGATTGTCGTCGTCACACAGGAAGCGATGATGGCGACGGCCAATCCCCCCGATGCGTCGCTCAAACGGCTCGCGCGATATGCCAGGCACTACCGGGACATGGCTGCCGCCGCAATCCGGCGCGGTGAAGATTACAACGGCAAGGTTTGGATTTTCGAGAAGGAGGTTCTGGCGTTCCCCAAGGCGCGGTCGTTCGAACGTCCAGGCCGACGTGGAAGACAGCCTGCCAGGGTTGCTGACAAGACAGGTATCAGGCCATGACCCGGCCGAGCCTTCGCAAGTTTTCTCCGATATCCGTGAAGCTCGGCCCCCAGAGCCAGACAGTCTCGACGGTGATGGAAATCGCCAAGCTCATACTCGATGAGCGCTGGCCGCTGTTGAGTGGGTCGGCGCAGAGTGCCCTGCGCATGGCGATCGTCACTTGCTTCAACGATGAAATGACACCGAAGCAAGTGAGGGATCGGTTTATTGGGGCGGCGAATGAGGCCAAGGTCGAGATTGTCGAACTCGCCCCACTCAAGCCTCGCGCGGTGAGGCAACCTCGCGTTCTGCCAGGTCGAAGCCGTTCGGCTTCTATTTCGCGTGGTGGACGATTGCAGAAAATGGGTGGATAGTCAGTGATGGTCCGCAGCTCCCCACGAGGTGGCTACACGATCATTCCGCCATTCGAGATTGGCGGAGCCAGAGACGATGTGCTGATCCGACGCTCATCCGTTCCCTTTAGATAGGCAACCCCACCAGCAGACAGTCCCCACCCCTGCTTCCGAGTCTATTGGCTGTCATTTGACTTTGAAATCGATGGTCTCTCTCACCGCACCGTCAACGGAGAACACGACGTTGTAGTCGCCAACGGGCCACCCGTTATTCGGCTTGCTCAGTGCTGAATCGATTACATTCGCAAGGATCACATGGAGCGAGACCTCGTCGATCTTGTAGTTCGGCGGAGCGGCTCCACCAGTGTCGACGGCGATCCACGACACAACGACAGTCGAGCCCGACTTCACCGCGTCCGTCATGTGGGCCTGGACGAAAATCTTAGGCGTATCCGTCGTGAACGTCGCTTCGGACTCTTTCGCATCTTTGGTTGACGATAGAATGACGTTCTCGAAGCCATCTCCCCAGGCGGAGACCGCGTTGACTATGACGAAGCCCAGCGCCATGGCCCATAATGTGGTAGGAAGTCGTCGCATTGCCATGAGCCCTTCAGTTGTGAACGGACGCCAACGATAACGGTAAGCATCTGAACGGAAGCATAAAACAAGTGAAATGTGAGCGGTCCATTTATGTGCTGTTTTCGCAATATTGGCAGTGCTTTGATCTTGGCCCTAGTTCGCTATCGCGGCGGGTGACGAACAAACGGGGCTCGCCCAGTCAGCGATTGATGACTGGGCGAGGACCATCTCTAAGTCACCGCGAGGAAGCGGCCATCCTCGCCTCTGTCGTCAGGCGGTTGTGAAAGCGAGCAAATCCTGGTTGATTTGCGCCGCGTTGGTTGTCGGCATTCCGTGCGGGAAGCCAGGGTAGGATTTCAGTTGAGCGCCCTCGACCAACCCGGCCGACATCTTGCCCGTTGTCGCAAAGGGACGACTTGGTCGTCTTCTCAGTGCATGACGAGGGTGGGTACCTTGATCCGCTTGAGGTCGTCGGTAAAATCAGTCTCAGAGAAGGCTGCGATACCCTTATAATGTGCGAGGGCGCTTCCCATCATGCCCTGTCTCCACCAGTTCTGCCGAACGGCTTCACTGACCTTCGCGCCTTCCCGGTTATAGCCGAAGAACGGCATCGTGAAGTCGTGGAAGAACTGAGCTCGATTGGTCGCTGTCTGTTCGCGGACGTAATCGAAGACATCCATCGGCACGCCGTCGGGGTTGGCGGCGGTCTTCACCATGATTGGGGCAACGGCGCTGATGAGAACAGCTTTCGCCACCCGGCCTGGTTTTGCCCGCGCTACGTACCGTGCTACCTCGCCGCCACCCGTCGAATGACCGACATGAATGGCATTTTTCAGATCGAGTGCATCGGTCAACCCGACGACATCGGCGACATAAGTGTCCATGTCATGCCCTACACCAGTCTGCGTCGAACGGCCGTGCCCGCGGCGGTCGTGGGCAATTACTCTGAAGCCCTTTTCGACAAAGAACATCATTTTGAGCGTCCCAGTCATCAGAACTCAGAGGCCATCCGTGGTGGAACATGATCGCCTGGGCGTCCTTCGAGCCCCAATCCTTGTAGAAGATTTCGGTGTTGTCGCTGGTCGTGATCGCCGGCATCTGCGTTGCTCCGCTTTGAATGGAATGTCGAACCCTGTTGGTTCATCGCGCCGGATCGTTGTTGCTCCGACCCACCGAAAGATGCAGCTATCGAAATAGAAACATTGGCATCATATCGTTTCCAAAAATGGCAAAGCGACTTCCTGATCTTGAAGCATGGGCGATCTTTGCGAAGACCGCCGAAATTGGCTCCTTCTCGCGCGCCGCAGATGAGCTCGGCCTCTCGAACCCGACGGTGTCAAAGGCGATCGCACGCCTCGAAGCCAGGCTCGGCTTCTCTTTGTTTGCACGAACGTCGCGCCGCATCTCGTTGACCGAGGCTGGCCGGACTTCTCTTGAACGAGCTCAAAGGATGCTAGATGAAGCATGGGCTCTGGAGGACGAAGCAGGGGAACACTCGATCCGACCCCGGGGACTGGTCCGGATAAGCGCGCCACTCTCGTTCGGCGCGGCATACCTTAGCGCAACGCTCCCATCGCTGCTTCAAACATACCCCGAAATAACGCTGGATTTCCAACTCAATGACCGCAAGGTCGACCTAATCGGTGAGGGTTTCGATCTCGCCCTCCGCATCGCCACACTGGAGGATTCGTCGCTGCTGGCCCGCCGGCTGGCAACAGTTCGAATCTTGCTCGTGGGCGCGCCCTCTTATTTCGAACGATTTGGCCGCCCGTCACGGCCCACCGACCTCTCGTCCCATTGCGCCCTTGCCTACACCGGGGCGGCGATGAAAAGAGTTTGGAGATTTGCACACCCAACCCTCGGCGTTGAGGAAGTCGAACCGCCAGTGCGGATATGGTCCGACAACGTCGACATGCTCAACCCAGCGCTGGTCGCCGGTCAGGGCGTGGCCTTGCAGCCAGAGTTTATGATCTGGCGAGAGCTGAAGTCGAAAGAGCTGGAAATAGCCATGCCCAAATGGTCAGTTCCGACTCTCGGCCTCTACCTCTTGACCCCGCCAAGCTTCAGACGCCCGCTACGCGTCCAGATGGTTATTGACCATTTAGTGCGAGCATTGACCGGCGCTCCATGGGAGGGAAATTAGGATTCGCGGAGCAAAGCCACCGACAGGATCAGGCAAGAATTAGGAAGGTCTGTTTCTAGCGGTCAGCGGGCCTACAGCGCTAGAAAAAGGGCCGTGGTGCAGCTTGCTCCACTACAGTTCACGGGACAAAAACAATGAAAACTTGGTTTATCACCGGGGCCAGCCGTGGCCTCGGGATGGAAGTCGCGCGCGCCGCTCTCGATGTCGGCGACACGGTAGTCGCCACCGCCCGCAATCCGGGGCAGATCAAAGATGCGCTGCCGGGCTACGGCGACCGACTGCAGGCTCTCGCTCTGGATGTAACCGACCCAGCTGCCATAGATGCTACGGTAAGCGAAGCGAATCGGAAGCTTGGCAGTATCGATGTCTTGGTCAACAATGCCGGGTATGGGCAACTCGGCGCATTCGAGGAGATCGAGCGGACCACGCTCGCGCAGCAATTCGCAACGAATGTCTTCGGCGTCTTCGACGTGACACGCGCGGTGTTGCCGATCATGCGTGCCCAGCGATCCGGGCATATCATCACGATATCGTCCATTGCCGGCATAGAAGCTTCGCCGGGTCGTCGGTCTACTGCTCGACGAAGCATGCCGTCTCGGGTTGGTCGGAAGGCCTTGGTCGTGAAGTCGCACCGTTTGGCATCAAGGTCAGCTGCGTCTATCCTGGGCGCTTTCGGACGGACTTCCTCGATGGCAGTTCTGTCCGGTTCGGCCAGATTTTCATCGAAGACTATCATATGTTTTCGTCGCAACGACGACAGGACCTTGAAGCAAACAACCATCAGCAAATCGGCGACCCTGTCAAATTCGGGGCTACAATCCTCTCGCTGGTCAACATGGCAGACCCACCTGCCCGGCTCGCGACCGGATCGGACGCTTATGCGGTGCTCAGCAAGGCGGCCAAGTCTCTTGAGGCCAACGCTGAAGAATGGAAAGGGTTGACCTTGTCGACCGACTTCCCAAATTGAACGCCACTCCGCCGATCTCAGATCGTTCAATGGAAAGTTGATATCAATTGAGCAACCTCGGCATCAGTATGGAACCGGTTATGGATGCCGAGGCTTCCGAGGCGATCCGCCGCCGAATGGTCTCGATATTCGTGCGCCACTTCGATGGCGAAGGGTCCACAGAAACAGCGGTCCCCGGCTTGTCCCTTCATCGGCGCATGTCCATGGCCGCGCCGGCATCGTTCCTGTACGAACCGTCACTTGCCTTAATCGTTAGAGGCGAGAAGCGAGTCATCCTTGGACACGAGACCTACCACTACGATCAGGCGCACTTCCTGCTCACTGCGCTCGACCTGCCCACAGTGGTCCAAGTCCTGAATGCCACGCAAACGGACCCGTATATTTCGATCAAGCAGGTCATCGACCTGGAGCTGGCGCGCGAACTGATCGCCGAAGTCGATCAGTTGAGATATTCGACGACGGCCAATGAGCCAGCTTGGGCGGTCGGACATGTGACCGCGCAATTGCTGAACGCCGCGCTCCGCCTACTTGAACTGGTTGATCGACCGCAGGATATTCCAATTCTCTCCCGTTCGATCCAAAGGGAAATCATCTACCGCGCGTTGGTCAGTCCCGTCGGCGCTCGACTTCGACAGGTAGTGGAAGTCGGAACGCAGACGAACCGGGTTTCGGCGGCAGTCAGGTGGCTGCGTGATCACTTCCAACAGCCATTTCGCGTCGAGCAACTTGCTGAAATCGCGGGACTCGGGGAATCCACCCTGCATCACCATTTCCGCGCTCTGACAGCGATGAGCCCGCTTCAGTACCAAAAGCACCTGCGCTTGCACGAAGCTCGTCGCCTGATGATCACCGAACGGCTGGACGCGGGAAGTGCCGCGTTGCGTGTGGGCTACGAGAGCGCCACCCAGTTTAACAGGGAATACCGACGCCTCTTCGGTGTGCCTCCCAAAACCGACATCCGTGCGATCCTTGCTGTCGCTTAGAGTGCCTGCGGTTCGATCGCTACGACTTTGCAAGGCGTGACTTCATCCATGCGCTAAACATCTACCGCAAAAACGGGATCGAACCCTGTATTTTCGCCTGGATACCCCCTCGGATTCGAAACTATCCTTGTTGAGCCAACGATGTAATCGTTTCGATGATGAAGGTGGCCGTGCACCCACAGGGTGGGCCCTGTCTCACAAATGAGGTCTTCCAAATCCGAGGCGTAGCAAGCCGCAAGCGGATCGTGACGAAACCCGCCGGCAACCGAACGTGCGACGGGGCGTGATGTGTCACGACAACGGACTTCTGACCCCGGCGCTTACGGAGCTCGCAGGCGATGAAGTCTCTCGTTTCGATGTGCTTGCGAAAAGCATCAATCGGCTTGAACTTCAGAAATGGCGTCTTCGAGAGTTTGATCCTCTTGTAGTCGTTCATCCCACTTCGCGCATATGACATCGCGACCTGTGGATCGCGTCCGAAGAGGCGGAAATCAGACCACAAGGTTCCACCGACGAAGGCTACGTCGCCAATCTTAACTACATCGTTTTCCAGGAAATGCAGGTTCGGATGGGCACTGGCTTCCCTCACCTGACGCAGGCATTCATGGATGGACGAATGATAGAATTCGTGGTTTCCCGCCGCGAAAACCACCGGCACTATTGGAGCGATATGTTGGGTCGGCCACCTTACGCTTGGGAAAATGCCTTTCGATAAGACGTCGCCCGCGCATACCACGACATCGACGTCTTTCGGCGGATCGTTGTCAAACGGCCCCCGAATTCGAGATGCGAGTCGGAGATCACCCAGATTTTCATGGCGACACCATGAGGCGACTGGCCGATCGGGAGTAGCGTTTTCAGAGGGCGTCTTCCCCACGCCGCTCGTGCCATCGCAAGAAGTTTAAGTTCATCGAAACCTTGCCTGCACGTTCGGTCCATGGGAGAAAAGGAAATTCTGACAAGTAACACGCCACGAATTCGCCCCTCATCGCGATCGCAGCCGATCAAGCAAAGGTACAAGGTGCGCCGGGATTGGTCGGCGGAAAGCCATCCGTCCCTCAACCACCATCGCTTTGCGAATAGTTCGCTCAGAAGGCGGCAGCTGTACTCCTGCAAAAATGAGAGGGCTTCTCCTTTCGTTGTGCGTCGAGAAGCGTACCGCTCTGCAAACTCCCAAATGGGCCTGGAGCTCGCAGCCGTGTAGGCGACGGTCATGATACCCGTTAGATCAGAAAGGCCGCTTCATCGCGGCCTTTTCATCATTAACGAGCTGTCCTGAATATCTTTGCCAAGACATAGTCGAGCGAAATCTTTCCTGACCCCCACGCCATGACGGACAAGGCCATGGCAGCCCATGTTATGTGGATCGGCCATCCATCCGGAACCGTCAACTCGACGATCAACGTCATAAACAGCAATCCGGTGGCGGCAAAGCGTGCCCCCAAGCCGAGAACCAGCAGGACCGGGAACGTAATCTCGCCGCAGCCCGAAAGAAAAGCCATGGTCTCCGGAGCCGGATAGGGATAAGGCCCGCCCGGAAGGTGGATCATGAATTCGTCTGTAAAAAGTGTTACGGCTGTATCGTTCAGCTGGAGAAATCCGTCCCACTTAAGAATCCCGGACTTCCAGAACGGCACGGCGAGCGCGACGCGCACGACTGCCTGGACCAACGTCGGGCTTGCAACCGTTTGGATAAGATCCTTCAGCGTCTCGACCAGTCTGACGACAGGGTTCGCCTTGCTCTTTCCCTGGGGCTGGTCTTCATGTGCTTCGGTGACCGTCATTGGTCTTCTCCTGGAGTGATTGCTGAAAAAACTCCCGCCTCGATCATTCCACCGATGCTCCCGGCGATATCGAATTCGGGACATGCTTGTCGTGCAGTCGATGCGGCGACGCCGAGGGTATCACCCGCTATCAGGGAATCTAGAAACACTGCACCTCCCGGCGGCAGCCTGGTGACCGTGACGTCCATTTCCGGGCGAGTGATCAGCGTATCTTCCGGATCCGCACCCTCTATTCCGGCAATTGGGCCTTCGGCGCGATTGGCCGCAAAAATCGACAATGCCGAAAAATTGGAGCGGACTATGCGGGTTGCAGGATGCGATACGAACCGAATATCACCGAGACGCTCCGGTTGTATTGCGGCGAGCATCGCGGCCTCGATCGGCTCTTCGTCCGCGGCGTGGTACGCGTCGAGCCAGGCGCGCTCGATCCTCGCCGTATCCGCGAGCCACGGCATATCACGTGCATATTCGTAGTCTTCGATGAACAGGGGAAATTCCCGGCCGTATTCGAAGAGCAATGGCGACACGGGCGGCGTCTCGCGCACGTGAAAGCGGGCCATCGCCCGAAAAAAGTCGGGACCGGTTATGCGCTGAACCGCCGGAAAGATCGATGCCAGCGCCTCTATCAAGCTCACGGTCACGTTGTTCCGGTAGACATTGAAACGCTTCGCGGCGCCTTTGCCGTTCGGGCCGACAATTCCCGATGGCGTCTTGATCTCGGGATCGAACAGCGGAGACGAGAACATGTCCGCATACGCGAGCTCGTCCCCGCCCACGCCTGCCCTCTGATTAGGCAGCAGCATCGTGATAGCCTCGCGCGGAGATCGAAGAACGACGATCCAGGATAGACTGCGCTGCTCGCGCCTCGGCGCGAAGGATCGGCCAGGCCGGAATGTTGCTATCCCATTCTATGAGAGTCGAGACGGGGCCGCGCTTGTCGACAACGATCTCGTAGAGTTTCCAGACGCCATCGGCGACAGGGCCGTCGTGGCTGTCGATCAGCAGGAGCTCGCCTTCGTCGTCAGTCTGCTCGGCATGGCCAGCGAGATGAACCTCTTCGACTGCCGCCAACGGAAAATCCGACAGGTATTCCAGCGCCGAATATCCGTGGTTGACGGCCGACACAAAGACATTGTTCACGTCGAGCAGAAGACCGCAACCAGTCTGCTGCGCTATCGCGCCGATGAACTCGGTTTCGGTCATCGTCGACTCCTGGAAAGCGACGTAGGTCGAGGGATTCTCCAGGAGCATCCTCCGCCTGATCGCATTCTGCATCCGGTCGATGTGCTCGCACACCCGCGAAAGGCTCGCTTCGGTATAAGGAAGAGGCAGAAGATCGTTATAGAACGTCGTTTCATGCGACGACCATGCAAGATGTTCCGATACCAAGGCTGGCTCGTATCTTTCAACGAGCGCCCGGAATCTGGCGAGATGTCTTTCGTCCAGCGCCCGAGGACCGCCGATGGACATGCAAACGCCGTGAAGCGAGACCGGGTAGTCGCGCCTGATGCGTTCCAGGGCACGATGTGGGGGGCCGCCTGCGCCCATGTAGTTCTCGGCATGCACTTCAAAAAAGCCACCCGTCGGGCCGTTGGAGATTATCTCTGTGAGGTGCTCGTGTTTGAAGCTGGTGCCAGCCAGGCCTCCGATCGGATGCGCAGGAAGGCGGAGACCGTCGACCGCTAAACCGACTGTGTAACTGTGGTTCGCTTGCATGATTTGTATCTCCGCCTTCGGATTTTAGGTCCGATCGATTCAGATGGCTTTCAGAGAGCCGTGCTTTCCGTTCGGCAGGACAATCGACGTGCAGGTGCCACCCTGGACGAACTTCCACGAGTTGCTCTGGAAATCGACGGTGGAAGTACCTTGGCAGGTCGTTCCGGGACCAGCAGCGCAGTCGTTCTGACCCTTGAGAGCGACGCCGAAGCACTTTTCCTTATGAGCGGCCATAGCAGCCTTCTCCTCGGCCTTCGTAAGCGGCGCGGCGCTTGCAAGCGTTGCAAGAGCGGTGGTCACGGCTCCGGCGAGCACGACCGAGTTGATAACCGTTTTTACAGACATGGTGTTCTCCGTTTTGGACAGCACTCTCGTTGAGCGCATCAAGGGTTCGCAAGCGCGTCGATTTTTGTTACAGCCCTTGAGATCACAGGTTCGTGATTACGCAAAACGGCTCCCTCGCTTCAGCAGTTAGGCGCTACCATCTGCGAAAGAATGTGGCCGGGAGCATCGCGCCTATCGATGTCATGGCAACACCACGCGAACTGGAAGATTTCCGGAAACGACCACTCGATCATCTCTGAAATCCAGCAATTCACCAACGGAGGAAGTAGCGGCCGAGCAATGCACCGGAGGCGGCAACGATCGCGATGGCAATGGGGTACCAGAGCATGACGAACAGCGGGCTGTCGTCGTTGCAGTTTGCGGCGTAGAAGGTGGCTGCGATGCCTGCGGAGACGAGTCCGGCAACTCCACCGGCACAAGTGGGGCTAGTCGGAGCGCCGCCCCGCAGCGCCAAGAGGAAACACGCGAGCGGCACGACCGAAAGCGACGGGATAATCGTCAGGCATAATCGCGAATTATGCCCTATCATACGGACCTCCCACTGCGTTGGCGCGACCGCGTGCAATTCAGCAACCACAGCTGCGGCGAGCAGGAACACGGGAACCAATAATCCCCAGGCCTTCCCGCGCAACGGCAGCCCCGGCTGGCCGATCCCATACAGCAGGCTGCCGCTGGTCCCCGCGATCGCAAGCGTAACAACAAACTTGTACAGGAAGCGAATGCTGCCAACCGCCGCATCGATATCCGGCCGCACCCCGATGACGCAAGAGAATACGATTGCCGTCACGGCCGTCGCCAATACAGACGCAAGCTTGATGTCCTGTCTTACACTCGGCGGGCTTCGCTTGTCCTCGACCAGAAGCTTAATGAAGCTGGCGGTTCTCATTTTGGCTGCTTCGCGTGGAGCGCAGAAAGCGACTTCATCGCGCGATGGAGCGAAACACGGACGGCAACCTCGGTCATTTTCAAACCTTCGGCAACCTCACTGACACTGGAACCTTCGATCGAGATCGAACGGACTATCGACCGTTGTCTATCGTTAAGGATTGATAGAACACGTTCGATATCCATCCTGTCGGAAGCGTCCGAGTTCTCTCCGCTGCCCAGTGTCTCCATCACGTCTTCAAGCGGCACGTCCGCCCGATGTCCTCTCTGTCTGAGGCTATCGATAAGCTTATTGCCGACAAGGGCAGACATCCAGGGCCCCAGCGGCCTGGCAGAATCCCACGTTCCGCGCTTCAAGTGGATCGCCAACAAAGTTTCCTGGACCACGTCTTCCACCTCGCTCGGCGATACACCAAGGCGATCGCACCGCCTCTTTGCGACTGCGCGCAGATGCGGTGTGATCGCGGTAAGCAGCTTGTGATACGCGTGCCTGTCGCCCGCGATCGCGGATTTCATCCAGCGCGCCCACTCCAATTCGCGTGCCGAACTTCTCATCCACCACCTGGGAGTTCGCAGAAGCGTTGCCATATGTTACACGGCCGTAAAAATTTCCTGGGGCAGCTCCGGCAATCAGTGGCCCAGAGCAGAGACTCGATTGCCTGCCCGGCAGTCATGCAACGGGAGCTTTCGTGTTCGGTCGTGAATCCAGCAGGAGAAAAACGGGCCTTATTAGCCCTTCCAATAGTTCGCGTTCCGGACGGGATCGCGCCAGTACCCGGATGCCGAGAAGAGTCGCCAACAGAGTTCGGGCGAGATCCTCCGAACCTGGTCCATCGTTGATCGTGCCGTCTCTTTGTCCCCTTTCAACGCAATTGCGGAAGAAAGCTTCGACCTGGGTCAGAACCTCTGCAACGACGCGCTGGAATTCGACATCGTGGGGAGCAAGCTCGAGAGCGGAATTGACCAGCATGCACCCTTTCCTCTTCGGATCGCCGAGGGAGCGTTCGATTATTTCGGCAAAGAAGGCGCCGATCGCTTCGCGGGGCGACTTCAACCCGAAGCGCAAGGCGCGATTGCCGAAGCTTTGTTCGACGTACCAGTCCAGCGCCTTTCGATAGATCTGCCTTTTGTCTCCGAAGGTGTTGTAGATGCTGGCGGTGGTGATACCCATGGTGTGGGCGAGATCCCGCACCGACGTCGCCTCGTAACCATGTTCCCAAAAGTGCTCGACGGCGAGCTGGAGAACCTCTGCTTCCGCGAATTCCTTGGGACGGGCCATTTTCCAGCTCATGTTGTTTCTGGCGAGCCGTTCTATAACACTCGTTTTAAAATACAATGACTATCGATCGAGCAAAGGTTCGGGCCTGGCAGGAGATCACAAAGGCAAGCCAGATTGACAACCTCACTCCAATGCGTTGGGTCGGTCGCCGTGAGCCGCTAAGCATTCTCCGGAGCTATCGAACGAAACTTATGCAATATTCGTTTGGCCCACGAAATTCTCCAGGAAAACGCGAGATACACTCCGATGACCTCATAATGGGAGAGTTGACACCTGTCTTAGCTAGTCTCAAGCAACGCTTTCTATGCGAAGATAGGGACGACCTTTTACCGCAATTTCATCGCGCGAGCATTTGAGCCAATTCCGAATCCGGCCGCCCCGCGCGAGGAACCGCCCCGCCGCAGCTTTGTCCCAACAGACAGAGCGGATCTCGAACTCTTGCCCGATACGCCTGGCCTTGTCCTCTGCGCCGGCAGGCCCATCTTCCAGCATTTTTTCACTCATGCCAGCCGGCTATTTCTCGTTGACATTCACGCTTGGTACAAATGTACCTATGTAGTCACAAATGTGTTGTCGTCCAATGTTAAATCCCTCTGCACAGTGATCCGCATATGGAAGCCCAATGACCGAAACCGATACATCCGCAACTACCCTTCGGCGATCCTCGTCAACGGCCGGCAATATCGCTGGCCAACCCGGCCCGTCGTCGGCATCTGTTTCGACGATTGCGATCCCGCCTACATCGAGGCCGCCAGTGCCGCCGGCCGCATCCGGCGATCGACGGATGCGGCGCGAAGGCTTTCACCGGCCGGCGTTGGCGGCCATGCCGGCGTTCACCAATCCGAACAATGTCTCGATCGTCTGCGGCGTCCCGCCGAAGATCCACGGCGTCTCCGGCAACTTCCATTTCGACCAGGAAAGCGGTGAGGACGTGATGATGGTCGATGCGACGCCAATGCGCGCGCCGACCATCCTGTCGGCCTTTTCCGCAGCAGGCGCGCGTGCAGCCGCCATCACCGCCAAGGACAAGCTGCCCAAGGCGCTCGGCAAGGACCTCTTTGGCATCGCCGTCTGCGCCGAGAAGGCGGCCGAGACAACGCAGGAGGAAAACGGCATCCGCGATGTCGAGCTGCCGGAGGATCGCGAAGGCGATATCGCTGTGATCGCCGTCAAGGGTGTCGCACTCGGCGCGCGCGAGCAGGATCACGACCTGTTGCAGCTGTCGGGTGAGCGCCTGCGCTCCCATGGCGGCATGGCTGAGCAGGTCGTTCCCTTCATCACCTCGATCCCTATCACCACGATCGCGGAGCATATGTCGCGCAATTTCGACCTTTTCTCGGTCCTTCTGAACGAGGCCATCTGATGCACCGTGCCATACTCGTCATTCTCGATGGCCTGCGCCGCGATCTGATCTCGCCGGAGCGTACCCCGTATCTGCATACGTTTTCACGGGACGCCACGCAATTCACATGCTACCGAACGGTCTTGCCGAGCTGCACGCGCGTGGTCTCGGCCAGCATAGCGACCGGCTGCCTGCCCAGCCGCCATGGGCTTGCCGGAAACACGATGGTGCTTTGGGAAGACGACCGGCTCGTGCGCCACGATGCCGGCCGGCCGGATTTCCTGCAGCACAAGCGCTCCGTCACCGGCAGGTCGCTACATGTGCCCACGCTCGCCGAACGCCTGAAGGACGATGGCGGCGTCGTTGTCTTCAACAATGTTTCGCCGGGTGCCGCCTATGCCCATGATCCCGATGGATACGGCCATGTTTATCACCGCGCAGGCTCCTTCGGGCCGGGGCGACTGCCGGTCGCGCCTGACGACGAGCTTTCCGTCACGCTTGATACGGACGGCGATGCCGCAATGACCGCGCGCTTCATCGCGCGCGTCGTCCAAGCGCAGCATCCTCCGGCGCTCGGCGTGCTCTGGATGGGCGAGCCGGATGCGACACAGCACCTGCGGCCAATGGGATCGCCGGACCATCTGGCGGCGCTCCGACGCGCCGATCAAAATGCCGGAGCGCTCATTGCCGCCGTGGATGCCCTACCCGACCGTGACGACATCCTACTTCTCGTCGGCTCCGATCACGGCCATCAGACGGTGGCCTCGGTCGTCGATACCGAAGCCGAATTGGTGGAGGCCGGGCTCAAGGCCGATCGCGAATCCGACGATGTCGTCGTCGCGTCCAACGGCACGTCTGTCCTGATCTACGTGCATCCCGATGCCGCCGGCCGCCTAGTGCAGGTCGAGGCCTTTCTTCGTACCCGCCCCTGGGCCGGCCTTGTGCTCGCACGGCACGAATTCGCCGCCTTCGGCATTCCCATAGAAGCGGGGCCGGCCTTTGCCGTTTCCATGCTTGCGACAGCACAGCCGAACGCCTTTGGGGTCGCCGGTACCAGCATCGCCGCAAGGCGGGTCGGCGACAAGGACGACACCATCGGCGCCGGCCAGCACGGCGGGCTCGGAGATTTCGAGCAGATGCCGTTTCTCATGGCCGCCGGCCGGGGGTTCGAGACCGGCGGCCAGCGCACCGAGAGCGCCAGCGTCCTAGACCTTGCTCCCACCATCCTGTCCCATCTGGGAAAGAATGGCGCCTCGATGGACGGCAATCCTCTGCAACGGAACCTCCCGGAAGGACAGAGCTGATGGCGGCGATCGAAATTGACGCCGTGTCGAGAGGCTACGGCGACACCATTGTTCTCAAGGGCGTCTCGTTGACCATTTGCGACGGCGAGTTTCTGACGCTGATCGGCACTTCCGGCTGCGGAAAGCGGCCGGACGGATCGTGGGGGCGGATAAAGCACTTGTCTGATATCCGGAACGACGGGTGCTTGACGGCACTTTCGGCACGCCGCTCTCCATCTTCAGACCAAGGGCGCTTCGTTTCTACGCCGCGCAAGATCCCACTAAGTCCTAAACCGAAAGCCAGCCCCGGCGGTCGCCCCACTCTCCCTTTCGCGGACGAAGAGATTAGCCCTAAGGAAATCTGCCAACGAACGGCCTTCCGGCGACAGGCGCGACCGCCCCTTGACGAGAGCAAGCTCCGACGACGGCTGAGGATCGAAACCGTCTGCGGCATCGAGCGGGCGATGTTCCGGCAAAACCGCATCCGACGGCAAGAGGCTGATGCCAAGGCCGGATGCGACCGCGGCCTGCACGCCCATCAGACCCTGGCTCGTATAGGCAATACGCCAGCGCCTTCCGCTTTGCTCGATAAAGCGGATCGCCCGCTCGCGATAGATGCAACCGACAGGAAAGACAGCGAGCGGAACCGGATCATCCCTGACCGGACGGTCCATGCTTTCGACCCAGACCAGCTCCTCTGTCCAACTCGCCATACAAGCCCCTTCGTCGGGTTCGCGCTTAATCAGCGCAAGATCGATCTCGTCAGCATGAAGAAGGCGACGAAGTTCGACACTCCATCCGCTGACGGTATCAAGCCTGACATGCGGCGACGCTGCGGAAAAGCCAGAGAGGAGATCGATAAGTCTGCGGCCCGCAAAATCCTCGGGAACGCCGAGCCTGACGGTCCTTGGAGCAGCGGGCTTGCGCATGATGTCGGTTGCTTCCTCGGCGGTTGCCAAAATGCGACGCGCATAGCTCAGGAGAACTTCGCCCTCCTCGGTCGTCTGGATGCCGCCGGTCGACCTGTCGCGGAGGAGCAGGCTGTGACCGATGTTGGCCTCGAGCTTCTTGATCTGCTGGCTGACGGTCGACTGGGTGAGATGGACGCGGTCGCCTGCTCGCGTGAAACCGCCTGCATCAACGACCGCGGCAAAGGTTCGCAACAGATCCAGATCGAACGGAAAGCTCATTCATTTTCACACTGAACATGATGGGGACATTTAATTTCTCAATGACCCCATTGTTTGTCAATATCACCTAAATCATGGAGAGACGGGATGACACTTCCAGGAAACAAGCCAGGCTGGCTAACCTTCGATTGCTACGGGACATTGATCCAATGGGATGAAGGGCTGCTTGCTGCCATGGATGCGATGTTGTCGGCAAAGGGTCGGGACATCGACCAGTCGGCATTCATTGCTGTTTATGATCGCTACGAGCACGAACTTGAGCAGCAAAAGCCACACCAGTCGTTCCGCCAGGTGACAGCACATGCGCTTGAGCTGGCGATGGCGGAATTCGGACTGCCATTCGATCCCGCCGACGCCGATCACCTGACATCCTCGATCGGTCGAATGCCGCCCTTTCCTGAAGTAGTGGAAACGCTGGGCAGACTGAAGGCGGCCGGTTTCCGGCTTGCCATTATCTCAAATACGGATGACGCGATCATTGCCGGCAATGTCGCCCAGCTCGGCGGCGCCATCGACCGCGTCATCACCGCAGAGCAGGCCGAGGCCTATAAGCCTTCGCCACAGATTTTCCGACAGGCCTGGAAAACACTTGGCATCGGCGTCGATGACCTCGTGCATATCTGCGCAAGCCCACATCTTGACCTTGCCGCGGCGCGCGAACTGGGATTTCGTGCAATCTGGGTCGATCGCGGCACGGGACGCAAACCGCTCAGCGACTACCGCCCCAACGAGATCGTGCCGATGCTCGACAAGGTGCTTGACCTGTTTGCCGAAAACGGCTGGATGTGAAGAATGCGAATGGAGACAAGACATGGCTCATGAACTGAACCTTTCGAAGGGCCAGCCGGCCATATTGCGAAACTTGCCGCTTGATACGGACGAGATCCGGCAGGCCCGCGTCGATCTGGCGGCCTGCCTTAGAATGGCGGCGCGGCTCGGTCTCGAGGAAGGCATCTGCAATCATTTCTCTGCCGTCGTACCCGGCCATCCGGATCTGTTCCTCGTCAACAGGCTCGGCTGGGCCTTTCAAGAAGCAACCGCCTCTTCGCTGCTGATCTGCGATTTCGAGGGCAATGTCATTGTCGGTGACGGTGTGCCCGAAGCGACGGCCTTCTTCATTCATGGCCGCCTTCACAAGATGGCCCCGCGCGTAGGTGCGGCTTTCCATACGCATATGCCGAATGCAACGGCACTCAGCATGGTCGAAGGCGCTCCCTTCGTCTGGGCTGGCCAGACGGCGCTGAAATTCTACGGCCGTGTTGCTGTCGACGAGAATTATAACGGACTGGCGCTCGACGAACGCGAGGGCGATCGGATCGCTGCTGTGCTCGGCGGCAAAGATATCCTGTTCATGAAAAACCATGGCGTCATGGTCTGCGCGCCGAACATCGCTGAAGCCTTTGATGATCTCTATTACCTGGAGCGTGCCGCAGAGGTTCAGCTCAAGGCGATGAGCACCGGGCGCCGACTGCTGCCGGTCACCGACGAGATCGCCGAACAGGCGGCAAGGCAAATGCGCGAAGGCGATCCGGAGAGCGCGCGCCTCCACCTTGAAAGCATCAAGCGCGTTCTCGACCGCCAGACGCCTGAGTATCGAAGCTGATATTGCCGCAACGGCGAGTTGAGCGGGTGACGCGTCCGATGTCACGCCGTGTGCTTCTCTTTGAGGCGGACGTCGCGATGATTATCCACTCGATGAATCCAATCTCTATTTTTCCGTACAAGCAGCGCCCCATGTGGCTTCTCTTCGAGGCCTTCGTCGATGCGCTCTACAAGCGCATCGAACGGACCGACCCGTCCTGAGGAAGAAACGCCGCGTTCCGTGAACTTCCTCGCGGGGTCGCGTATATCTGGGTTGTGTGGCTGATATTCAAGAACATGGCAGGAAATGAGGACATCTGCTGCCGACGCTATGCGCGTTTAGACGTCGTCGTCATCGTCGAGCGCTTCATGTTTTGCGCGCCACCCGACGTCGCGCTCACGCGCCGAGACCAGACGGAAAGGTTCAGCCGGGCCGTTCGCGTTTCCGCTTGCGCCCCTTTCACCGGACCGCACCAAAGCGATATTTAATCGCACGATCCTTCGGAGCCAGTTGCATAGACACGCTGCTTTTCTGTTTCATACGAATGCGCTCCGGTCATTTCCAAGTGGAACGCACGGGGTCATTTCTCGATGGAACTCAACAGAGCGAGGACCATGCAAAAGTCCAGTCAGAAGAGCCCAAATTTCTCTGGATTTTCCTTTACCCGACCTAGGCCTTCCGCCAGGGCGTCGCCTGCGCCCTAGGCACTCTTTCTGGGTAACATCCTAAAATCCTTTGCAAGCGCTTAACGCCATGCCTGGCCTCTTCCCTACGCCTCCATCAAAGTCAAAGCGAGATCGTCAGACCGCCGTGTGGCGATGGTGAGTTTATGCATCGCGATTGTCCACCTCACCCACTGAGTTGGAGGAACACGGGTCGTCCCCTAAAGATGAAGACCGGAACGAAGGCTACGGAATTCGATCATACGCTCGTCCGGAAACCGTGTGCCTGTGGCAGGCACCATTCATGAAAAGTTCAGTTTGGGTGGGTTACGGAACTGCAATGTTTCGCAGAATGACCATCGCCACGCCGATCTTCTTGTCTTTTCAGACGAGCATTCGGCTATGCTGGTCATTTAACCCAAGCTTCGCATTGCGAGGCACAATCGTAAATTTTGGATGCCATGAACATTGAAATCATAGACGACGTGCCCGCGACAGCAACGCCGACGCAACCTGTCGATCCTTATCAGGGAATCAGAGGTGCGCTGTTGTCCAATGGCGAGTTGACAGATGAGGCGCGTCAGCTTGCCAAGACGCATGAGCTCAATGTCGCCAGCTTTCAGAATTTTGAATTTTATCAGAGGCATCGCGAGAACGAGGCTGAAATCCTGCGCGTTTATCGCGCTGCCGCAGCTGATGTGGACGCAGGCGAACCGATTATTTCCGCGGCCGAATGGCTGCTCGACAACCACTATATCGTCGAAGAGGCCATCCAGGAGGTGCGGAGGGATTTTCCGCGGAAATTCTTTAGCGAATTGCGCACGATCGTGATCGATGGTGTTTCCATTCCGCGGACACTGGCGCTCGCCTGGCTCTATGCCGTCCACTCGCACAGCAATGTCAGCCGTGCGGGCCTTGCGGCTGTCGTTGATGGTTTCCAGGACGCCGAGACGTTGCGGATCGGCGAGCTTTGGGCGTTGCCCTCGTTGGTGCGCTACGTTCTGATCGACAATCTGCGCCGCGTTGGGACCCTTATCGACGCCAGCCGCCAGATGCGGAAGAAGGCGAACGAACTTGCCGACCAAATCACGGCAGCGACGGGCAAGGCTTCGGATCTGCTCGGGCACAACAGCGCGCTCGTTTCTGATCCGACCTTCGTAACACAGGTTCATTACCGCTTGCGCAATGCGATCGAGCCCATGGATGAGGCGCTTGCCTGGCTGGAAGCGAAGCTCACTGAGGCCGGCACAGACATACAGGCCGTCGTGAACCTGGAGCAAAGCCGCCTGGCGGGCGGCAATGCGATGATGGGAAGCATTATTCGCAGCCTTCGCGAGATCAACGATACGGACTGGTCGACCTGGGTCGAAGAGGTCAGCAAGGTCGACATGCTGCTTCTGACCGAGACCGACTATCCACAACTGGATCCCGGTTCGCGCAATGGCTACCGCAGGCAGATCGAAAGGCTTGCCAAGCGCAGCGGCAAGTCGGAAATGGAAATCGCCCAGGCCGCCGTCCGACTGACCAAATCCGCCGATGCGGAGCCTGCCGATCCGTTTTCGCCCGAGCGCAATGTCGGCTACTATTTCGTCGGCGCCGGCCGTCGCATACTTGAAGCAACCGTCGGCTACCGGACGCCAGTCAGCCAATATCTGTTGCGCGCAATGCAGCGCATGAACTGGCTGGCGATCGCCGTGCCGGTGCTCTGCCTGACGTTGATCGCGCTGATTTTTGTCGGCTGGGCCATGACGCAGTCGGGAACGGCCCTTTCCATCACGGTCGCCTTGCTTGTGTTGCTGACACTTCCCGCGTCTGAAGGCGCGACGGGTCTGTTTAATTTCGTGGTCACGAATTTCGTCAGGCCGGAACGGCTGATCGGATACGAGTTCAAGGAAGGCATTCCGGACGATGCCCGCACGCTGGTGACGATCCCTTCCCTGATCGGCAACCGCAACCATGTCGACGAGCTCGTCCGCAACCTCGAAGTCCACTATCTCGCCAATCCGCTCGGCGAACTCTATTTCGCGCTGCTGACCGACTGGCCGGACAGCAAGGTCGAGCAATCGCAGGCCGATCTGGACGTTCTTGACTATGCCCGCAGCGAGATCGCAGACCTCTCGGCCCGCTATGCGCAGGACGGCAAGACCCGTTTTTATCTCCTGCACCGCCGCCGCCTCTATAGTGAGGGCGAAGGCGTCTGGATGGGCTGGGAGCGCAAGCGCGGCAAGCTGCACGAACTCAACAGGCTGCTGCGCGGCGATCGCGACACCACGACCTTCCTGCCCGGCGCCGATATCGTTCCTGAGGGCATCCAGTACGTCATGACGCTGGATTCCGACACGCGCCTCGTGCGCGATACGGTCACCAAGCTCGTCGGCAAGCTCTATCACCCGATCAACCGCCCGGTGCTCGATCCGGAAAGCCGGAGGGTCGTCAGCGGCTATGGCGTGCTGCAGCCGCGCGTCACGCCTTCGCTCACGACCGGCAAGGATGCATCGGTCTTCCAGCGCATCTTCTCCGTCAACCGCGGTCTTGACCCTTACGTCTTTGCGGTCTCGGACGTCTATCAGGACCTGACCGGCGAAGGCACCTTCACCGGCAAGGGCCTCTATCACGTCGATGCCTTCGAGAAATCCCTTGAGGGCAAGATCGAAGAGAACTCGGTTCTGAGCCACGACCTTCTCGAAGGCTCGATGGCGCGCTGCGCACTCGTGACCGACGCCGAGCTCGTCGAAGACTTCCCGACCCGCTATGAAGTCGAAGTGTCACGCCAGCATCGCTGGGCGCGCGGCGACTGGCAGCTTCTGCCTTATATCTTCAAGCCCGAGCGCGGTGTGACCGAACTCGGTCGCTGGAAGATGTTTGACAACCTGCGCCGTTCCTTGACGCCGATCGCCTGGTTCTTCGCGTCGCTGCTCGGCTGGGCCTGGCTGAACCCGCTCGGCGCGCTTCTCTGGCAGATGCTGCTGATCTTCAGCCTGTTCGTGGCGCCGACACTGTCGCTGATCAACGGCATCATTCCACGCACCAGCGATATCGTCGCCAGAGCCCATCTCCATACCGTCTTGACGGATATACGCGGCGCCAATGCCCAGGTTGCGTTGCGCATCGTCTTCATCGCCGACATGGCATGGGTGATGGCGGATGCGATCGTCCGCTCTGTGTATCGCCTTCTGGTCAGCCGCAAGCTGATGCTGCAGTGGCGCACGGCCGCCAGCGCCCAGGCCGTTGCCCAGAAGACGATCCTCGGCCATTACCGCGTCATGTGGCACGCCCCCGCACTTGGCGTGATCGCCGTTTTCTTGGCCGCCTTGCCGGGTGACAGCGCCTATCTCGTCGGCATCCCCTTCGCGCTGCTCTGGATCCTGTCGCCGGCCGTTGCCTGGTATGTCAGCCAATCCGCGGAGACTGAAGACCGCCTGGACGTCCCCGAACAGGTCGCCAGCGATCTGCGCAAGATCGCGCGTCGGACCTGGCGCTACTTCGACCAGTT
This sequence comes from Neorhizobium sp. P12A, assembly GCF_008365395.1. Classification (NCBI taxonomy): domain Bacteria; kingdom Pseudomonadati; phylum Pseudomonadota; class Alphaproteobacteria; order Hyphomicrobiales; family Rhizobiaceae; genus Neorhizobium; species Neorhizobium sp. P12A. The sequence continues at coordinate 53,953 of NZ_QOVX01000023.1, read as the reverse complement.
CGTCATCCCGAGCCAGCACTTTCTGCCGCCGGACAACGTCCAGCAGACGCCGCATGCGGTCGTTGCGATCCGTACGTCTCCGACGAATGTCGGCGTGTACCTCCTCTCCGTCGTTTCGGCGCGTCATTTTGGATGGATTTCGTTCGAAAACGCCGTCACCCGCATCGAACAGACGCTCGCGACCGTCGATCGCCTGGAGAAGTATCGCGGCCATCTGTTCAACTGGTATCACACCGATACCTTGAAGCCGCTCGGACGCAAGTATGTCTCCGCGGTCGACAGCGGCAATCTTGCCGGCCATCTGATCGCCGTATCGTCGGCCTGTCGCAGGTGGGCGGAAGCGCCCTTGGCGCATACGCGCGGCAATCTCGATGGCCTCGGCGACGTTGCAGATATCCTGCGCGAGGTCCTTGCCGAGCTTCCGCAGGAAGACGAGGCGATCCGCGCCATCAAGGGTCGCCTCGTCGAGCTGATCGTCGGCTTCAAGACCGCGCTGGAGAAGGCCAAGGGGCATGACGCATCCTCTGCGCAAGTGACCCGCTTTACCGAGCTTGCCACGGACATCGAGCGGCTGGCGCGAGACCTCGATCGTGATGTCAAGACCGGTCGCAGCAGCGAAGTCGTGCGCTGGGCAAACAGCCTTGTCCTGACATGCCGCGCTCATCTTTCGGATGGCGACGTTGATGCGGCGAAGGCTGAAGAGATCCGCACGCGGTTGCTCGCCGTTGCCGATCGCGCGCGCGACACCGCCTTCGCCATGGATTTCAGCTTCCTCTACCGTCCCGAACGCCGGCTGTTGTCGATCGGCTTCCGCGTCGAAACCGAAGAGGTGGATGCCGCCTGCTACGACATGCTCGCCTCCGAGGCCCGCCTGACCAGCCTCTTTGCAGTCGCCAAGGGCGATCTGCCGACCGAGCACTGGTACAAGCTAGGCCGCCATGTCGTCGCCGTCGGTTCGCGCGGCGCGCTGGTCTCCTGGTCCGGCTCGATGTTCGAGTATCTGATGCCGCCGCTCGTCATGCAGGAGCGCCAGGGCGGTATTCTCAACCAGACGAACAATCTGATCGTTCAGGAACAGATGAATTATGCGCGCCGGCTCGGCACGCCCTGGGGCATCTCGGAAGCGGCTTTCAACGCCAGCGACCACCAGATGAATTATCAGTACAGCAATTTCGGCGTTCCGACGCTCGGCCTGAAGCGCGGTCTTGGCCAGAACGCCGTCATCGCGCCCTATGCCTCGATCCTCGCCAGCCAGTTTGCGCCTCAAGCGGCACTCGAAAATCTCAACCGGCTGCGGGAACTCGGTGCGCTCGGCATGTACGGCTTCCACGATGCCGTCGACTTCACACCGAGCCGCGTGCCCGAGGGCAAGAAGTGCGCTGTCGTCTACAATTACTATGCGCACCATCACGGCATGTCGATTGCCGCAGTCGCCAATGTCGTCTTCGACGGCCTGCTGCGTGAACTGTTCCACGCCGATCCCGTGATCGAAGCTGCCGAGCTGCTGCTGCAGGAAAAGGCACCCCGTGACGTGCCGAAGATGACCGCAAAGCACGAGACTGACGCGGTCGCCATGGTCCAGGGCGACCTCATGCGTCCCGAAGTTCGTCGGGTGGAAGATCCGGCATCGCGTGAACGCGACATCGTCCTTCTCTCCAACGGCCGCCTTTCGACCATGCTGACGGCAACCGGTTCGGGCTATTCGCGTTGGAACGGGCTTTCCGTCTCGCGCTGGCGTGCCGATCCGACCGAGGATCGTTGGGGCAGCTTCATCTTCCTGCGCGACGCCTCGTCCAATGAATGGTGGTCCACGACGGCCGAGCCACGCTCGATTGCCAACGAAAATACGCGCACGAGCTTCAGCGACGATCGCGCCGAGTTCTCCAAGACCGTCGGAAACCTGACGAGCGACCTCGAGGTCTTCATCGCCAGCGATCATGATGCCGAAGGCCGGCGCCTGACGCTGACCAATACGGGCACGGAAGATCGGCTGATCGAAGTCACCTCCTACATGGAGCCCGTGGCTGCGCATGACGGCGTCGATACCGGTCACCCGGCTTTCGCGCGCATGTTCCTGAAGACGGATATCAGCGAAAAGGATCATACGATCTTCGTCGAGCGCCAGAAGCGCGAGCTGACCGATCCCCAGATCGTGATCGCTCACCTTGTCGTCGACGACGGCGATTCCGCCTCCGCCACGCAGTTCGAAACCGATCGCATGCGTTTCCTCGGCCGCGGCAGAAACCTGACCGAAGCAGCCGCATTCGATCCGGGCGCGACCTTGTCGGGATCCGACGGTTTCACGATGGATGCCTGCGTATCGCTGCGGCGTGTCGTGCGCGTTCCGGCGGGCGAAAAGGTTTCCCTCACCTTCTGGACGATCGCTGCTGCGACCCGCAGCGAACTCGAGACGGCAGCGGCCCATTATCGCAAACCGGACGTTTTCACCCAGGAACTCGTTCAGGCCTGGACGCGCACGCAAAACCAGCTGCGCCAGGTCGGGATCAACTCGAAAGAGGCCGCGATCTACCAGCGACTGGCCCGCTACCTCGTCTATCCGGAAATGGCGATGCGCGCAGACGCAGCTGCCGTTCGCCGCGGTCTTCAGCCGCAATCGGTCCTCTGGGCTGCGACACTATCCGGCGATGCGCCGCTGATAACATTGCGGATCACCGATGAGCTTGGCACAGACCTCTTGAAGGAACTGCTGCGCGCGCAAGGCTTCCTGCAGTCACGCGGCGTGGAAATCGACCTCGTCATCTTCAACGAGCAGACCGGCACGCCTGCACAGGATATGCAGCGCACGATCGACCAGCTCTGCGACGCGGCCCGACACACGAGCGAGATCGCCGGCATCCAGCGCAACATCTATACGCTGCGCAAGGACATGACCGAGCCACGCACCTATGAGGCCATTCTTGCGGCATCGCGGATCGTGTTGCTCGGACGCGATGGAAACCTGCGAGAGCAGCTTGAGCACGCGCTGACGATTTCGGGCTCTCCAGCCGTTCTCGGCCAATGGGGCGATTCCACGCTGGTCCCCCGGATGAGGCGCGAAGAGACCGCTTCTTCGACCGTCGACGGCGCCGACCTGGCGTTCTGGAATGGATATGGCGGCTTTACGCAGGACGGACGCGAATATGTCATCCGTCTTTCCGGGGGCGAGCCGACACCGCATCCGTGGATCAACGTGATCTCGAACGGGAAATTCGGTTTCGGCGTTTCGGCGGAAGGTGCTGCATTCACCTGGGGCCAGAATTCCCGCGACCATCTGTTGACGCCGTGGACCAACGATGTCGTCATCAATCGACCGGGCGAAGCATTCTATCTACGCGACCTCGACCGCGCGGCGACGATCGTACCCTATGCCGCACTGGCCCAGGACGCCTCGACGCGCTTCGAAGCACGTCACGGTCTTGGCTATTCGGTCTTTTCGAGCGAGCAGGAAGAGATCGCGCTGACAGTGACGCAGACGATCGACGCCGAGCGGCCGATCAAGCTGACGCAATTGCGCATCAGCAACAAGTCGTCCGAGCCGCGCAATCTGCGTCTCTACGGCTACGCCGAGTGGATTCTCGGAAGCCATCCGACCAAGACCAAGCCGTTTATCCTGTCCGAATACGACCAGGGCTCCGGTGCGATCTTCGCGACCAACCCCTTCAGCGTCGATTTTTCCTCGCGTGTGGCAACGTTCGCGGCAAGCGAGACGGCAACCAGCGTTTCGGGCAGCCGGCGGGAATTCGTCGGGCGCCACGGCACGATGCAACAGCCGCGTGCAGCATCGGGCGGCATCGTCCTCTCCGATTCGATTGAACCCGATGGTGATCCGGCCGCCGCCATGGCCTTCGACCTCACGCTTGTCGCTGGCGAGACCCGTGAAATCGTCTTCTATATGAGCGACACGGGCTCCACGGAGGAAGCGAGAGCGCTCGTCGCGGAGCTGCGCGGTGAAAGCTTCGATGACGTCATCAACCGGACGAAGGCCTTCTGGGCCGACTTCACGGGCAAGGTCCACATTACCACACCGGATCGCAGCTTCGATTTCCTGGTGAACACCTGGCTGCCATACCAGACGTTGAGCTGCCGTATCATGGCCCGCACGGCCTTCTATCAGGCGAGCGGCGCCTGGGGCTTCCGCGACCAGTTGCAGGATTCGCTGGCCTTCCTCAGCCACTCTCCGCAATATGCGCGCAACCAGATCCGCAATGCCGGACGACGCCAGTTCGTCGAAGGCGACTTCCAGCACTGGTGGCTGGACGATAGCGGCGCGGGCGTGCGCACCAACATCTCCGACGATGTCGTCTGGTTTGCCTATGCGCTCGACCAGTATCAAACCGCGACCGGAGATCGCTCGATCCTCGACGAGACGCTCCCCTTCATCGAAGGAGCCGAGCTCAGTGCCGGTCAGCACGATGCGTTTTTCCAGCCGCGCATTTCGGCCGAGAATGCCTCGCTCTACGAGCATGCCGCGCGCGGTCTCGACCTTGCGATCAAGCGGACCGGGGCGAACGGATTGCCGCTGATGCTGGCGGGCGACTGGTGTGACAAGATGAATCGCGTCGGCGTCGAAGGACGAGGCGAGAGCGTATGGCTCGCCTGGTTCCTGCTTGGCACGCTGAGCCGCTTCGTCGGGATTGCCGAAGAGCGCGGCGACACCCAACGCGTCAACCGGTGGTCCGACCATGTCAGGATCTTGAAGCAGGCGGTCGAAGCGGCCGGATGGGATGGCGAATACTATCGCCGCGGCTTCTTCGACGACGGAACGCCGCTCGGATCCAGCACATCCGATCAATGTATGATCGATTCCATGCCTCAATCCTGGAGCGTCTTGTCAGGACAGGGCGATGCGGAGCGCAGCACTCGCGCGATGAACGCGACGCTGGAGAAGCTCGCCGACGAGGACGGACAGCTGGTTCGGCTGCTGACGCCGCCCTTTGTCAATCCGGCACACGATCCTGGAAATATCGCTGCCTATCCCCCGGGCGTGCGCGAAAATGGCGGCCAATACACGCATCCGGCGACGTGGGTGGTCATGGCACTTGCGCGCATGGGACGGCCGGACGACGCTTGGCGCTGCTTCCAGATGCTCAACCCGATTCAGCACGCGCTGGATAAGGATGCGTCGGAAGTCTATCGGATCGAACCCTATGTCGTTGCCGGTGACATCTATGGCGAAGGAGCGTTGAAGGGGCGCGGCGGGTGGAGCTGGTATACCGGCTCGGCCGGCTGGCTCTACAGGGCTGCGCTGGAAGGCATTCTGGGCATTCGGATCGAGCAAGGTGTCCTGTTCGTCGAGCCCAATCTGCCTCGCGACTGGAGCGGCTTCGAAGCGAAAATCCAGCTCGAAGGCAAAGAGCATCATATCGCTGTATCTAAGCCCATCGACAATGCCGGCCCGGTGGTTCTCATCGACGGAGAGAAAATGAAGCGGATTGATGGGGGAGCCGTCCGTGTGAGCTGAGCGGTTTCATGCGAATTTACGCGGGCGGCGGATTTGTCTGCCGCCCGCGTTGAAAAGGAAATTCAATCGATCCGTTCGCGAGGCAGGATAGGTTGAAATGCGGAGTGATGGATGTCGGAAAATCTCGAGCTGATGGGCGACATTGCAAGTGTGATCATCAATTCCAGGAAGATGGGAGGGGTCGACTGGAGCGAGATATCGATTGCGGTCACCGTCGATGAGAGCGGCGAGGCAAACGAGATTTTCGGCTATACCTACGACGCAAGCGGAAACTACACCGCCGTCGCTCCGAGATTGCGCGAGATCGAGCAGCCGGAGGCGGCATATTGGCAATGGCTTCGTAACGACGGCAAAAAGGGTTTCCAAAAGATCTTGTTTCAATTCAACCGGACCAGCCGCCGGGTGAATGCTGACTTCGAGCATGAAGATCCAGGCAGATGGCAGGTGACGCCGAACAATGTAGACAGCATCATCGCGCAGCTTCGGCCAAATCTCGGCGAATAGTGGCTTTGAAAAGGGGGACGGCGTTGAGCTGCATTTCCCTTCCCGGTCAAAGCGTTGAGACGCGGCTCGCCGTCTGCGGCTTGTTGCGCGAATATCATGCTCTGTTTGCCGATCGCCTCTCCCATTTCTTGAAGGTGGACGCCAACCGGCTGACCGTGATCGGCATCTTTTCGGGAAGCGGCACGGTACGGTGCTGCCGGTATTGGAACGCTTCCCCGGTCTCGATTTTTCCGACCTGGTCCGATCTTCAGTGGAACCCGACTAGGGCGACGGCAGATCGATCAAATCCGTCCACTGGCTGACGATCCTGGGTAAGGATATTGTCGAGCGCCCGGGCGGACACGAGACGCTCACAACAGCGCTCGGGCCGCATTGCCAAACATATTCCTGCAATGGCGGGATCACAATCCGGGCCGGCGATCAGCTCCGGTTCCGGTACGTAACGCAAGGCATTGTGCTCGACGACTACCGCCGGGTTGCCGAGGCCCTGAAGTCCGACCGCTTGGAATCCTGTCGCCGCAGGCTTTTCGCCGCGCGTTCGACCCCGGAAGCGATGAAGCACACCTAGCGCTGGCTGACGCGTTTCGATTGATATTGTCCGCGCTAGAAATTCCCGAAGAGTGAACCGAGCACAATGACCACTACAAGGGCAAGGAGAGCGCCGACGACGGCCGCCATGACGATGTCGAGGTATCCTTCCCTGTGCGTTACGCCGCATACGGAAAGCAGCGTTACCACCGCGCCGTTGTGCGGTAGGCTGTCGAGCGTACCTGAGCCGATGACGGCGACACGATGCATCAATGCCGGATCCATGCCGATTGTGGCTGCGATTTTCATGTAGGTGGGGCCGAGTGCATCAAGCGCGATGGTGAGGCCGCCGGAGGCGGAACCGGTGAGCGCGGCCAGAATGTTGGTCGCCACCGCCAGCGACACCAGCGGGCCACCGCCGATGGAAAGCACCCATGCGCGCACATCCGCGAATACCGGCAGCGCAGCGATGACGGCGCCGAAGCCGACAAGGCTCGCCACCGACAGGATCGGCAGGACCGAGGCGTTGGCGCCGGCCGTCATGGTCGCGCGCAAGGCCGGTATGCTACGGAAATTGATCGCAATGACGGTGATGATGGCGGCGAGCAGCGCGACGATCACCGACCAGACGCCTCCGACCGCCGAGACGCTCGTTTCGCCCCATTGGGGCAAAGCAAGGAACGAGGTATCCATGGGCGGCAGGACAACGAAGGACATCAGCAGGTTGACGACGATCACCACGATGACGGGCAGCGCCGCGAGCACGATGGGCGGACCTTTGGCCGCCTCCTGGCTGTGGTGAACCTCCACCGGGTCGAATTCGCGCGCAGTGGTGGCTCGTTCCCGCACGATCGGATCATCCGCCGCTACTTCCGCCGATTCAGTCACGAGCGCAACCGAGGCACCGAAGCCTTCGCCGTTCGCGCGCGCCAAAACCTCTCGCCGCTTCAGCCACCACATGCCGAAGCCCAGCATGATGACCGAAGCGATGATGCCAAGCCCGGGTGCCGCGAAGGGGGTGGTGCCGAAGAACGGCATCGGAATGGCGTTCTGGATGGATGGCGTGCCCGGCATCGCCGACATAGTGAAAGTGGAGGTGCCGAGCGCGATGGCCGCCGGCATCAACCGCCGCGGCACGCCCGCCTCGGCGAACAGTGCGATACCCATGGGCGCCAGCACGAAGAATGCGACGAACAGGCTCACTCCTCCATAGGTGACAATGGCGCCGGCCAGCACCACGGCGAGGATCGCGCGCTCCGCTCCGAGCTTTTGCGTCATGAAATTGGCGATCGAAGATACAGAGCCTGAATCTTCCATCAGCTTGCCGAACAGCGCACCAAGCAGGAATAGCGGAAAGAACTGCGCAATGAAGTCCGCCGCATTGCGCATGAAGGTCTGCGTCCAGCTTGCGAGCAGCGGTTCGCCGGAAAAGGCGGCTGAGATCAGCCCCGCAAGCGGCGCGAGAATCAGGATGCTCGCCCCCCGGAAAGCGAAAAAGATAAGGACAGCGAGCCCGGCGAGAATGCCAAGAAGACCCATGGCTCACACCCCTTCCAGGAGCACGTCGAGGTCGATCGAGGATTGGACGCCGAGCATATGACCATGCCCGTCGAGGAATACCTGCGCGCTATTGCGCCCCTCCGCCTTGAGCATGGAGAGGAAGTCCCATTCCGCATTGAGCTTGGAAGAGTAGCCGAGCGTCGCCATCAGCGGGTTCGGCACCATGTGGACGCGCATTTTCGCCCATGCGGCTCCTTCGGCGCTGCCGGGGTCAGCCACCTTGCGCAGAAGGGCGATCATGCGCAACTCCTTGAGGGCCACCGCATTGAACGAGACCTCGTTGAGCCGGTTCATGATCTCCGCCGCCGTCTGTGGCGTGCCGGGGCGCTCGACAGGGTTTATCGGGATGAGAATGGTGTCGTCGGATTTCAGCTCGCGCACCAGTGGCGTCAGGGTCGGGTTCCCCGAATACCCCCCGTCCCAATAGTGCTCGCCATCGATCTCGATGGCCTGAAAGAGGGTCGGCAGACAGGCCGAGGCGAGGAGCACGTCCGGCGAGATCTCCGCATTGCGGAACACCCGGCCACGTCCAGTGCGCACGTTAGTGGCAGTGATAAAGAGCCGGATGGGTGATGCCTTAAGCCGTTCGAAGTCTATCTGCTCCTCAAGGATGCGCCTCAGCGGGTTCACGTTGGCGGGATTGAGGTCGTAAGGAGAGAAAAGACGGGAAATGATGTCCATGCCGATGAACATGGGCGATGTATCCATGGTCCAGCGGCCGAGCAGTCGGTCCAGCGGACTGCGCTGGAAAGGAGAGAAGCGGGCGGCATCCGAGACTGCCCGCCAGTAACGGTCGAGCGCTTCGCGCGCGCCTTCCGGCCCGCCATGGGCGAAGCCGTCCGCCAATACCGCCGCGTTCATGGCCCCGGCAGAGGTGCCGGAAATGCCCTCGATGCTGAGCCAGCTTTCCTCAAGCAGCCGGTCGAGCACGCCCCAGGTAAAGGCACCATGGGCGCCGCCGCCTTGCAGCGCCAGGTCCACGAGGAGGAGGGAGCGGTCCATATCACACAGCCCTGATCATCTTTTTCCGCCCTCTGATATGAGAAATCGAATAGGTTGAGTGAGTTCTGGCACATGCGATCCGAAGGGGCGGGATAACACTCGGGGCGTGCCCTGAGGTGGTGGACTAATCCATGATATCGTACCCGCCGTCGATGTATATCGTATCACCGGTGATCAATCTTGCCCGCTCCACGTCGCGCTGCCTGCCAACAGCCATTCCTCCAGCCATATCCGCTGTTGGTACACGCAGCATGACGAAACGGTTGCAGCGCATGTATCTTACGGTAGCATACGCGGAGCTTCAGTTCGGGGTGTCTGATGGGAACTGGGGTACCTCGCCGGTTGACATGCGTTCAATTTCGGACGGCCTATGGTCGGACAATGATCTCAATTCCCGCGCCTATCTGGCTCTCCGAGGATCAGTTTTGCCTTTTCGCCAGGCTTTCCCGTTGCTCCGGCGTCAGTGGTCTGATCTTTTCGCCGCGCAGCATCAAAAACAATTTGGCGGTCTCTTCCAGCTCTTCGGTAGCGTATTGCGCCTCGCGCAGCGATTTTCCGGCAACGACCGGACCGTGATTGGCGAGCAGAACAGCATGGCTGTCCCTCGCCTTTTCCCGTACCGCCTCAGCCAGTGCTACGTCACCCGGTGGAAAATACGGTGCCAGCGGTAGCTTGCCGACCCGCATGACATAATAGGCGGTCAGTGGTGGAAGCAGATCATCGGGATCAAGACCATCGATAAGGCTGAGGGCAACAGCATGCGTCGAATGCAGATGCACAACTGCGCCGGCGCCCTTGCGTTCGCAATACATGCACTGATGCAGGAAGGCTTCCTTGGTCGGCTTGTCGCCGCCGATGTGGACCCCTTCGGCAGAAAATTTCGACAAGCGCTCCGGATCGAGCGCGCCCAGCGAGGCGTTGGTGGGCGTCATCAAAAGATCGCCGTTCGACAATCTGGCGCTGATGTTTCCGGTCGAGCCGAACGTAAAGCAGCGGTCGAACAGCGATTTGCCAACCTCGACGATCTCGTCGCGCAGGCGCATTTCCTCAGACAGTGTCGCCGTCATTTCAAGAGCTCCCAGGCTTTTATGAAGAAGTCAGGCGCGCCGAAATTGCCGGATTTGAGCGCCAGGGCCATTGGCTGTTCGTCCCCCATCGTCAGCGTCCAGGGGACACCCGGATCAATCTCCGGCCCGATATAAAGGGCCGAGGGCTTGAGCGCACCGACGACAGCTCCCGAGGTCTCGCCGCCGGCGACAATCAGCCGCCTTACGCCCTTCATCCTCAGCTCTGTCGCGGTCTTGGCGAGGAAATCCTCCACCAACTCGCCGGCTTTCTGTCTTCCGAGAACCTCCTGGGCCGCGCGCACCTCCTGAGGATCGGCACTCGAATAGATCAAAGGCGTGTGCTGGTCCTGCCCAATTGCCCACTCCACCACTTGGTCAACGGCAATGCGCCCCTTGGCAATGTCGATCGGATCGAGCTTCAATGCCGGTTGTCCGCCGCCGATCACAGCCTTGATCTGGGCCCGCGTCGCCTCGGAACACGATCCGGCGAGGATCACTGCCCTGCCGGGAGGCGAAGGAAAGTCAACGACGCCCGCGCTGGACGCCAGGAGCCCTCGTCGGCGGAAATTCTCCGGCAGACCGATCGCAATGCCCGAGCCACCGGTTATCAGGGGCAGGTTAGCCGCTGCCTCGCCGATCACCCGCAAATCCTGGTCTGAAAGCGCATCGATGATCAGCGCCTGCTCGCCGCGCGCGCGTGCATTTGCGAAAGCTTGCCCGATGGCATCGGCCCCGCGTGCGACGACGTCATGGGCGATCAGCCCGACCTTCATTGTCGACTGGGCGGCCATGAGGCGGACAAGCGAACTGTCGGTCATGGGCGTCAGGGGGTGATTGCGCATCGGGCTTTCCGAGAGCAACTGGTCGCCGACGAAGAGATGTCCCTTATAGATCGTCCGGCCATTTGCAGGGAAAGCCGGGCAAACGATGGTCAGGTCGGTGCCCAGCTCCTTGACGAGCGCGTCGCTGACCGGACCGATGTTACCCTCTGCAGTGGAATCGAACGTCGAGCAATATTTGAAGATGAATTGCTGTGCTCCTGCAGCTTTCAGCCATGCGAATGCGTCGAGCGCCATCGCCACTGCTTCCGAAGCTGGATTGGTCCGGGACTTCAGTGCAACGACGACCGCATCGACATTACCGGGATCAAACGCTGGCGACGGCACGCCCACCGTCTGGATGGTCCGCATTCCCTCACGCGAGAGCATCAAGGCAAGGTCCGTTGCCCCCGTGAGATCGTCGGCGATTGCGCCCAGCAACATGTCGTTCTCCTGCTTGTAGGGGACGAGCGCCCTAGGCGGTCGCCCCTTCGATGATGGCAAATCCGGTATCGATGACTTTTGGCGGATCGCTGCGCTCTGCGCTTTCGAGCAGGTGCTCGACCGCGGCTTTGCCGATGGCGAAGCGATTGGAAAGAACGGTCGACAGCGGCTTGGGAAGCGCCTGACCAATCTCCAGGCCGTTGAAGCCGAAGAGGGCGAGCTTGTCCGGCACGGAAATGTCGGCTGCCAGGCAGTGCATGAAGCCGCCGACCGCCATGTCGTCGTTGGAAAAGGCGACCGCCTCGATATCGGCGCCGTCAACGAGAAGGCGCGCCAGTGCCTCGCGTCCTGACAGGGTGGAACTCGGCCCATCGATCCTGTTTTCTGCGACCAGAGCCAGCCCCTTTTCGCTGAGGCCCTCGCATAGGCCGAGGTAGCGGGCGTGAGAGCGGCGGTCGGCAAGCCAGTCGTGGCCGACATAGGCGATCTTCGAATAGCCGCGCTGCATCAGATGGCGGGCAATCGCCCTTCCCGCCTCGCGATTGGAAAGACCGACGGCAAGATCGATCGGCCGATTGTCGATGTCCATCAACTCGGCGATGCGAACTCTGCTCGCTTCCAACATTCGCCGCGCCGCATCCGTATGCTCAAGCCCTGTCGTGACGATCGCGGCCGGTTTCCAGGCGAGCAGTGAGGAAATGAGCTGCTGTTCCTTGACGAGGCCATAGTCGGTGACGCCGATCATCGGCTGGTAGGGCGTGCCCGCAAGACCGGCGTGGATCCCGTGCAGCACCTCGGCAAACACGATATTCGACAGCGACGGCAGGATCACCCCGATTATCATCGAGGAAGACGACGCCAGCGAGCCGGCCGCGCGGTTAGGCACATAGCCGAGCTTTTCGATCGCCTCATTGACCCGTTGCCTGGTCTCGGCTGCAATGAACCCCTTGTTGCGAACGACCCGCGACGCCGTGTTTTCGCTGACATTGGCCAGCCGCGCGACGTCTGCGAGCTTCGGCGTCCCTGTCGATGTCAAAGCTTCCACTTCCTCAATCGTCCGCCGATCCATTCGTGAAATTCCTCACGGTGACATCCATATCTCAGCGCTAACATATTTTGCTTGATCCCATCAAGAGGATATGGTTTGAAAGTGATGTTAGCGCTGAGATAATCTCGAGTGTCCTTGCTTCGACGAATATGAAAGGGGTTGCCGAATGGTGCACCAATTGACTGTTGCTGTTGTCGGTCTCGGCTCCATGGGGCTCGGAATGGCGCGCTCGGCACTTCGAGCGGGGTTCACGGTGCGCGGCTTCGACATCAATCCGAATGCCCTCCATGCGCTTGAGACGGATGGCGGCGTGGCGACGACAGCGCCAAGAGATGCCGCAGATGGGGCCGACATCGCGGTGGTCGTTGTGGTTAATGCGGCTCAGACCGAAGCGGTGCTTTTCGGGGATAACGGCATCGTCTCTTCCATGAGGCCTGGGAGCGTGATCATTTCCTGCGCGACGATTTCGCCCAGCGAGGCGAAAGATTTCGCGTTGCGTGTCGAGGCCGCCGGTCTGCTCTATCTGGACGGCCCGATCAGTGGCGGCTCGAAGAAGGCTGCTTTAGGTGAACTGACGTTCATGGCCTCCGGATCGCCTCACGCCTTCACTGCAGCTCGTCCTGCCCTCGATGCGATGGCTGGGACGGTCTATGAACTCGGTGATAAGCCGGGCATTGGATCGTCGTTCAAGATCGTCAACCAGTTGCTGGCCGGCGTCCATATTGCTGCCGCCTGTGAGGCAATCACCTTCGCCAAGAGCCTCGATCTCGATATTTCGCGCGTTTTCGACGTCATAACGAAATCGGCCGGCAACAGCTGGATGTTCGAGAACCGCATACCGCATGTCCTTGCCGGCGACTACACGCCGCATAGTGCAGTGTCGATCTTCACCAAGGACCTCGGCATTGTTTCCGAGATCGGGCGCAAGCAAAAATTTCCCCTGCCGATCACGGCTGCCGCATTGCAACTGTTCATCATGACCGAAGCGGCGGGCATGGGGCGAGATGATGACAGCTCGGTTGCCAGACTGCTTGCCAAGATCGCCGGGCTTGAACTGCCAGGAATGTCGGAGGAGATCTGAGAATGCCGAAGTTCGCCGCCAATTTGTCGATGATGTTTACCGAGCGCCCGTTTCTTGAGCGGTTCCAAGCGGCGGCCAGTGCCGGCTTCACCGCGGTCGAATACCTCTTTCCCTATGATCATCCTGCGGAGTTGATCACCGAAACACTTGCCGCTGCGGGGCTGAAACAAGCGCTTTTCAACATGCCTCCCGGCAACTGGGCTGCAGGCGACCGCGGCCTCGCCAGCCTTCCGGATCGCCGTGAAGAATTCGCCACGGCGCTTTCGACGTCGATTTCCTACGGAAACGTCATCAAGACGCCACTGCTCCACATGATGGCAGGCAACGCCCCATGGGACGATCCGCTGGCGGTGGCATGTTATCGCGACAACCTGCAACGGGCAGCCGAAGCGACGGCCGAAGCGGGCATCGGCCTCGTCATCGAACCGATCAACGGCCGCGATATGCCAGGCTATTTCCTCAATCACTTCGAGCGCGCGCTGACGCTGATCGATGATCTCGGCCACTCGAATGTGCGCCTGCAATTCGACATCTATCACCGCCAGATCCTTCACGGCGATGTCCTTACGGCTTTGAGGAGGATGGCACCTGATATCGGGCATATCCAGATCGCGGCGGTCCCGACACGCAACGAACCGACGACGGGCGAACTCAACGACGGCGTCATCCTCGCTGAAATCGACGCGATTGGGTACCAGGGCTATGTCGGATGCGAATACCGGCCGGCCGGGATCACAGAGGAAGGGCTCGGCTGGATGAAGTCGATTTGATCGCTCAGGTCTCCCCGGAAACAGGAGAGATCAGCGGACCACCTCCGCAGGACAAGTGGCAGAATGGATCTCGGGCTCTGCATGTTCGAGATCGAGAACGAATTCGCAGCCGGCTTCGATCATCTTGGCGCTCGCTTCCGTTGTCATCGCTACTCCGCCGATGCGAAGGCCATGGTCGCGCGCCTGCGCCATCATCGCGATCTCACGATTGACGCCCGTCCCGAGGTCATCGAGCGCGCGCGCCATCGATCCTCTGAAGGTGCCTGTGGTCGGCAAGTTGACGATCCCGGAAATCCCGGCCGCTCTAAGGGTCGTGAATACCTGGCTCAGTTGCCGAAACGGATCGAGCAAGCACACGCCCACAAAGGCCGGCTTGGTCGGCATATCGCGAAATGATTGGGACGTGATCGCAGCCAGAAGCACCGCATTGGCGTCATGAATGGGAAGGGAAGCGATCCAAAGGCCGGACTTTGAAGGAAGGCCCTCGAGCCAGGGACAGAAGATCCATTTGGCCTCAGTTTCACGCCCCGAAAACGGGGGCCAGGTCGAGGTGATGCGGATGGCAGATGGGTCGGCATTCATCGGCATTAGTACCCAATTTTACTCACTCTACGGTGTATGCCTCCCTTTTCCTAGCGCGCCTTCGGGTTAAGAATTCAAAAAAATCGCTTCGAGGTGATTTGAACTGGGAGGAAAATAGTGACTTTGTTCCGCAGCGGCGAGGCGCCACCGGATTGGTGCGAGCTTACCAAATTCTATGTCCATAACCTTGGAATTAACGAAAGCATTGTCTGCGCGCCGGAGGCCGAGCGTGACCGTCTGCTGGTGACCAATGGGACATGCCAGATCCTGATGGGCGGCGGCTCTCAGGTGCTCAAGGAGGCGCAATTCACGGACATTCCGGCCGGCAAGGGCTATACGGTCGTCGGAAAATCAGAAGGTGCCCAGGCCGTGCGGCTGGTTGGACACTGGAAGGGCGAATTGGGAGGCTGCGGCGTTTTCCGCGTGCAGAACATCCCTGACTGGGTGAACAAGGGCGACCCGGTCACCTATTCCAAACACACGTCGGTCGATTCCCACTACCACGATTGCGACGAGTACTGGATCCTGCTGGAGGGCG
Organism: Neorhizobium sp. P12A; assembly: GCF_008365395.1. Lineage (NCBI taxonomy): Bacteria > Pseudomonadati > Pseudomonadota > Alphaproteobacteria > Hyphomicrobiales > Rhizobiaceae > Neorhizobium > Neorhizobium sp. P12A. The sequence continues at coordinate 38,550 of NZ_QOVX01000023.1, read as the reverse complement.
CAGGCGAAGCCGTCGTCGGTGCGAAGCATTTTCCGATGCGTGCCGGCGATTGCCTCGCCATCGGCATGGGTCACCACCACGACTTTCCCAACGCTGCCGAGCCGGTCAAGGCTGTGTATTTCGAGACCACGTTGGAAAGGGAAAAACGCGTCGGTCACCTGTGGGAGCACACCCACGGCCCAGCCCACCCCAAACCAGAAAGAATATGAGATGACGAAAAGATTGATTCACGTCGGCGTCGGCACTTTTGGTCGTCGTTGGTGCTCCGAATTTCTCGCCGCCAACATCGCCGACGGGACGGTAGAGGTCGTGGCGGTCGTCGATGTCGACGAGACTGCCCTTGAACTGGGACGCCGCCTTCTCGGCCTGCCCGAGAACCGCTGCTATACCGATCCGCAGAAAGCCTTTGCCGAGAACGCCGCAGATTTTTGCACCATCGTGGTGCCGCCGAATTACCACGAGGGCATCGTCGACATTGCGATCGCGCATGGTGTCGACATTCTTTGCGAAAAGCCTATCGCCGACACGATGGAAGGATCGGTTCGCGTTGCGCGCAAGGTAAAGGCGGCCGGCCGCAAGATGGCCGTCACGATGAGCCATCGCTTCGATCAGGACAAGACGACCCTTCGGTCCGTTATTCGCTCGGGACGGCTTGGGAAAGTCAACATGGTCAGTTGCCGCTACATGGCCGATATGCGCAAGCATATGGCGTGGGGCGCGCTTTTCCGGCACACGATGGAAGATCCGTTGATGATCGAAGGAGCGGTGCATCATCTCGATTTCGTGGCCGATTTCGCCGGCGCACGCTGCCAGACGCTTTACGCTTCGACCTGGAAGCCGAGCTGGGCGGAATATGCCGGAGATACCGACGGTATCGTGATGATGACGTTCGAGAATGGTGCGAGAGGCATCTACGAAGGTTCATCCAGCGCCGCTGTCGGCATGAACGACTGGTACCATGAATATGTCCGTGTCGAATGCGAGGAGGGAACGGCAATCCTCAGCAATCGCGAGATCCAGGTGTTCCAGCGACAAGAGCTGAAGCGCCAGCGCAGCCGGGAGGGTGAGGGTCAAAAAATCCAGTTGATCACCCAGCCGAAATGGCTGAACACTTGGCTGATCGAGCGATTCTGCAACTGGCTGGATGGTGGACCGGAGATGGAAACGCATGTGGAGGCGAATGTGCAGGCCAGTGCGTTGATCTTCTCGGCGATAGAGAGCCAGAGAACCGGCAATGTCGTGAATGTGCCGGAGTTTATCGAACGCCATTCATAATGAACGAGCCGAGGAACCGGGCTGACAAGAACGCGCTGCGGGCACGCATTCGCCCGGGCCACCGAAGCGGCTTCCTTGTGGGAGCCGCGATCGGAACCGGAATGGCGGCCAACTTTGCCGTTCGCGGTGGCGCCGACTTTCTTCTTGCCCTCAGCGCTGGACGTATCCGCAGCATGGGAGAGCCGTCGCTCGTCGCCATGCTGCCGATCCACGAATGCAACAGCTTCGTCATGGATTTCGCCACCAGGGAGATCCTGCCGAGGGCAGCAGTCCCGGTGTTCTTCGGCGCTTCGGTCTTCGATCCGCGCGAGGACCTGCATACGATTGTCAACAAGGTGGTCGAGCAGGGTTTCTTCGGCATCGCCAATTTCCCGACCGCGATCCTGGTGGATCCTGAATTCCGCGAGTTGCTGGAGGAGGCGGGCGTGGGCTTCTCGCGTGAGCTGGATATGCTGTCGCTCGCCCACGAGGCGGGACTTGCCACCATCGCCTATGTCCATAACGGCGCGGAAGCCGAGCGTGCCGCCATGATCCCGGTCGACGTGATCAATGTCGATCTGGGATGGAACAAGGGCGGCGTCGCCGGCGTATCGACGGAAGTCCGCATCGAGGAAGCCGCTCTCCACGTCGCTTCGGTCGTGCGTCGGGTTCGTGCCATCTCGCCTCAGACGTTGTGCATGGTCGAGGGAGGGCCGATCGTAAGCCCGCGCCATCTGGAGGAACTTTGCCGCGTTGCACGGGTAGACGGCTATATCGGTGGCTCGACGATCGACAGGGTCCCCCTCGAGACCGCAATCGAGATCGTGACGGCAAGCTTCAAGACCATCGAGAGCCTGCGCGATCGTGTGGAGCGGCTGGAACACAGTGGCTTCGGCAATCCTTTGCCGTCACCTCTGCTCGGTCGTTCCGACACCGCCGCTGCGACCCAGGCAATCTACAATCGCTTGCTGATGACAGACCTCCCGGTTTTGATTGTTGCTTCGCCGAAAAGCGGTGCACGCGAAGTCGCCGAGGCGCTGCATGCCGAAAGCGCGCGGCGGCAACGCGATCTGATCCTGGTTAACCTCGGCGGCAAGACCGAAGCCGCTCAGGCGCTGGAACTCTTCGGTGGCCTTCCGGTTGCGGTGCCCGATCTCGTCAAGGCTCGGCTCGGATGGCTGGAGGTCGGCCACAAGGCTACTCTTCTCCTTCATGACCTGGAAATGCTCCCCCTCGATCTTCAGCGTGCCCTTGCCGAAGTGGTCAGGACTGGAAGAATGCGGCGCCTTGGCGAGGAAACGTCACGAGCGACCGATGTGCGGCTTATCGGGATCATGAATCCCGCCCATCCCAATACGGTGGCGGCGCGCAGCTTTTTTGAGCAATCAGGTTTTGCAACGATCGTTCTTGCTCCTCTCAACGAGCGTCTGGAGGATCTTCCGATCCTGATCGAGACGGCCCTTGCGAAGATCCGGCTGCGCACGCGACGGCCCAATCTGACGCTCGAACCAAGCGCCTACCGTCTCTTGCTCGAATATGCCTGGCCCGGGGATATTGCCGAGCTGCAGACGGTGCTGGAAAACGCAGCCCTCAGTGCGTCCGGCGATGTCCTGTCGCCCCTGCAACTCGAGGCGCTCGTGCCGGCCCAGAAAGCGCTCCCCATGTCGGCATTTGCATCCGAGCGGGACTGGATCCTCGACGGATTGCGGCGCAACCGGTTTCGCCGCGGCGCAACGGCACAGTTCCTCGGTCTTTCCCGCAAGACGCTCTACAACAAGATGTCCCAGTACAACCTGACACAACTGGCAAAGAGCGACTGAGGCGGCGCGCCCGCGGGACTCTCTGCATCATCCGGCAAGTCCAATGTCACTCTTGCCGGACAATGCTATTGCTGCCGCCTCACCGCTTCTTCAAGGCTGCTTCCAGCGCTACGATGCCGGCGGCAAATGTATCACGCCCCACCTGATGCCGAATCTGGGCCTCGTGTTCCTCCGAAACATCGAAGTGGGCATACCATTCCACGAATGTCTTGTTGCCTTCGGTCACGGGCAGGCAGTGAAACGTTGCCACGTAATTCTGTATGGGCATCGGCGACACGAGAATATTATATGTGAAGGAACGGTCGAGATCGCTGAACGACAGCAGCTTCTCCCTGAGGTTTCCACCATTCGTCAGATTGAAGTTGCGGACGCAGCCGACCTTGTCGCTCGGATACCCATCCTCGACCACGCTCTCGGCGATCAATGGATGCCATTCGCCGTGACCGTTGAAGTCGCGCGCACAGGCCCAGACTTTCTCGATCGGTGCATCTATGATGCCGCTGACGTAAACTCGTGCCATTATATATTCCTCCATGAACATCGTGTCTGATCGGGGTGAAGCAGAGGAACGGTCCCTCCAAGACCGTCCCTCTGCCGGAATGGTCAATGCTTGAAGCCTGCTAGCTTCGCTTGATTTCCTTGAAGCGGCGCGTCTGCTCGACCAGGGCGATTTCCGTCGGCAGCCGTTCCATACTGCTCGCGCCATAAAAGCCATGGCATTGCGGGCATCTCGAGAGGATGATCGCAGCGTCCTCGGGAGTGGAGACCGGGCCGCCGTGGCAGAGTACGATCACATCGTCCCGGACCTCCAGGGCTGCCTGAGCGATTGCCGATACGCGAACCGCCGCCTCATCGAGCGTCATGGCAGTCTCCGCCCCGATCGACCCGCCGGTCGTGAGGCCCATATGAGCGACGATGATGTCGGCGCCGGCCTGCGCCATCAGGCGCGCCTGATCCACGTCGAAGACATAGGGCGTCGTCAGGAGATCCTTGCTTCGGGCAAGGCGCACGACATCGACCTCGAGGTTATAGCTCATGCCTGTTTCTTCTAGATTGGCGCGAAACACGCCGTCGATGAGGCCAACCGTCGGAAAATTCTGAATACCGGAAAAGCCAACCGCTTTCAGCTGATCGAGAAAATAGTCGAAATTGCAGAAAGGGTCCGTGCCGTTGACGCCGGCAAGAACCGGGGTGTGGGATACCACCGGCAACACTTCGCGGGCCATTTCCATGACGATTTCATTGGCGTTGCCATAGGCCAGCACGCCCGCAAGCGAACCCCGGCCCGCCATGCGGTAACGGCCCGAATTATAAATGACGATGAGGTCGATGCCGCCGGCCTCTTCGCATTTTGCCGACAGACCCGTTCCGGCCCCTCCCCCGATGATCGGCGTGCCACTTTCAATCATGCCGTGGAACCGCTTCAGCAATTTTGCCCGTTCGATAGGTGCCATTTTAAGCCTCAGGTATAATGCCTCGGAATGCGGCAACGGTTGCGTCTGCGAATTCCGGGCTGTTGATGTGATAGGGAAGACGGAGCAATGTCCTGTTGGAGGTTGCTCGAAGGGTGTTTTCGAGAGCGCCGAACAAGGCCGCATCGGCCTCCGGATCCCAGAATTGTTTCCCGGGCGCATCCAGCGCCGATACGCCGCCTTCGGGGATCAGGAAACGGATCGGGCCTTCGCAGGCGTTAAGCTTCTCGCCGATCCAGCGGCCAATCCGCGCGTTTTCCTCCGGCGTCGTCCGCATCAGGGTGATCTGCGGATTGTGCTCATACAGATTTCGGTTTCGATAACGAGCAGGAACCGTCTCCCTGCCGGCAAAATTGACCATGTCGAGTGCGCCGCACGAGCCGACATAGGCAAGCCGGGTTCGCGCGACGGCGCCGAATCGATCCTCCGTGCACGGGAAGATCCCACCCATCAGCAGATCGCAGACCTCCGTCGTTGTCATGTCCAGGAGACCGCTCACCAGACGGGAGTCGGCAAGCTTCTCCATGGATTGGCCGCCAGTTCCCGTCGCATGGAAAACAAGGCAATCATAAGTGGATTTGAGTCGGTCGGTGATTTGCGTGACGCAAGGTGTCGTCACCCCGAACATGGAAAGTCCGACTGCCTGCTTGTCGTCTCCTGCCTCGAACGAGGCTTTGGCCATGCCGGCAATGGCGTAGGCGGCGTTGGCCAGGATTACCCGCGAGATGCGGTTGAGACCGGCAACATCAGTGACCGAGTACATCATGGAGATATCGCTCGGTCCGACATAGGCGGCGACGTTGCCAGAGGCGACAGTCGAAAGCATCAGCTTCGGCAGTCCGATGGGAAGCGCCCGCATGCCTTGCGTAACCAGCGCCGTACCTGACGAGCCGCCAAGGCCGATCACTGCGGCAATGTCGGTGCGCGAAAGCAGAAAATGCTCCAGGGCTTGCGCCATCGCGCCCACCGAGCGGCCGCGATCACCTGTGAAGACGGCCGCCCGACCACCCGGATGGAAGGCGGCCACGTCGGCGGCGCTGATGTCCGCAGAACTCGTTTTCGGCTCGCCGGTGGAAACATCCACCGAGACCGCCGGCCGGTCATTTTTCTCCACGAGCTGCTTCACATAGGCGAGCTCGTCTCCTTTCGTGTCGTGGGTTCCGACGATGTAGATGCGTTTCAGGCTCATGTTCCGCCCCTTCTTCGGACGCTCATAGACGGTTGCCGGTCTGCTCTTCGAAGATATGGGCAAGAGCGGCATCGGGCATGACGTGGATCGTATCGCCAGGATTGGTCCTGATGCGCTCCCGGAAAATGCAGATTACTTTCTGGCTGCCCAGTTGCCCGACGATCTGCATCTCCGACCCGGTCGGCTCGACAACCTGCACCGTGATCGGTGCGCCCTGCTCGCTCAGAATGAAATGTTCCGGTCGAATGCCATAGATGGCCGATTGCCCGACCGCCGCTGGCGGTGCGGATTGCAGCGGAAGCAGGACACCGTCCGGCGTCCGAAATCCGTTAGCCTCAACCTTGCCCTTCAGGAAATTCATGGAGGGAGAGCCGATGAAGCCGGCGACAAACTGGTTCGCGGGGCGATCATAGAGGTCGAGGGGCGTGCCGATCTGCTCGACGATGCCGTCATGCATGACCACGATCTTGTCGGCCATGGTCATGGCCTCGATCTGATCATGCGTCACGTATACGGTCGTCGTCTTCAGCCTTTGATGCAGCGCCTTGATTTCACCGCGCATCGACACACGCAGCTTTGCGTCCAGGTTGGACAGCGGCTCGTCGAAAAGGAAGACCTGCGGATCGCGAACGATCGCGCGGCCCATGGCAACGCGCTGGCGCTGGCCGCCGGAGAGCTGACGCGGGTAACGGTCGAGAAGTTTCGTGAGATCGAGGATCCCGGCGGCCCTTTCGACCTTCTGGTTGATCTCGCTTTTCGGTACTCTCTTCAACTTCAGCGAGAAGCCCATGTTGTCGGCGACCGTCATATGCGGATAGAGCGCATAGTTCTGGAACACCATGGCGATATCGCGCTCCTTTGGCGGCGCATTGTTGACGACCCGCGAACCGATACTGATCTCGCCGTCGGTGATGTTTTCCAAACCCGCGATCATGCGCAGCAACGTCGATTTCCCGCAGCCCGACGGACCGACCAGGACGACGAACTCCCCATCGTTGACCTGAATGTCGACGCCATGGATCACTCTCAATGCGCCATAGGCTTTCTGCACGTTGCGGATATCTACTCCGGCCATATTCTGTTCTCCCGTTATTCCGTTTGGCTTCTTGTTTGTTCGTAGGTGGCCTTATCGATCATTTCAGTGCGCCTGCCGTGAGGCCGGAAACAATCTGCCGCTGCATCAGCAGGAAGACGACGATGACTGGAAAGACGAAGACGGATGAAAAGGCCATCACCCGATGCCAATCCGCATATTCGGCGCCGACGAAACTATAGATGCCGACCGTCGCAGGCTGGAGTTCCTGTTCGCTCAGCAAGGTCAGAGCATAAACGAACTGGCCGTAAGCCTGGACGAAGCACAGGGCGCCGACAACGATGAGCGGCACGCGCATGATCGGCAGGACGATCCGCCAGAATGTCTGGAGCTCATTGCACCCGTCGACGCGGGACGCCTCCTCCAGCTCATAGGGAACCTGACGGAACATCGGACGCAGGATCACGAGAGCGAAAGCAAGCGTCTTCGATGTGGTTGCCAGAATGACGGCAGCATACGTGTTCAGGATGTCGAGCGAGCGGAAGATGATGAACATCGGAGTGGCAAGCAGCGCTTCGGGAAAGACCTGCAGCATCAGCACCAGCACCAGCGCGACGTTGACGAGGCGAGACCTTAGCCGGCTCATGGCATACCCCCCCATGGAACCGAGGAGCAGTGTCAGCAGCGTTACCGGAATGGCGATCGCCAGACTGTTGCGCAGGTAGCGTCCGATGTTCTCGTGCGCAAAGACGTAGTAGAAGGATTCGAGCGTCGGGGCGCGCGGAACAAGCGTTGGCGGCTTGGCAAAGATCTCCGCAGAGTTCTTCAGGCCTGATGTAAGCATCCAATAAATCGGAAAGAGATAGATGGCGAGCCCGATCACGGCGACCACCGTGTGAAGGCAGCCACCGAAAGGCAGGTCGCCGAGCTTCCTCGATGTCGTTTTCATGCAATGGCCTCCTTCTTGAGCGTGCGCACGTAGAGGAGCGCCACTGCGAACACGATGATGAAGGAGAAGCTGCCGATCGCCGAACCGATGCCGAACTGGAATTGCTGGAACGAGAATTGATAGGAAAGAAGCGGCAGGACGTTGCTGGCATCCAGCGGTCCGCCCTGAGTCATGGCGAAGATGAGATCGAATGCGCGCATCGTATAGATCGTGACCAGGCACGCGACCGCGAGCAGAGCCGGCATGATCGCTGGAAGGGTGATGTAGCGGAAACGCGCGAAGGGACCGGCGCCGTCCAGAGTAGCTGCCTCATATTGCTCCTGTGGAACGCCGGTGAGCGCCGCTGCAATCAGGATCATGCTGAAGGGCATGCCGAACCAGACGTTGGCGATCGTGACCGATGCCAGCGCCACCGAGGGATCGGAGAGCCAATGGATCGGCGAGCCGATGACACCGACGATCGAAAGGACGTAATTGACGACGCCGTACTCGGTCGCAAAAAGCCATTTCCAGAGCGCGCCGACGACGAGGGCGGGAAGTATCCAGGATGCCAGCAGCAACCCACGCAGATAGTGCGCGCCCGGGAAGCGCTGCGAGAAGAAGATCGCGAGCGCAAGGCCGATCGAAACTTGCACGACGACATTGATCACGACGAACAGCAGAGAATTGACGAACACCAGCTGAAAAGAGGGATCGGCAATGACCGCCCTATAGTTATCGAGCCCGACGAACGGGCGCACGAAGTCGACGATGTTGCCTAGGTTAACATCCTGGAAGCTCATCGCGACATTGTAGACGACCGGAAAGCCGATGAAGGTCAGGAGGTAGCAGACTGGCATCGCCAGGAAGATGTATAGTAGCGGCGAGCGAACGTTCGCCATCGCGTGGCTCCGAGGTTATGCGCTGAACACCCAGGCGGCCCGCACCTTGATGCGGACGGCCTTCAAGCTAAGTCCGGCAACCAGCCGATCCGGTCTCCCGCCAATCAAAGCGGCGTTTTGGCAAGGATCGGCTGGATCTTCCCCGCGGCATCCTTGAGGGCGACATCGGCGGGCTTCGTGCCGGTAATCGCTTCCTGCATCGCCATCTGTATGGCCCTGGAAATCTCCGGCCACCGCGGATGAGGTCCTCGCTGCCGGGCGGATTGCATCTGCTCGCGATAGATCGAATAGGCCTCCGGCCATTGCGGGTTCTCTACGACCACATCCGAACGCGGCGCTAGGCGACCGGTCTTCCAACCCTCGTTGAGGAATCGCGGATCGGACATGAGTTCGATGAAGCGGAACGCGCCCTCGACCTGCTTGGCTCCCTTCGGAGACACGAAGATATAGCCTCCGAGCGCAGAGGCCTTGATGTTCTTGTCCTCCTTCACGGGCAGAAGCGTGAGGCGCCAGTCGAACTTCGCTTCCTTCTGCATCCGCGGCAGTTCCCAGGGACCGCCGAGCGCGATGGCGGTATTGCCCGCCATGAAGGTATTGATGACTTCGTATTGCCGCTGATTGATAACGTCCCTGGAGGCGACGCCATTCTTCACCATGTCGACCCAGTATTGCAGCGCTGTCGTGGCTTCAGGCTGATCGAGCTTGTCGACCGAACCGCCAGCCTGTGTCAGGAACGGCAGCCACTGGAACACGCCCTCCTCGGCCTGCAGCGCGCAGAAACCGAAACCATAGACGCCCTTGTCGGCATCGCGCAGTTTTTCGGCTGCCGTCTTCAGTTCCGCCCAGGTCTTCGGCGGCTGATCCGGATCCAGGCCCTTGGCCCGGAACATGTCGGCATTGTAGTAGAGCGCCAGCGTATTGGCATCACGCGGCACGCCGTAGGTCCTGCCCTTCCATGTGCCGGCCGCCCACGGGCCTGGGAAATAGAGATCCGGCTTGATCAGCTTGGATTGCGCCACCAGGTCGGTGAGATCGGTGAGTGTTCCCTGCGCCGAAAAGCTTGCGACAACAGGATTATCGAGGGTGACCAAGTCGGGAACCGAGCCGGTCGCGGTCGCCTTGATCAGTTCGGTCACCACTTCCGTGCCGGGAACGATGCGGGCGTCGATCCGATAATCGCTTTGAGATTCGTTGAATGCTTTGATGCCGCCATAGATCATATCCGTTTCCAGATTGAAGACATGCCAGACCTTCACCGTCTTTGGCTCCGCATAGGCAACACCCGCGGGCAGGCACATCATGGCAGCAGCGCTTAGGAATGTTCTTCTCTTCACGGCATTTCCTCCCAACCGGCGGCACCTTTTTGATGCTCGCTTGTTCATGAGTATCTGTGGCGCGCCAAGGAGCTCCAATTCGAATTTCCCTCCCTGTGAGTAAAAACGGGTAATTGTCGCGCGAGACGATTGGTGCTTGGCCATCGGATTACGCGACATCCGGAGGTTTTTTGGGTAAAACACGACGAGCCCTGCCACGGCGGGCGGAAAGCCGCCCGCCCCTTTTTAGGCAAACCGTTTGTTTGGGAATGGCCGGAGTGGAATGTCCGCCATATAGAGCCTGCCATCCCATCCGGCATCAGCGAGATGGAATGGCAGCCGCCCGCGAGAGACACAGTCTCCCAACTATTTGAGATAGCCGCGGCGCTTCATGAACTGCGTGGTCTTCGCCTGGAGATCGGCAACGGCCTGCTCCGGCGTCTTCGTCTTGGCGCAGGCGGCATTCGCCTCGTCTGCGATCATCAACAGCACCTGTTCGGCCTCCTTGACCGGGATATAGCCGAACGTTTCCGCAGAGAAGGCCTGTGCCAGCGCCTGGTAATGCGGATATTTTGCCCCGAGCGCGGCATCCCTCAGAACCGAAAGACGGGCCGGTGACGTTCCAACGGCAGCCGTCCGCTGAACGATCGCCTTCGAGGTCAGCCACGCCACATACAATCTCGCGGCCTCGGGATTCTTTGCCTTGGCGTTGACGCCGATCGACGTCCCTCCGAGGAGCGCACCTCCCGGAGGCATCACGGCGCCGAACTTGCCGGCAACCGTCGATTTGGCCGGATCCGACAAGGCGCCGAGACCGCCAGCCCACATGACCGCGTGCGCAGATTTGCCTTGCTGGAAGGAGTTCAACACCTCGTTATAGTCCCAGGTCAGGTTGCCGGGCGGGCTGATGGGCTGAAGCTGCTCGGCCATGAATTTGATGGCCTTGAGGCTCGCTTCATTGGCAAGATCGGGATTGCCGGCCTTGTCGAAGAACTGGCCGCCGAAAGAATGCTGAAGCAGGGACCACATCACGTAGCATTGCGGTGTCTTGCCCGCGGGCAGCGCATAACCGTAGACGCCGTCCGACATCGTCTGCTTGCCGCGGGCAACGATTTCCTCCCATGATAAGGGCCCCTTTTCCGGATCGAGCCCTTTCGCCTTATAGATCTCCTTGTTGTAGAGCATGAAGGCGACGTCGCCGAGGACCGGCAGACCGACGAGCTTGCCGTTATTCTTTCCGTAGACCTCGAGCACCTTCGGCGCGTAGTCATCAAGGTCGAGTGACGGTGCTCCCGGCACGTCCTTGTCGACATTGGTGAGGTCGGCCAGGAACGGAGCCAGGTCCGCCTTCCACTGGTAGACGAACAGGCTGACATCGAATGCGTTGGTGCCGCTTGACCAGTCGAGCATAAGCTTGGCATAGTGATCGCTTGGCGCAATGCGGGTGACATTGAGCTTTATGCCGGTCGCCTGGGTGAATTCCTCCCCGAGCCGTACGCTGGGATCGAAGGGAGGGCTCGTGCGTGACATGATGTTGAGCGTGCTGCCCGCATAGGTCCTTGGCAGCTCCTGGGCCCGCAACGGGATCGCGGTTCCAAGGAGCCCTGCGGCAGTCGCCATGGTGAATTGCCGTCGAGTGATTCCGGTCATGCTTGTCTCCTCCCTTATATGTCGTATTTGCTTATCCTTGGCTGCTAACCCTTGACTGCGCCCATGGTCAGTCCGCGCACGAGGTACTTCTGCATGACCACGGCGAACAGGACGACCGGGGTCGAGATCATGACGGCCGCCGCCCCGATCGCTCCCCATTGAATGCCGTACTCGTTGCGGAAGCCGATCACTGCGAGTGGCGCCGTTGCGGCATCCGACTGGGTGAGAGCCAGCGCAAACAGGAATTCGTTCCACGCCGCGATGAAGACGAAGACGCTCGTCGCCACCAGACCGCCTTTCACGAGCGGCAGCACGATGCGGATGAACACCTGCAATTCCGAACAACCGTCAACGATCGCCGCTTCGCGCAACTCCGTCGGAATCTCGCGGAAAAAGCCACGCAGCAGCCAGATCGAGAAAGGCAGGTTGAATGCGCAATAGACCATCACCAGCGTCTCTCGCCGGTCGAGCAGGCCCGCTTTGGCCGCAGCAAGGTAGATGGGCACCAGGATAGCGATACCTGGCACCATGCGGGCAAGAAGCACCGCCGCCAAAAACACGCTGCTGCGACGGTTGAGGTGGGCAAGAGAATAGGCTGCCGGCGCCGCCAAGCAGAGGACTGCAATCGTAGCGGGGATCGACGTCAGAAGGCTGTTCGTCAGGTATTTGAGGAAATTGCTTTCCAGAAAAATGGTGCGGAAGCCATCAAGCGTCGGCGTAAAGACGATGCGCATCGCCAGGGTGTCGATCGGGTCGCGAAACGCCGTCAGCACCATCCATGTATAGGGAAACAGGTAGATCAGCGCGAGCGCGATCCAGAGCACGGTCAGAGCGAGACGCCGGTTCGAGCGGTTGGAATTGCCGACAATCATTACCGGTCCCTCAGGGCTGTCTTGAAGAGGCGCCACAGCAAGGGCGAACTCGCGACGAGGACGATGACGACGAAGATCCAGGCGATCGCCGTCGTTCGACCGATATCGAAGGCCGAGAAGCCCACCTTGTAGGCGAAGATGGTGATCGTCGTCGTGCGGTCGCCAGGCCCGCCACCGGTCAAAAGCCAGATCTTGTCGAAATCGCCCATCGCTGCAATCGCCCGAAAAGAGGTCGCGATCAGCATGTAAGGGACGAGATGGGGCAGAGTAATATATCGAAAAAGCTGAACGTTGTTAGCGCCATCGACCAGGGCGGCTTCCACGGCATTTCGGTCCATCGCCTGCAGGCCAGCCAGGATAACGAGCATGAAGAAGGGAGTGGTTTGCCACACATCCATCAGGATGATCGACGGCAGCGCCATATCGAGGTTCAGCCAGGGCACTTTCGGCAGGTGCACGGCAGTCAGCACGGCATTGAACACGCCGCTGTCTTCTTCGAACAAAAGCTTCCAGAAGATGCCGATGACAGACGGCGTGATCACCATCGGGATGATCATGATGGATCGAAAGAACGACCGTGCATGGAAATCGGTATCCAGCAGCAACGCGAAAATCGTACCGAGCGTCAGGCCGCAGCAGATCGAGACGAGAGCGTAGACAACTGTGACCCGGACCGCCGACCAGAAGTCCGGGCTCGACATCACGTCGGTGTAATTGTCGAGACCGATGAAGATATCTTCACTGCCGGGACTTGTAAGTACCCAGGCGGTAAAGCTCGCCTTCAATGCAAACAGCATCGGGCCGAGATAGATCAATGCGAGAACGATGGCCGCAGGCAAGAGGAAGAGAAGCGCAACTCCGCGGCCTCCTGTTGCGGTAGCCTGGGGCGATTTTGTCCTCATGCGGGGACCACTCCCGTTCGACCGGTGACTGGATAGAGCGGATCGGTATAGCCCGGCGTAGACGCATGCCCCGGCGGCACGAGCGCATCAACCAGGGCGTCGTCCCCGTCGCCCGTTCCCTCCGCGGCCGCTTCGAGATAGGTCGTCCATTGTTCCAGAGTGCGCGGGCCGGCTATGACGGCCGTGACGGTGGGGTTGCCCAGTGCCCAGTTCAGCGCGAAGCCGATGGCGCTTCGTCCCTGCGACACCGCGTGGGCCTGGATCCTTTCTGCGATGGCAAGCGACTCCGGCCGGAACTCGGTCTGCATGAGACGGGTATCGTTGCGACCGGCCCGGGACGTAGGATCCGGAGCCTGCTCGACGCGATATTTGCCCGTGAGCACCCCGCGAGCAAGCGGGCTATAGGAAACGACCCCAATGCTGAATTTGGCGCAGGCCGGAAGATATTCGACTTCGGCGACACGCGTCATGGCGTTGTAGAGCGGTTGGGCCGCGATCGGCCGCGGTATGCCAAGCGTATCGCAGATATGGATCATCTCGATGATCCGCCAGGCGCTGTAGTTGCTGAATCCCCAGTAACGGACCTTCCCCTGGGTGATCAGCTCGCCCATCGTGCGGACGGTCTCTTCCAGCGGCACGCGCTGATCGTCCCGATGCAGATAGTAAAGATCGATCCAGTCGGTTCCCAACCGCTTGAGGCTGCTTTCAGCGGCATGGACCATCCACCGGCGGCCGAGCCCATCGCCATTGGGGACATCGGGATTGCGGGCGCCACCGACCTTGGTTGCCAATATCCACCGGCTGCGATCTGCGGAAATGGCTTTCCCGACGATTTCCTCGGAGCGGCCGTCCGCATAGCTGTCGGCGGTATCGATAAAATTCACCCCGGGGTCCCGGGAATATCCGACAATACGATCCGCTTCGGCGGCATCAGTCTGATCGCCGAACATCATCGCCCCGAGGCAGACAGGCGATACGGTCAAGCCACTACGGCCAAGTCGTTTCTGGATCACGAAAATACTCCGGAATACAGGACGACGTGGCGGAACAGCCCGCTGGATGAGGGTGTGGTCTGGCGCATAGTAATTTCCTCCCGAAACGTCCATCGCCATTGAACTGGCGGCAAGCTAGGGGACCCTTCCGGGGCACGCAAGCAGCCCGCGGAGTTCCGTGGGTAAAATTGAGTAAGCCTTCCCAGCCATAGGCAGCATGCGACAATTCGGGCCAAGCTCGCGGGGGTGGTTCGCCCGCATATAAGTTGCACCGTTCGCCTGACTGCAACCCAACACAAGTGGCCGGACGACAGGCAATACTTGCCTGACGCACCGAGGCATCAGATGACCAAAGACCGTTCCGGCTTGGCGCTTTACCCACCTTTACCCAACGCCCGCATCATTGCTCGTTGCGCCGACTGCGGGGCATAGCGCTATCGTCTCGGACAACCGGCGCGGAGGACGCCGGGCCACGGGAGGACAGCATGAAAGGTATAAGCCGACGTAATTTCTTTGGCGTGGCGGCTGCCACGATCGCAAGCCCTTACATGTTGCGCTATGCGCAAGCGGAGGAAACAGCTGCCGACGCGGTGACCCGCGGGCTGCCACGCACCTATGCCGGACGCTCGCTCAACATCACATGGGGCTCGACACCCGCCTATGCACAGATCAGCGCCTATTGCGGCAAATTCAGCGAGGCGACCGGCATCGAACTCAAGTTCGTACCGTTGCAGCAGGCGGACCGCTATCAGAAGATGGTGCTTGACGCGACCAGCAACACGAACAGCTTTGACGTGTCGATCACCGCTTATCAGTGGAAGGACGAGATCGCACCCTATTTCACCGATCTCTCCAAGATCGACCAGGAAATCAAAGGGATACCACCCCTCGAGCTGACGGATTACCCGCAAAATGCACTCAACGCCTATTCACGGGTCGACGACAAACTGATCACCATGCCGCTCCTCGGCGATGCTTCGCTACTTGTGTGGAACAAGAAGGCGTTTCAGGAAGCGGGGCTGCCCGATACGCCGCCGGCGACCTGGGACGCCGTCTACGAGGGCGGTGCCAAGCTCGTCGGTGGTTCCCGCTATGGCTTCAACATGCCGGCGGGCAAGAGCATCCAGACGGCCTGTGTCTGGATCACCCTCTTCCATGCCTATGGCGGTAGCTATTTCGATGCCAAGGGCGCCCCGACCTTCAACAGCGAGGCGGGTTTGCGGGCAACCCGGTTCATGGCGGGCGAGCTCGGCAAAGTCAGCCCTCCTGGAAATCTCACCTGGGACTTTCCGGAGATGATCAGCAGCGTCGCCAGCGGCCAGTCGGCGCAGGGCTTCATGTGGGGCGGAGGTTTGAGCACGCTCTTTGATCCCTCCAAATCGGCAGTCGCCACGACGCTCGGCTATTCACCAACCCCTGAAGCGGTGCTTCTTGGTGGCTGGGGTCTTGGCATCAACGCAAAGGGCCGGAATGTCGATGCTGCAAAGCTCTTCGTCGGCTGGCTGACCAGCGCCGCAGTCTCGCGGCAGATTGCCCTTGTCAGCGGTTCGCCCTGCCGCACATCAACGTTTACCGACCCCGACGTCGTTGCCAAATATCCCGGCGTGCCGGCAATCCTGAAAGGGATGCAGGGCAAGGTCGCGACCTATCCGCCGATCAAGGAGGCGGAGCAGCTCAACATCATCATCTATGATCAGGTCAATGCCGCCTGCGCCGGCACCAAGACCCCCGAGCAGGCAACCGCCGACATGCAGGCGGGCGTTACCACCTTCATGCGGCGGCGCGGATATCTGAAGGGCTGACGCGACCAAGGCCAAAGCGAGGGAACCGGGGTTTATATCCGCCGTTTCCCTCGTCGGCACATGCGGATTCACTAGTAACGGAGCGGACTATTGGCAAGCGAGACGATCAGCCTTTGGAATGGCATGACAATCCCCCGTCTTGGCATGGGATGCTGGGCGATCGGCGGTCCCTACCATTCCGGCAATACGGCATTGAGCTGGGGAATGGTGAACGATCAGGACTCCCGCGAGGCGATCGCGCAAGCGCTGGACCTCGGCATCCGTTTCTTCGACACGGCATCAAGTTATGGCGCCGGCCACTCCGAGGAGATCCTCGGGGCCGCCCTGAAGAACCGTGATGACGTGGTGGTTGCGACGAAATTCGGCAACATGTTCAATGCTGCCACCCGACAGGCGCTCGGCTCGAGCGCGACGCCGGCCTTCATACGGGAATCCACCGAGCAATCCCTGCGCCGGCTGCAGCGCGATTCCATCGATCTTCTCCAGTTTCACATCAACGGTCACCCGCTGGACGAAGCGATGGACGTGTTCGACACGCTCGACGAACTTCGACACGAAGGCAAAATCGCCGCCTATGGCTGGAGTACCGACGATCCAAAGAGAGCCGAAGCATTTGCCGACCGGCCAGGTTTCGTCGCTGTCCAGCACAATCTCAATGTCCTCGATCCCGCACCCGATATGATCGCCCTCGTGGAACGGTTCAGCCTGGTTTCGATCAACCGCGGACCGCTCGCGATGGGCTAGCTGTCCGGCAAGTTCGACAATGTGAAGCTTCCCGACGACGACGTTCGCAGCTCGGACGCGGCCTGGCTGCGCTACTTCAGGGATGGCGCCGTCCAACCCGAATTCCGCCGCAAGCTCGATTCCGTGCGTGAACTTCTGCGCTCGGACGGGCGAACGCTGGTCCAGGGCGCCCTCGGATGGATCTGGGCCACCTCGCCCAACACCCTTCCGATCCCCGGCTTCCGAAACACGAGACAGGTTCAGGAGAACGCCGGAGCACTTGCGAAGGGCCCTCTCGCACCTGCGACGATGACCGAAATAAAGACATTGCTCGGGTCGTGAGGGACGGCGGAGGTGCTATTTCTGGCAGCATTTAGCGACTGCTGAATGAGAGGCTTGCACGCATCGAGAGCGCCGCTGCATCTCTGTTTTGATCGAGTGAGGGATGTGTCGGCGCAATCCGGAACTCTCTTTGAATTTTTTACTCTGTACTGTCGAATACTGAATGCTCCGTTCGACTCCTTTGGGTGCACCGGAGGAAACCAAATGAAATTGCATTTCAGCAGAAACCCAAATCCGCGCCTCGCAGTCGCCGTAGCGCGCCTTTTGGACACGGAGATCGAGTTCCAGTTCGCCGAGCCAATGGCCCCAGGCCAATCGGAGCGATATCGTCCGCTCAATCCAAATCTTCTTTTGCCCATCCTGGAGCATGACGGTCGGCGCGCACTTTGGGAAACCGATGCGATTGCTTGCTGGCTATCACGGCACGCCGGCTCGAACTTCTGGCGAACTGACGAAGACGAACCGGAAATGATCCGCTGGATCAGTTGGGCGAAAGAGAACTTCATGAAGGCATGTGACATCGTCCATTGGGAGCGCGGCACAAAACCGCGCTACGGGATCGGGCCCTGTGACGACACGATGGTTGAAGAGGGTCTGGGCCAATTCCACAAGGCGGCAGCGATTCTCGAAAGAGAACTTTCCGATCAGCCGTGGCTTCTGGGCGACGTGATATCTTTTGCCGATTTTCGTATGGCGACCTTTTTGCCCTTTAACGACGCGGCGCGCCTCCCCATCGCGGAATACCCCTCCATACAACGCTGGTCTGATCGACTAAACCGGATCGACGCCTGGAGGGACCCGTTCAGGAAATTGGACGCCCCCGATCTGCCACCTCTTCCCAATTGAAAAAAATCTGCAGGAAATGTCCGCTCAGGAGCCCCCTTCCGGATCTGACGGGCACTCTATACCGGGGGCAGTTGGATCGGCGCCGGATGAATTGAAGGACGATGGTGCATCTGGCCACGAAGCCCTACCCTCGCCTGATCTGTCATTGGTTTCTTGAGCGCCCTAATTTTGAAGTTGCAGGGTGTAACGTGTATGTCGACGCTCCCCGGTGCGCGTGAGGGCGCCAATCTCTACAAGTTGCTGCAGGTCGCGTGTCGCCGTTGCCCGAGATGTGGCGGTGATCGAAATATAGTTCTCCGCACTCAGTCCGCCTTTGAAGCCTGCAATACCTTCCGTGAAGATGCGCGCGATGACCTTTTCTTGCCGGTCATTAAACCGGCCTCGGAAACGGTCATAAAACTTTGCCTTTTGAATGAAGAAGGCAATTCGCCCGATGGTTGCTTGTTGGGCTTCAAGGATGGTCTGTGAAAAATAGATGATCCAATCGGTGATATCGAGTGTTTTCTGGTGACGTTCCAATTCCAAATAGTAGGCTTTTCGACTCTTCTCGATCGTGAAAGCGAGGGAAATCAAGCTTGGCTGTCCGATGTTTTGAGCCAAGGACTTCTCGGCCAAGGCTCGGCCAATTCGCCCGTTGCCGTCTTCAAAAGGATGTATGCTCTCGAAATAGAGATGTCCGATGGCCGCGCGCGTCAATGCCTGCAGCGGGAACTGCCCATCTGGTCCGGATCGATTGAACCAGGTAACGAAATGCTCCATCTCTGTGCCTACCTGACGGGATGCGGGCGCTTCGAAGTGGATTACCGGCTTGTCCAGCCGACCTGACACTATCTGCATTGCATCTGCATGACTGCGATAGGCGCCTATCGTGTCGATATGCCGATTTCCGGCCACCAGCATCGAGTGCCAGCGGAAAAGCTCCTCGTGGTGCAATTCAGCAGCCCAATTTTGATAGACATCTGCCATCATCTCCGCGATCCCACGCTCCTGGGGTCGAACTGGCCGATCATCTGTATCGAGTCCGAACTGTCGACGCAGCGACGACTGGACGCTTGCGCGATCGAGGAATTCGCCTTCAATCTCAGAGGTTTTAATAGCCTCGTCGCTCAACAACTCTATTCGGAGCTGGCGACCATCGTCCTCGTTGAAATGCCGAACTGCACCGATTACCTCGCCGGATGACTGCAGAAATTTCTGCTCTATCGAGGCCATGCTCTCAGCATCGTATTTGAAATTTGGCCAATCGGCGCGCTGCCAGTTCCACTGCATGAGCTATAGATACCTTTTCTATAACTCAGAAATACAGCTGTAAATGAGCTATTACAAGCTTCTCTATTGCTCAGTCGACGGCCGACGCTTGTTCTTCGGGTGGATCAACCGCATGGCGACGATGCTATGACCCGAGCGATATCTACGAGTCACCCGGCTCATTGATGGAAGCGCGCGGTCTTTCAGGAACCGAGCTCACCTCACCATGGCCAGCGTGGCCCGGCGCACTGGCGATCAGTCTCATCGCGCCGGCCAATAGCAGAATGGAGGCGGGCAGGACCAGCGCGTTCCACTGGAGCATCTGATCTGTCTCGGCCACGAGCGTGGCAAAATGGACAACGAGATAAAGTATAATCATCTGGATGAAGAGGTTTTTGAGTTCGGCGACGCTGTCGATAATCATCCAGCCTGGCAGTGCAGCGCGTTGCTTCGGCGACAGGTCAACAAGAAAACCAAGCGCGATGGCGCAGCCGAAGATGACGAGGACGATGGCAAACAGCAGCTTATCCGTCGCTCGCATAACGGCCGCAATGACTGCAAGATCCGGGTCGGTCCTTACATATGCGAAGGCATGCCATAGTGTCAGAAGTCCTTCCCAGAACATCAAAGCCGCAGCCGCGATGACGCCTATGGATGCAAGCGCCATGACGAAACGCAACTTAAGCAGGAGGTATATCATGTTTTCTCCAATCGAGCTTCATGCTTCCCGGCGGCGCTGCCGTCATCGCTGAACACCAACAATCTGCAGCTCCGATCGACTAAGAGCCGCCTGGGCGAAGGCAACGGCGGCACGGAAATCGAAGCGATCGTTTGCAGCAAGAGTGGCGAGGACAGCATTGTCGAACAACTGTTGCCCAGCTGAGCTTAAGATCGCACACCACAAAAACCAGCCGGTTGAAAATCTTCGACGACATCAACTGAAAGTAAATACGGTAGAGGCGGATTGAGTGTTCCTAGGAGACGCTGGTCGACAGGAGATGGAGGACACCATCTTCCAGCACCTGGTTGAAATTATTGACGACCCATCTCACCTCCTTCTCCTGGCCCCCAAAGCCAAACCGGGAAAATCTTTGGGGAATCCAACGAGATACGCGCATAACCGAGAAGCTTTTTTGCCCGAACAAGGGCAGGAAACGACAGGCGGCGCTTTCTCCGAAACGGCCGTCCAGGCCGCTTCCAAACTGCCCCACATCCGATCCACATCTGCAAAGCTCGTGCTCCAACAACAGGACCATCGCTGACGGCTTGCCGATTTCAACGACTAGCAGTAGTATTTGAATATATACTAATTTTCCGCGTCAGACTGCTTCCATACGTGTCGACTTGAGAAATATCTCGGTTCAGGTGGAGACTGGTCGATGAAAGTGCGACGTCGAATTCGATCGGTATGCCTCATAATATTATCGGCCACGTTGATGTCCGCACCGAAGAGCGCCACAGCAGAGGCCGGGCCTTCCGTGGGCGTCTTCAACGTTCCGGTCCAAGATGTTTCGCCGACGCATGAATTCGTCGGTCGCGTGGAGGCGGTCAATTCCGTCGATATCCGTTCACGGATCGAAGGCTTTCTGGACGAACGTCTTTTTGACGAAGGTCAACTGGTCAAGAAGAATCAGGATCTTTTCCTGATCGACAAACGATCACTCGAGATATCGTTGGCGGACGCCAAGGCAGCGCTTGCGAGCGCCCAAGCGACCTTGGACGACGCCCAACGCCGCGTTGCTCGAAATCAGTCGCTGACGGGCCAGACCGTACCGCGCGCGACGCTGGAAGAAAGCCAAGCGGCGGTTGAGACCGGACAGGCAAACCTGTTGTCGGCACAAACACGCGTTGACCAGGCCGAGCTCAATCTCAGCTACACCCGAATAACCTCGCCGATCGACGGCCGCATCGGGGCGGCGGAACTGTCTGTGGGAAGCTTCGTCAGCGGCAGTTCGACGGCGCTTGCACGGGTCGTCGAAATGGATCCGATCCGCGTGGTATTCTCCGTGAGCGACCGATCCATCCTTGAATTGCGCGCGGCGGCCGGTGATATCGGCAAGGAGGAGCTCACCAGCCGCTATCGGCCCACGCTGCGGCTCTCGAACGGCCAGCCGTACAAGCAGCCGGGAAAAATCGAATTCTTCGGCAATGAAATCGACCCGGCGACGGGAACGCTTCCGATTCGAACGCTGTTTCCCAATCCGGATGCCCTTCTTATTCCAGGCCAGTTCGTCACCGTCCTCATATCGGAGGCGGAAAAGACACTGCGCCCGGTTGTGCCGTTGGGGGCAGTGCAGCAGGATCGTGAAGGCAAGTTCGTCCTGTTGGTCAACGAGAAGAATGCCGTCGAGCTGCGACGAATAAAGGTCTCCCAGCAGGTCGGCGGCAATTGGGCGGTGGACGATGGCCTGAAAGGCGGTGAAAAACTGATAGTCGAGGGCTTTCAGAACGTCTCTGAAGGCGTGGTCGTCAATCCCGTTGACGTCTCTCCAACCGATAGCAGCGTGCTTTCGCTCGCGCCCACCGCATCGCAATCAGGCTCAGCGCAATGAACATATCGGCGCACTTCATTGCCAGGCCGAGATTCGCGATGGTCATCGCAATCGTGATGATGATCGCGGGCGGGGTCTCACTCCTCCTGATCCCAGTCGCGCAGTTTCCGCAGATCACGCCGCCTGAAGTGCAGGTGACGGCGAGCTATCCCGGGGCGAATGCAAGCGTCATGACCGACAGTGTGGCGGCACCGATCGAGGATCAGGTGAACGGCGTCGACAACATGCTCTACATGTCGTCATCGAGTACCAATAACGGCACCTATAGCCTGACGGTGACATTCGCGGCGGGCACGGATCCGGACATTGCACAGGTCAACGTGCAAAACCGCGTGGCGCTGGCATCGCCGCGACTACCCGCCGCCGTCACCCAGACAGGTGTCTCGGTCAGAACTCGTTCGTCCAGCATGCTGCTCGGCTTTGCGATTTATTCGCCGAAAGGCACCAAGGACGACGTCTTCATCAGCAATTACGCGATGATCAACATAAGGGACGCGATCGCGCGTCTGCCGGGCGTTGGCGAGGCGAGCGTGTTTGGTCCGGCCTACAGCATGCGTATCTGGATGAACCCCGATCGCATGCAGGCTCTCGGCGTCACTGCCTCGGACCTCACCGCCGCCATCCAGGCCCAGAACGCGCAGGCGTCGGCCGGTCAACTGGGCTCTCCCCCGTCGCCCGCCGGCCAGCAGCTGCAGTTGACGGTCATGGCGCGCGGAAGGCTTGCTGATGCAACGGAGTTCGGCGACATCATCATCCGCACCAACAAGGATGGAGCGATCGTTCATCTCCGTGATGTCGCACGTGTCGAACTAGGCGCGGAATCCTACGATACGACGTCGACCCTGAACGGCAAGCCCAGCGCGACGGTCGTCGTTTATCAATCGGCCGATGCCAATGCGCTGGCCGTATCGAACGCCGTTCTTGGCGAACTGGAGACCTTGTCGAAACAGTTTCCCGATGATGTCGCATATACGGTCGTCTTCGATACGACCGCTTTCGTTCGACAAACGATCCATGAGATTTTCGTCACGCTTGCGATCACCTTCGCGCTCGTCGTGGCCGTTGTGTTTTTATTCCTGCAGGACTGGCGTGCGACGATTATCCCGACGCTGACGATACCCGTTTCCCTGGTCGGTGGCTTCGCCGTGCTCTACCTCATGGGCTATTCGGCGAATACGATCACACTTTTCGCCATGATACTCGCAATCAGCCTGGTTGTTGATGATGCGATCATCGTGGTGGAAAACGTGCAGCGCATCATGAGCGAGGCCGGTGTCGACGTGCGCGAGGCGACGTTGCGCACCATGAGCCAGGTCACGGGGCCGATCGTCGCTACGACCTTGGTGCTGGCCGCCCTCTTCGTACCAGTCGCCTTCCTCGCCGGCATAACCGGTGAACTTTACCGGCAGTTCGCGGTCACCATTCTGATCACCATCACCTTCTCGACGATCAATGCGCTGACGCTCAGTCCAGCGCTCTGCGTCCTGATCCTACGGCCGGCGCAGGCGGGCCGGTCGCGAATTTTCGAGAAGATAAACGCGGGGCTCGATGCATCGAGACGGTTTTACCTGCGTTTGCTGGCGGTATTCGCCCGCAGGATTGCCCTAAGCCTGCTCGTTCTTGCCGTGATCGTGGTCGGCATCTTCGGCTTCTATCGCATTCTGCCCGTGGGCTTTGTGCCATCGGAGGACCAGGGCTATCTGTTCATGAATGTGCAATTGCCGGATTCCGCGTCCCTCGAGCGCACGCAGCAGACGATCGCGACAGTCACCTCCGTGCTTCAGCGGACGCCGGGCGTTGCCAATACCATCGCCATCGCCGGAACGAGCATGATCGGTGGTGGCGGCTCGAATTCTGCAATGGTTATCTCGGCGCTGAAGCCGTGGAGCGAGCGCGGCTCGGACCAGAGCGTCTTTGCGATCATGAACCGGCTGCGTGGGGAGTTCAGCAGGATTTCTACCGCGTCGATCGTGCCCTTCAATCCGCCAGCGATACCCGGTCTCGGCACGACCGGCGGCTTCGACTTCCGCCTCCAGGCTCGTGCCGGGCAAAGCCAGGAAGAACTCGCCGAAGTAATGCGCGGCTTGATCATCGCGGCCAATCAGACGAAGCGACTGACAGGTGTCTTCAGCACGTTTTCGGCAGACGCGCCGCAGATCTATCTCGACATCGATCGCCGCCGTGCCGAGCTTTTCGGCGTTTCTCCGGCGACGATCTTCAGCGCGCTGCAAGCGCATCACGGATCGGCCTATGTCGATGACTTCAACATATTCTCGCGTGTTTACCAGGTTCGCATTCAGGATGAACCGAATTTCCGGACGCGCATCGAAGACATCCAGCGGCTGAGGGTGCGAAGCCAGTCGGGCGACCTGGTTCCGCTGCAGGGAATGGTCTCCATCTCGACCATCTACGGGCCGAACTCGGTCAACCGCTACAATCTTTTCCCCTCCGCCGCAATCAACGGGCAGGCTGCGCCAGGAGCGAGCACCGGGGACGCCCTCGACGCCATGGAAACGCTTGCCGCCGAAAAGCTGCCGCCAGGCTTCGGATTTCAATGGACGGGACTGGCTCTTCAGGAAAAGCAAGCTGGCGGACAGACCATCATCATCCTGATCATGGGGATCATTTTCACCTATCTGTTCCTCGTTGCCCAATATGAAAGCTGGAGTGTCCCGCTGGCGGTGATGATGTCTGTAACCGTCGCAGTTCTCGGAGCCTTGGCCGGCCTTGCGATCGGCGGCATCGATCTTAACATCTACGCGCAGATCGGCCTGCTGCTGCTGATCGGGCTGGCAGCAAAGAACGCCATCCTCATCGTGGAATTCGCCAAGGAGCGCCGGGAAGAAGGCTTCAGCGTCATGGAAGCGGCAACCGAGGGAACGTCGCAGCGCTTCAGGCCGGTATTGATGACGGCAATGGCATCCATATTGGGCGTGGTGCCACTGGTGGTGGCGACCGGTGCGGGAGCAGGCAGCCGCCAGGCAATCGGCGTAACCGTCCTTGGCGGACTGTTGCTCGGAACGATCGTGGGCCTTCTCATCATTCCGCTGCTTTATATCTTCGTTCAGACAGTGAGGGAGATCGTCAAGCTGAGACTGTTCGGGGCCGCGCACCCGCAGCCGAACACCGGAACCACCGCGGCACCCCCTTCGGACAAGGGGATGCTCGGGTGAAACGACGCCGGATTTCGACCGCATTTCGAACCCCGGAGCCACCGGGCGGCGGCCTCTTTGACACTCCTCAATGAGATTTCGAGTTCGCTTGATATCTTCAGCCAAGCTCACATAGTTCGTGAGTGACCGAACACCGCACAAAAGGGCGTGTTATCCTTGCTGAGCGTCCCTAGATACGGGGGTCGGCGGCACTGGGAGGATGATTTCGGAGGCGACCTTCCAGTCCTTCGCGATCTTCTTCCAATTGATGATCATCAGGAAGGGTTTTGGGGTCCCGTCCTGTCCAGCATAGGACACGGTAATATTCATTGGAGCGTAGGACTCGGCGATATCCGGAGTCAGCCCGACGACCTTGAGTTTGGACAGATCGGGTGTCAGCACGACAGGGCCGGAGGCCGCAATGTCATGCAGTTTCTGATCGATCGCATCGTTGCCCCAGAAGCCTGCCCAGTTGCCTTCGGATGGTATGGCGCTCTTTGCGACCAGAAGAGCGGAAGGCGACTGCCAAAACATCGTGTGCAGGCCCTTGATGTCGTGCTTGTTCGCCAGTTCCATGAGCTTGCTGAAGCGTGCTTCGATCGTGTCGATGGTGCGGGCGTCCAGTGGGCCCTGGTTGGTTGCCGAAGCGACGGTCGCGAAGCCTGCAAAGACGGTTGCCAGAGTGAAGGTGGCAGCAAGGAGCATTTTCTGCATTGGATATCCTCTGTTAAAATTGATGTGCCTGCAGGATGACGGCCGCCGGCTAAGACGACCGTCCCGTCTCCGGCCTCAAGCCTGCTTCTTGGCGATGTTTGCGGCTCCCCAAAGCGAGCCGACGTTGACCCGATTGGGATAGAGCTGCAGCATTGCGTCATAGAGTTCGCGGGCGGTCTTTGTTGCCTCGTTCAAGCGATTGAAGTCGCGGATATATTGCCGCGTCTCATTGATGATGCATGGATCGTCAGGATTTTCCGGCACCTTGTGCCCTGCGATAACCGTGCGGGGAGCAAGGGCTTCGAGCCGATCCAGCGCCGAAATCCATTCGACCCGGCTTTCCGTCGTGGTTTCGCCGAGATAGAGGTGAATGCCGTTATAGACGACGTCACCGCCGACGATCAGCCCCGCCGACGGAACATAGAGGCATGTCGACACGGCCGTATCGGTCCGCCCGGCGTTCATTGCCACAAGCTTGTGCCCTTCCAGCTCCAGTTCATTGTTGTCCAGCGGTTCGGCCGCAAGCAGCCGGTCGGGGATCTGACCTGGAAACAGCCTGCGCCAGAAGTTCTCGACCGAGGCCGGCGACAGATGCTCGTGCATGGCCTCGACCACGGCTGGCGTTGCGACGGCCCTGGCATTCGGAAAGCGTTCGAGGAGTGGCGCCAGTCCAAAGAAGTGATCGCCATGCCCGTGAGTGATGTAGATGGCCGTCAGATTTTTGCCAGTAGCGGCCACCCAATCCGACAGCGTCTGTGTCTGTTCGGTAGTAAGGAAGGTGTCGACCAGGATGGCGTCGCGTTCGCCGTAGATCAGCGTTGATGAGTTCGCCACCCACATCAGCTCTTCGTGGCCGGGCGGCACATCGCGGCTGAGACCTGACCGTTTGATGTTGAGTGTGCTCCAGGAAAGTCCATCATCTAAGGCTGAGGTCATGTTTTTCTCCATAGTTTGAGAAGGATGGATTATCGGGTCGAATGGTGCGGACCCGGCTGCGTAGTTATGCGTCGGGCAGGGTGAGATGATCCGCGGCAAAAGGCATTTCTTGACACCGGCTTACGGGGTGCTAATAATCACAAGGTGACCGGTCGGAATTAATTAGTCAAGGATGTATTGAATGAAATCTTCGTCAACTGGCCGAAGGGGTCCAAAACCGAAGCTTGGGACGCGCGACAATCTCGTTCAGGCGGGATTGCGGATGTTTCACACCGACGGATATGCCGCAACCGGTGTTCAGGGCATTGCCGAGAGTGTCGGCGTCCCAAAGGGATCGTTCTACAATCACTTCGCCAGCAAAGAGGTTTTCGGCGCCGAAGTCCTCGACGCCTATTTTGATCGCAATGAGGACAAGCTGCGCAGCATGCTTTGCGATGCGTCAATTGCCCCACTCGCCCGTTTGGCCGGTTATTTTGACGACAGGATCGAGGCATTCAGGGCGGCTGGCTTCGTGAGAGGGTGTCTGCTCGGAAATATCAGCGCCGAGGTCGCCGACCACAGCGTCCTCATGCGCGAGCGGCTTGCGATGCATTTTGGATCGTGGACGCGGTTTTTCGAGCACTGTATCGCACAGGCACAGGATGAAGGAGCGATCAGTCGTGGCCTGCCAGCGGCGCTTCTGGCCCGCTTTGTGTTGAACAGTTGGGAGGGCGCATTGCTGCGCATGCGGGCTGAAAAGAGCGATGAGCCTCTTCTCGACTTCAAGACGACTATATTCGATCTTGTCCTGAAACAGCGCGCCGATCTCTGATCCGAAAATCAATCCAGCCCGACCTCGTATGTGCCAGGAACCCATATGGGCCAGCGGCGCACGGGACGGGGTGCGACCATTCGCTCGGACGTCGCACACACTCTCGCATGGCCGACGGAAAGGCGCAGATTGGTCAGCGCGGACGCATGCTGAGGGCGGGCTCGATCATTTTCAACGACAGGCGCTCGACGATTGACAGCGCGGTCAAGAGCTGGGGGAGCGACAGAGCGGGGCTTTCGATCCCAGTCACGACGGGAATACCCACCGAGTTCTTACTCGCCATTCCGGGAGACGGCTTCCAGACCAGATGCAAGATTATTGCCCAGGATCGTCAGAATCTTGAAGTCGCCTTTGCGGCCTAATCGGCGGATTCATCGGGCTTCCGAACGGATCGAGATCAATACGCTTCTCGCGATACGACCTGCGTTTTTACGGCGTGGCAGCAAGTCGCCCGATGATTTTCTGGCTGACCTTTAACGCGTTTCCGAGGCGCTTCCTTCGAGAAGCCCGACATTGGCAAATCAAATTCGCAAATGGTCTATTTCATCCCAAGGGCGCAGTTTTTTAGTTTTGTCACTAAACGGTTAAGTCCTCTCGATAGGGAGTTCTGATCGAAGCGTTTCGATGAACGTCCGCGTGTTTTCCCACAGATGCGCATCAATCAGAACTCATGCGAAAACTCTCCTTTTCGCAGCAACAGGGAGCGTCGAGATGCTCACTGGTATAACACTCGAGAAACTGACCGTCTCATTCGGCAATACGAGGGTTCTTCACGGTATCGATCTGACGATCGCGCCCGGAGAGACCGTCGGTCTTGTCGGTGAATCGGGATCGGGTAAATCCGTGACCTGGCTTGCAGCGCTAGGCCTCCTCCCCTCCAAGGCGAAAGTGACCGGGCGTGTGCTGGTCGATGGCCGCAATCTTCTCGACATGTCCGATTCTGCGCTTGCGGGAATTCGCGGCCGGCGGATTGCCATGATCTTTCAGGACCCCGCCAGTGCCCTCAACCCGATGCTGACGATCAAACGGCAGATCGGCGAAGCGCTTGCGCTACATCGCGGTGTTTCAGGTGCCGCGATCAAGGCCGAGGCAAAGCGACTGCTCGATCTCGTCGGCATACCCGACGCCGAACGGCGGTTGAATGCCTATCCGCATGAATTCTCCGGTGGCCAGAACCAGCGTGTGATGATCGCCATGGCACTGGCCGGGAAGCCGGACCTGCTGGTCGCGGACGAGCCGACGACCGCTCTGGACGTCACCATCCAGGCGCAGATTCTCGATCTTCTGGCCCTGACGCAACGCGAAACCGGCATGGCGCTCGTGCTCATCAGCCACGATCTCGGCGTGGTCTCGCAGATCTGTGACCGCGTCGCCGTCATGTATGCCGGCCGCATCGTCGAGGAGGCGTCGGTCAATGACCTTTTCGACCAACCCGCCCATCCCTACAGCCGCGGCCTGATCGGCTCCCTGCCCGTCATCGACGGTCCTCGCCAGCGGCTGGCGGCGATCGGCGGAACGGTGCCCGATGCCAAACGCTTGCCGGCCGGCTGCTCCTTCGCGCCGCGCTGTTCCCTCGCCGAAGCAAAATGCCACGAACAGATTCCGCCGCTTGCCGGCATTGGTCATGATCACAACGTCGCCTGCCTGGTGAACACCGCGCAACTCCCGGGGAAAGTCCGTCATTCCCTTCCAAGCGAGCATCGGGTAGACGCATGAGTTCAGTGCTTCTTCGCGCGCAGAACATTGCACGCAGCTATGCGGTGCATCGCAGCCCCTGGGCGAAGTCGTCCATCATTCAGGCCGTGTCGGATGTCACGCTTTCGGTCGGCCGCGCCGAAACGCTCGGCATCGTCGGCGAATCCGGCTCTGGCAAGTCGACGACCGGTCGGCTTCTCCTCGGCCTCGAGCCGGTGACGGGTGGTTCGGTCGCGTTCGATGACAAGCCACTTCCAACCATCGGATCGTCCGACTGGAAAAGGCTGCGGACCCGCATGCAGATGATCTACCAGGATCCTCTCGCGGCCCTGGACCGGCGCCTGCCGATTTCGATACAGATGCGCGAGCCGCTGGAGATACACCGGATCGGCAGCCCGAGAGAGCGGGAAGCCCGGGTCGGCGACCTGCTGCGTGCGGTCGGCCTTTCCGAGGAGGTTGCCCGCCGCTATCCGCACGAACTTTCCGGAGGTCAGCGCCAGCGCGCGGTGTTGGCGCGGGCGCTGACAACGAAGCCGGATCTGCTGATCTGTGACGAGCCGGTATCGGCGCTCGACGTCTCGATCCAGGCTCAGGTCGTCAATCTTCTTTCCGACCTGCAACGCGAACTCGGTTTGTCGATCATTTTCATTAGCCATGATCTGCGCGTCGTCCGACAGATCAGCCATCGGATTGCGGTCATGTATCTTGGCCGAATAGTGGAAGAAGGCGATGCAGACGATCTCTTTGCTCATCCCTCCCATCCCTATACCCGCGCCCTGGTCTCCGCCGCCCCGGTTCCCGGCAAGAAGCTCGCGGGACGCATCATGCTGAAGGGCGAACCGCCCAGTCCCGCCAACCGGCCAACCGGCTGCGCCTTCCACCCGCGCTGCGCCTTTGCCATCGATCGCTGCAGGAGCGAGATGCCGCCGCTTGCCGATGTCGGCCCAAGCCGGAAGGCTGCCTGTCATCTCGCCGGCGCATTGCCGGCCGCTTCGGATGCGTCCTCAAAGGCAGTGGGCGGATCGATCGGCTCTCCCGTTTCGCTCAGCGAACAGATTTCCTGACATGATGATATCTAGCTTGAAAGCAATAGGGTTCCGGGCGATCCGCTCTCTCATCACCCTCTTCCTCTGCGTCACCCTGGTCTTTATCGTCCTGCGCGCTGCCGGCGATCCATCCGAGGAGCTGCTGCCGCCGGAAACACCACCGGATGTCCGGCAGGAATATCGTGTGCAATGGGGTCTCGATCAGCCGATCACCGTCCAGTATCTCAATTTCCTCGGCCGTGTGGTGCATGGCGATCTCGGCAAATCCTTCTCCGACGATTCCTCTGCGACCGACACCGTCATGGCGGCGATGCCGAAAACGCTCCTTCTCGGCGGCACGGCCCTGCTGCTTGCATCGATCATCGGCCTGTCCCTTGGCGTTGCGGCTGCGCTGAGGCGGGGGACGACGGTTGATCGCTCCCTGATGGCGGCGGCCGTGCTCGGCTATTCGATGCCGGTCTTCTTCCTCGGGATCTTGATGATCCTGATCTTTGCACTTCAGCTGCGCGTCTTGCCGTCCTCGGGCTCGTCCAGCCCGTTCCATCTCATCCTGCCGACGATCACGCTCGCATTGCCGCTTGCCGGCCGGATCGCTCGCTTCGCCCGGACAGCAACCCTCGAGGTCATGGGTAAGCAGTTCATCCGGACGGCCCGCGCAAAGGGACTGCGGCAATTGCCGGTCATCCTCCGGCATGCGCTGCCGAACGCCATGGTGCCGTTGCTGATGTTTTTCGGCGTCGAGATCGGCCTTATCCTGTCCGGAACTGTTGTGGTGGAGACCATCTTTGCCTGGCCGGGCCTCGGGCGCCTGCTGGTCGATTCCGTCACCATGCGGGATCTGCCCGTGGTGCAGGCCGTCATTCTGATGATCACCCTGATCATCGTTCTTTCCAATTTCTTCGTCGATATCCTGCATGCGCTGATGGACCCGAAAGTCAGTCTTGCCCGAACGCTTGGAGGCGCCGGATGAGCACGACCGAACAGTTGCAGCGCCGCCGCCAGATCGGCGGGATGCCTCCGGTCATTCTCGTCTGCCTCGGCTGGCTGGCGGCCGTGATCCTGGTTGCGATCTTCGCCGGGATCCTTGCTCCTTATCATTACACGACCCAGGATCTCGCAGTTCGCTTTCGGCCGCCTGTCTTCCTTGGCGGGCGCGTCGATCACCTGCTGGGAACCGATCATCTCGGTCGCGATGTCCTGAGCCGATTGATCTACGCATTGCGCACCTCGATCCTCATCGCCGCCGTCGGAACCCTGCTCGGCGCGACGATCGGCACCTCTATCGGGCTTCTTGCCGGTCGGTTCCGCGGCATCATCGATGTCGCGGCAATGATGCTGACCGACGTGCAGACCGCCCTGCCCTCGCTCTTCATCGCCATCGCGTTCCTCGCCTTCTTCGGCAACGATATCATCCTCTTCATCGTGCTCGTCAGCCTTGAAGGATGGGAACGTTATGCGCGCCTGGCGCGCGGCCTGGCGCTCTCCGAGCAGTCGGCAGACTATATTCGTGCTGTCGAGGCGTTTGGCGCCGGAACGGGACGCATCGTCTTCCGTCATTTGCTGCCGAATATCGCCGCCTCGCTAATCGTCCAGGCCACGCTCAATTTTCCGGGTACTATTCTGCTGGAGACCTCGCTCTCCTTTCTCGGCCTGGGTGTTCAGCCGCCCGGAACCTCGCTCGGCCTGATGCTCGGCGAGGGCCGCCGCTACCTGTTGAACGCGTGGTGGATCGCGGTGCTCCCCGGCCTGATCATCTTTCTCACGACGCTTGCCATGAGCCTGTTCGGCGACTGGCTGCGTGACCAGCTCGATCCGACCATCGACAAGGACGATTGAACAGACCCGACGCGGCTTCGGCCGACCCGTTCATGCGAGCAAAAAATCCGGCTCCGAGGCAACCTTTACTCCCGGTTGCCATAGCTGGGCAGATGCCGCAACCGACTGAAAAATAGTCATTTAAAGTTCACTTTCAGGTCACCGCACTGTCACCTCGACTGCCTATCAGGGGCCCTCCCACCGGATCTTCGGTCGAAGATTATCCAGAAAATTCGGAGCACTCCATGTATACGATCAACCGTCGTCAGCTGCTTCAGGGGGCCGCTGTCGCCCCCTTCGTTCTCAACGTTCCCTTCGCCTTCGCCGCTGGCGACAGCCGGCCGAATTTCACCGTGGCCGTTGCCGCCCTGCCGGCAACGCTCGAGCCGGCGCGCGAGCTTTCAAACGTTGGAACACGTGTCACCTATTCGATCTTCGACACGCTGATACGCCGCGATTTCCTGGGCTCGCCGGATGGCGGCGGTTCCGAGCTGAAACCGCATCTTGCCACAGCCTGGGAGCGCAAGAGCCCGTCCGAACTGATCGTCACGCTTCGCCAGGGCGTCAGGTTCCACAATGGCGACGAGCTGACCGCCGACGACGTCGCCTACACCTTCCGGGATGGCCGTCTTCGCGGCGACAAGGCCCAGATCCCGGGCGGCAAGCCCTATTTCGGCATTCTCTCCAATGTCGAGGCCGTCGACAAATACACCGTCCGCTTCACGACCAGCGTGCCGGACGTGCTGCTCGAGCAGCGTCTTGCGTCCTGGTGCGCCTGGATCGTCAACAAGCGCGCCTATGAGGAAATGGGCTTTGAAGCTTATTCCCGCGCGCCGGTCGCGACCGGCCCCTACAAGGTCATTTCGCATAACCAGAACGATGCAACCGTTCTCGAGGCATTCGACGATTACTTCCTCGCCAAGCCGACGGCGAAGCGCGTCACCTTCCGCGCCATTCCGGAGCTCGCGGCGCGCGTCGCCGGCCTGGTCTCGGGTGAATTCGACCTGATCACCAACGTTCCTCCGGATCAGGAAGCCGTTGTTGGCGGTTATCCGGATATCGACGTCCGCTCCGTCGTGCTCGCCAACGCGCATGTGCTCGTCTTCGATACGCGTGACCCGGTGCTGGCGGACAAGCGTGTGCGTCAGGCGCTCTCCGCCGCCATCGACCGGCAGAAGCTCGTTGACACGCTCTGGCAGGGCGAGGCAAAGGTTCCGGCAAGCCACAACTATCCGGAATATGGCCAGATGTATATCGAGGGCCGCAAGCTGCCTTACGATCCGGAAAAGTCGAAGGCGCTGCTGAAGGAGGCCGGCTATACCGGCCAGAAGATCGTCTATCGCACCCAGGCAGACTACTACACAAATGCTCTCGAAGCCGCCCAGATCCTCGTCGAGATGTGGAAGGCCGTTGGCATCAATGCCGAGCTGCAGGTCGTGGAGACCTCGGCCCAGATGCGCGGCAAGGCGGTATCGCAGATCTCCAACTGGTCGAACTCAACGCGTCTGCCCGATCCTCTCGGCGCCCTCTGGGTTGCCTGGGGTCCGACGGGCGAAATCCAGGCGGCTGGTGTCTGGGACGCAGCCTCGGCCAAGGAATTCAACCAGGATGGCAAGGCGCTGGAAGCCGAAACCGATCCGGCCAAGCGCAAGGCGCTATTCGTGAAGATGCTCGACCAGTGGGAAGAGGAAGTGCCGGGCACGATCCTCTACCAGCCGTCCGAGGCCTATGCCATCAAGAAGTCCATCGCCTGGCGTCCAACCACCTTCTACTTCATGGATCTGCGGCCGGACAATCTTCGCTTCTCCCAGGCCTGATCGCTGATCGGCCCGGTCAATCCCTGAAGAAATCGGTCGCCGGGATGAAAACACATGCCGGCGACGTTTCAGCATCCTTTGACATGCAAGACATGATTGGAGTTCCCCATGCGCCACCCCATGGTCGTCATCGTTATCTGTGACGGTAATCGTCCGGATTTCATTTCGGACGCGACGACGCCAGAGATGGCGGCGCTGAAGCGGACGGGAACCTGGTTTGACAACCATCGCGGCATCTTCCCATCTGCGACCAGGGCTTCCTCGGCAGCCATTGCAACCGGCAGCTATCCGCTTCATCACGGTCTGCGCGGCAATTCGGTCGGTCTTCCCATTCCCGGCGGACACGAGTTCCACGATGCCGGCAAACCGGAATTCTACGATACCTACCGTCGCCACTTCGGCAGGATGCTGACGCGACCGGCGCTTGCCGAACGCGTCGCCGGACTGAACGGCGCCATCATATCGGCGAATGTCTCCCCGGGGGCGGCATTCTTCCACGACAGCTATGGACATGGCCATATGTTCCATCGGGAGCTTTGCTACGGTCCCGGCCGAATCCCGACCGGCGAACAGATCACCTCGCCTTCCGGCGCCGAGGGCGACGCGATCATGACCGAGCGCTTCCTGACCGCGCTCGATGGTATGCGTCCCTCCACCGCAACGCTTTGGCTTTCCGAGCCCGACAAGTCCATGCACGCGGCTCCCCTCGGCAGCGACATCCATCTGGACGCATTGCGCGGAGCAGACCTGCTCGTCGGGCGCGTTGCGCAGGCGGTTGAGCGGCTTCGCGACGACGGCCATGACGTGCTTTTCATGGTCGGTTCCGACCATGGGCATGAGGCGGTAACGGAGGTTATTCCCGTTGAACGGCGGCTTTTCCAGGCCGGCTTCAAGAAGGAGCTCGAAAGCCCTGAAGTCATCGTGACGCCCCAGGGCGGCTCGGCATTCATCCATTTCGGTGGTGACGCTCTGGCGCGGCGTGACGAAGCGGCCCACTGGCTGAGGGAGCAGCCCTGGGTTCGAGAGGTTTTCATGGGCGAGTATCTCGCAAGCCTCGGTCAGATTCCCTCAGACGACATTCTCGCAATCGACATGGCAAAGACCGAGGGTACCAATATCAACGGCGTTCCGGGCCTGTCGGCCATGGCGGTCCGCTTTTCCGAAACCGAAGACGATATCCGCCAACACTGCGGCGTGCATGGCGGACGCGGAGCGTTCGAGACCCGACCGGTCCTGATGGCGACCGGCCGGGGATTTTCCGGAGGTCGCACGGTTACCGACACTACCTCGATCGTGGATATCGCGCCGACCGCCATGGCCCATCTTGGCCTTGCGATTGAACAGGTGGATGGGAGGGCGCTGCAGGGGCGCTGAGATTGCACATAATGTTTCGCGGTGGCGCCGCCGCTGACGCCGGCATGGTTGACCCTGCGCTTGTACAATCGATGATCTGCGAAAAGCCATCCTCGCTCGTCTCGCCGGCGGTAAACGTAATGCCTTTCGTCAACGGCTGTTGAGCATTTCGGGGATATTGTAGCGAAAGACCGCCATTTCCACGCGATTTCAGATGACACACCGCTCTATAATATTCGCTGCGCGCAGGAGTTCGGGCACGATATTGGGGTCATTCATGGACAATCATTGGCAGGATTCGCGAAATTCTGCGAGAGGCAGATGCCTTTATGATTGCTCTGACTGAACCTGTCATCGCGAGAATCAACCAAGGGACGGCTGGACAAACGTTTCTCTCGCTTATTGCTGCCGCTCGGCCGCAGTCTGCTCCGGCGTGTACGGATCGGTAGTCTCGTCGAAGCGTGTCCAATCCTGCTCGGCATAGCTGGCCCGACGCGCGGCGATATCGACACGGGGCGATTCACTGAGGATTGCTTCGGCGGGTGCGACGCGGCTTTAGTCCACCCCCGTGAAAAAGATAGCGTATAGGATGAAAACGGGCGCTGTCCTCAGCATTCGTCGCCAGGGCCCTTGGTTCAAACGTGTCGAACACAATGATCGAAGGCGCTATCAAGAGACTTGAGGGCGCGTCGCTTAAGATAGGCCCGTTGCTTGCAAGTGTTGGAGCAGTAAAGAGCGTTGGGGCCAATCGGTCTGAAAATCTTCAGGCAAAAGGGGCATTGTTGATCGCGAAGTGAGCTTTCGAGGCTCGATATGCCACAGCGCCGCAGGTAGGCCTTTTGTCTGCATGTATTCGAGCAATAATGAGCGGTATTGCGCATAGGGGTGAAGGCCTTGCCGCATAACTTGCAACGGAATGTGGTGTGCGTGCGGATACGATGTTGCAATCTCTGGATTGTGTTGCGGCGCACCTTGCATTTCCGGCTGCAGACGTAGACTGCAGGAACAATGTACCACCGATATGCACTAACCAGTCTTCCGCAAATCTGGCACGGTAAAGGTTCGCGCCAATCGTCGCCTTCGCAGGGATTGCAGGACGAGCAGAAGAAAACATTCTGTCGTCGGTACGAGAATATCTGGGCCAGCGGGACCGCCGAGTGGATTCAGCAAGGCTATCTCGGGATCGACCAGAGAGCCGCCTATTTCCAGGTTGCTTATGCCTCGGCTGCTGCGATGGTTATGCGGACGCTCGATGTACTGACGCAGTCAAATCCAAACTACTCGAAGGGATACCCGCACATTTTGACGTTTTCCGTGTTAGGGCGATCGTCCTCATGCCCTTGGATTATGAACTTTCTGTGCTTGAGAAACACGTTCGCCAACATGGTGGATAGCAGCGTTTTGAAAACTGACGTGTAGGTCGTATCGGCATAACCGACATAGGGTTTCCAATCGAGCAGACCTTGGTGGAACTGCTGAATCATCGCGTCCGTCAGATTGTTGATATAGACGACGAAGAATTGGCCGCGATGCTCGAAATCGACATCTCGCGCGAACACCACTGCATTCGACATGGCTTCGAGAAGGAACGGCTGTTGTCCATAGCCGCCTATGTAGTCACCGGCTAAAACCGAATGATTACCATCTTTGCTGAAGAGTGGAATGAGATAACGAAATACCGCTAGTCCATACCAGCTTCGCTCGATCGCGCGGCTATCAAAGACGAGCGCCATCTCCCTCCGTTTGTGATCGGGAACAAGGGCCGTTTTCAAATCGTCGTATCGAATACCCTTTCCCGCAAGAGCCTCTTCGACCGAATGGCGAAGCCACTGTATTTCGCGAAGCATCCGCTCCGGGGATAACTTGACTTGATCGCGCACTACCTCAAGCAGGATATTGCCGCGTGCGTTAAGAGTATGAAGAGGTTTGGTTTCATTAAGGGGTTCGTCCACCATTTCTATCACCCGCTGGCCTTAGCTTTGATCGCCGTCCTCATCCTTGGAATGCAAAGCGTGCAGGTCTTCCCTCAACCGAACCGGCAAATCCATCTTCTCATGCAAGATGCTCATGATACCGAGATCGCCGTTGTCCAGTTCGCGGAAGAAAACGTAGTGATGTTCATATCGGCTGAAAAAGGCCTTCCTCGTCACATCGGAAGGCACCGCCAACTTCTGAGGAAGTTTCCGCCAGACTAGGCGGCTTTTGCAAAGACGCTCAAGGTGAGAATGCAGGCCACGGATATAGGTATCAGCTTGTCCTTCGCCCCATCTATCGGACGTATCACGCCAAATCCTGTCCTGTGCGGCGTCCGCACGAGGATAAAAGCGATATCCCGCCATGGTTAAAGGCGCTTGTTACGGCGAATAACGTCTTCGGCAGAGACCGCGATGAATTCGCTGTCTTTAGCCTGCATTGCGGGCGCCAGTTCTTTTTGCAAGGCTTCCCACGCCTCGTCCCGCGTTTGCAAGTCGCGGCGGATCAAGGCGCGAATATACTCGCTGGCATTTTCGTATAGCCCATCATCGCCAATTTGCTGCTGGATATGATCCTGCAATGCACCACTGACTTTGACGTGAATGCTACCCGAAGCCATGCGTTTATCCTTTCGTTCTCTTTTAAGTATGGGTATGGTAGCAAATATTGTCAATATTCTCCACAAAACTCCGTATTTCGAATGAATCCGCGGTCATCTACATCTACCGGCGAATAAAGCCGGCCACCGACAAGCTGTCAGTGACCGGCAAGAGCGAGGGCGTGGTCCCTTGTGCTGGCCCGCCAAGCGGGCTGACGAATTGACAAGCAATTCGTGACGACACCCGTTCGGGTGTCTAGACGTGGACCATTCCCGCGAGGATTTCATGGCTTACCATCACCGCCCCTGTTCACTTTGTTACTTCGCTATGGGAGCAGGGAATCACAGGAGCAAGGGAGCCGTCAAATCGCGGCCCGGTTTTGTGCTAGCGTTGTGCTAAGCCTAAAAACGACTTCGGCCTCCACTTGGGAGGCCGATAAAGTCTTGATAGTCTTTCAAATTTTTGGTTGCGGGGGCAGGATTTGAACCTGCGGCCTTCAGGTTATGAGCCTGACGAGCTACCGGGCTGCTCCACCCCGCGACACGCGAGCCGCAAAGCGGCTCGTCGTGAACCGATGGACCGCTTTAGCGGTCTGTCGGCTCGACCGGGTCGAATGCTTGCATTCGATCCCGTAGGACGTCTCCGTATTTCGCCCTTACAGAGAATCTACGGTCTAAAAGCAAAAAGGCCGCTTTTAAGCGGCCCTTTGATCGGCTTTGGGCCGTTTTCGCTCAGAGAAGATTATTTGTTTTCGCATGCAGCTTTCGAAGCCTTACGGCTTCGGCGCATGCGTTTGTT